>CALGAD010000092.1 GCA_937951955.1 uncultured Bacillaceae bacterium
AGGTTTATTTGGCATGCAGTTTTTTATCTCTAACACCCTAAGGATTATTTTAGGATACGCAAAACCTCCAAAAGTCCCGAAATTACTTAATTAATTTCCGAGTCTCTATTACACAAAAGGAATGAAATTTATTATATAGAGGGAATGAAAGGCAAAGAATGCCTTTCATCAATTAACCAAACCAGCGTGTTGTAATCATTTTTCTTCGTGTATAAAACTCCACTCCATCTCTTCCATTCGCATGCAAATCGCCATAGAATGAATTTTTCCATCCAGAAAACGGGAAAAATGCCATTGGAGCCGGTACATTAATATTTACACCTAACATTCCTACTTCAATATTTTCACGGTATTTGCGCACTGCACTACCGCTATTTGTATAAATGACCGAACCATTTCCAAAGTCTGATTTATTCGCTAATTCAATTGCTTCATCCAGATTTTTCACTCTTACGATAGACAATACAGGAGCGAAAATTTCTTCTTTCCAAATTTTCATCGACGGTTTTACTTCATCAAAAATGGTTGGTCCCAAGAAGAACCCTTTTGTACCCTCACTATCTTTTCGACCATCACGAATTAAATTTGCACCTTCAGCTATACCGGATTCAATATAACCATGAACGCGTTCCAAATGTTTGTCGCTAATAACGGGGCCTAATTTGACATCCGGATCCAATCCATTCCCTAATTTGATTTGATTTGCTGCTGCCATTAGATTTTCGATTAATTCATCTGCAATTTCTTCAACTGCAACAACAACTGAAGTTGCCATACATCTTTGCCCTGCACTTCCGAAAGCAGCATTCATAATACCTTTTATAGTCAAATCCATATTCGCGTCCGCTAAAACAATCGCATGGTTTTTCGCTCCAGCTAATGCTTGTACACGCTTGCCGTATGATGCTGCCGTACGATACACATATTCAGCAACCGGCTGAGAACCGACAAAAGAAATTGCATCTACATCCGGATGTGAAAGCAAACGATTTACGACATCATGTGCTCCGTGAACGATATTGAGAACACCTTTTGGCAATCCTGCTTCCGCAATTAACTCAGCAAGCCGTTCCGCAAGAAGCGGTGTTTGTTCGGATGGTTTTAATACAAATGTATTTCCACAAGCAATCGCTAACGGGAACATCCAGCAAGGAACCATCATCGGGAAGTTAAATGGAGTGATACCTCCAACAACTCCAACTGGATAACGGAACATGGCCGATTCGATACCTTCTGCGATATCAGGCAAAATTTCACCTTTTAGCAAATGAGGAATTCCAGCTGCAAACTCAACGCATTCGATTCCTCTTTGAACTTCTCCATACGCATCTTCAAATGTTTTTCCATTTTCTTTCGTAATTAATTCAGCTAATTCTTTGTGGTTTTTCGTTAGTAATTCATGGAATCGAAACATGATTCTTGCCCGTTTAGGTGCTGGTACCCTTCTCCACTCTTCAAACGTTTCTCGAGCAACCTTTACAGCTTCATCAACATCTTTTTCAGTTGAAATTGGAACTTCTGCTAATGTTTCTGCAGTTGCAGGGTTTAAAACCGGTTGACGGTTTGTCGTTTGGGCCTCTACCCATTCGCCGCCAATAAAATTTTTTAACACTCTCGTCAATGTCATTTGCTCCTTTCTAAATTTTAAAATTGATTAAAATTGATAGTTGTAACAATAACGATATAACTCTATAATTTCTTCCTTGTTTGGTATCCGAGGATTGTTGCCTGGACTGCCACTCGCGATCGCGTCTTCAGCCATTTTCTCTAGATGCTCTTCGAATTGTTTTTCATCAATGCCATATCTTTTTAAGTTTGGAATATTTAGATTTCGGCACAATTGCTTTACTTGCTCAATTGTTTCGTTTGCAGCAATGTCGTTGTTTACTTGTTCCAATTTTTTATCGATTAAACGTCCTATCGCTGCCAAACGTTCTACGCAATGATCTTTACTAAACTCTAATACTGCTGGCAAAAGCATCGCATTTGAAATCCCGTGAGGAACGTGGAAAATCGCCCCTATTGGACGAGACATGCCATGCACCAAACATACAGAAGCGTTTGAAAAAGCAACTCCTGCCTCCATCGCAGCCAATGCCAACTGATCTCGAGCATGTATGTCAGAACTATTGTTATAAGCCGTTTCAATATTGTTGATAATTTTTTCAATCGCTGATAATGCCAACGTATCAGTCATTGGCTGAGAACGGCGGGAAATATACGCTTCAATCGCATGACAAAGCGCATCAATTCCTGTCGCGGCTGTTACTTTCGGTGGCACTGTTTTCGATAAATATGGATCAACAATAGCTACCTTAGGGAGAAAAGCAGAATTTTTGATCATCATTTTGATATTTTCAGAAGTATTCGTAACCACCGTGACATCAGTAACTTCTGAACCAGTTCCTGCCGTAGTCGGCAGACAAATTAACGGCAAAGGAGCATTTACAATCTCTTTCTTTCCTCCCACATAATCACCGATGTAGCCCTCGTTATTCACCATTACAGCCACAGCTTTTGCTGTGTCTAAACAGCTGCCTCCTCCTAAAGCTACAATGACATCGCAATTGTTTTCCCGGCAAATGTTTAATGCTTCCTCTACGTGCACATCCGTAGGTTCCGAGTCGATGTTCGTATAAACAAATGCCGTAACTCCTGCATCTTCCAAATATTTGCGGCATTCATCAACATAGCCCATTTTTGAAATGATTGGGTCTGACACCAGCAAGGCAGTGTTGCCAAATTTAGAAGTTTGGATACCTACTTCTTGAAATGAACCTTGACCGTATATGCAAAGCTGAGGCAAACGGAAAAATGAATATCCCATTCAAGCTACCCCTCCTTTAATACAATACTTTCAATCACTTATTCATAAACTTTCGGATTTAATTGCACAATTGATACTCACTTCCGGCATAACGGTGCACCTGCATGCCTTGCTTTTATATATTGCAAACTTCATGCCAACTAAAAATAAACATAGAAAAACAAAAAAGATCTAATGCAATAAACAATTGCATAGATCTTTTCAACTGCGAATATGTCTGATTATCCAGACGTATTCATGTCGGTTGTGTCTGTTATTCCCGACATTGCACTTTTTTATAAAAGCTGATATTTTTTTAATTTTTCATATAACGTTGAACGATGAATTCCCAATTTCCTCGCAGCTTTCGCTTTATTGCCATTGCATTCCGCTAATGTTTGTATGATTAATTCGTATTCATGCTGTTCCATCATATCTTTCATAGGAACTTCTTTTAATACATGGGTATGGCTTTCAATTTTTTGAACATTCGAAGATTCAAAAAACTTCTCTGGTAAATCATGAGGGGTAATTACTTCACTTTCACAAAGGACAAGCAGCATTTCAACCGTATTTAATAGTTCACGGACATTTCCTGGCCAGTCATATTCCATCATCTTTTTAATCGCACCTTGATGAAATTGTTTAGGGGTTACGCCGTTCTTAATAGACAGTTGTTCTAAACTGTATGAAATTAATTTAGGAATTTCTTCTTTACGTTCGCGAAGCGGCGGCAAATGAATAGGTATAATATTTAAGCGATAAAACAAATCTGCACGAAACTTGCCTTGTTTAACGAGTTCTTGAAGATTTGCATTGGTCGCTGCTATCACACGTATGTCCAGTGAAATGCTATGGGTTCCTCCGACTCGTTCCACAGTTCGTTCTTGCAGCACGCGAAGAATTTTTGCCTGCATGGACAACGGCATATCGCCAATTTCATCTAAAAAAATGGTGCCTTTGTTGGCCTGTTCAAATTTTCCTGGTTTTCCGCCTTTTTTAGCACCAGTAAAAGCTCCGTCTTCATATCCAAACAGTTCAGATTCGAGTAAATGTTCAGGAATGGCTGAACAGTTTACGCTTATAAATGGTCCATTCGCATATACGCTATTGTAGTGAATCGCTTTTGCAAACAATTCTTTTCCCGTTCCGCTTTCACCAGTAATTAAAACGGTAGAAGCCACTTTGGCTGCCCTACGTGCAATTCGTTTAACTTTTTGCAAGCATTCTGAATTTCCGATAATTTGATCAAAAGTTACACGATCTTTTTTCACTAATGGAAAAGCGACAGATTTTTCGACTCTATTCTCAGTATCCGAATGTTTAACATATAAATTTTGAACACGCTGCAAAATATGATAAACTTCTGACACGCCTTCAAAAATTAACATGCCAATGGCTCCAACAACTTGTTGGTTCTTCCAAATCGGTATCCGATGAACAACCATATCTTGACCGTTTATTTTTTGAATAAAGCCCCTTTCGGGAACTCCAGTTTCTAAAACGATATGCAAACGGGTATTTTCAATCACATCTGTTACTTTCCGACCAATAACATCTTCCTGCCTTACACCTAAAAATCGACTGTAAGCGCTGTTAAATTCACGAATAATCGCTTGTCTATCAACGACACAAATACCTTCATATGCACTTTCCAAAACGATATTTAAAATTTCCGCAGTATATTCCTTTGACTGCAATTGCTGAATATAATAATTATAAGCTTCCATAAGCGCTTGTCGAGTTAACAAACCTTCCAATTGACCATGGTTATTGACGACGGGGAGACAACTAGCTTGAATTTGGTAAGCTTCTAAAATCGATGTTTCAGAGGAAACGGTTACAGGATCTTTTATCATCACATTGTTCACGATCTGGTTTAACGGCTGTTGCTCCATTAAGATCCGCATAATTCTTGAACGGCTAATTAGACCAATTAAGTATCTATTTTCATCAACGACAGGTAAATAAGTAATGCGTTGATCCAATAAGATCTGTGCAGCTTCACTTAACGTTTGATGTGGAAAAACAATTTCAGGTTTTTTAATCATCCAAGGCGAAATCGATAAATGTTTATTTGAATCTGGAGCAGCTAAAGATGATATCCATTGCTTCATCTTAACACCCCATTTTGAAATTATAATTTTCACTATTATTATCCATTTCATAACTAGAAACAAATTTTGTCAAGAATAAAATTTTTCTAGTTTGTGTCAAGTTATTCTCGGTCTTGTTATTATACCAATATTTCAGACACTC
>CALGAD010000093.1 GCA_937951955.1 uncultured Bacillaceae bacterium
TTCCTTTTTACGTTTGATTCATTAGTAATTGGGAAAAATATGTATAGATTTGTTTGTGTAGAAAAATGTTTAGTCTGTCACATTTTCGACACAATTATCTTTTGCAGCAGGCAGGAATTAAAGAGGCTTTTGTTGAATATGTAATTATAGTTTTAATAAAGGAGGAGTTCGCACATGATTTATAACGTACGCGGTGAAAACATTGAAGTAACTCCAGCATTACGGGATTACGCCGAGAAGAAAATTTCCAAACTGGAAAAGTACTTCCATGAAGCCCCGAATGCAACGGTCTACATCAACTTGAAAGTGTACAATGACAAGACAACGAAGGTCGAAGTAACCATTCCGTTCCCTGAGCTTGTCCTCCGAGCCGAGGAACGACATGAAGATATGTACGCTGGACTTGATTTAGTAGCGGATAAACTGGAAAGACAAATTCGTAAATATAAAACAAAAGTCAACCGCAAGATGCGGGAAACAGGTACAGATGTGATCTTCAGGAACGATATTGCTCCTAAGGAAAAAGAAGAAAAACAAGAAATTGAAATTGTGCGTACGAAACGCTTTGATTTGAAACCGATGAGCAGTGAAGAAGCTGTCTTGCAAATGAACTTGTTAGGACACAGCTTTTTTGTATATACCGATGCAGAAACGAATACGACCAACATCGTCTACAAGCGTAAAGATGGAAAATACGGCTTGATTGAGACGGTTTAATCGAAATAGATGGGCCGCAATGAGGAAGATCTTCATTGTGGCCTTTTCATTTTTCCCGGGAGTGTCCTGTCCTATACATAACAATGTATATTTGTTTAAGATAAAATCTCGGTAAAAACATTCACGGCCGATGTGCTCGCGCAAAGGAATGTGATAAAATACATTCTAATGGAAACTTACATGAAGATAGGAATGGTTTGTTACACTAGGTTCCAAATGGACAAAAGAGCAAACTGTTTTTAGTTAGAGGTGAAGGAATGAAAATCTACGTAGACCTGTTTCTCGCTTTTTTCCGGACGGGATTATTAGGCTATGGCGGCGGACCGAGCTCGATCCCGTTATATTATAAGGAAGTGGTCGAACGATATCGCTGGATGACAGCGGATGAGTTTTCCGATTCGTTAGCCCTCGGGAACGCCCTGCCGGGACCGATTTCCACAAAGATGGCGGGCTATATCGGCTATCGGGTGGCCGGCATCACCGGTTGTCTCATTGCCCTTCTTGCCAATGTAATTCCGACGGTGGTCTTATTAATTTTATTTTTGACCGTTTTAAATAAATATAAAGATCTTCCCTGGGTGCAGGGGATTGCCAAGGCCGTGATCCCCGTTGTAGGTGTCATGATGGGGCAGTTAACCTGGGATTTCATTAAAAAATCACAAGGATATTTTGGCTGGCTCATGACGATTGTTCTCGTTATTTTTTGTTTGATAATCTTGGAGGTGTTCCACATTCACCCCGCTCTATTAATCGCCGGCTTTTTGCTAGCGGCAGTATTGAAAAAGGACAAACCGAAAGAAGATGACGCGAAGAAGGTGAATAACCTGTGATTTACTGGCATATTTTCCTCGCTTTTTTAATTCCGAATATGGTCGGCTATGGCGGTGGTCCGGCAATTATCCCCCTGGTCGAAAATGAAGTAGTTAAAAACTATGGCTGGTTAACCCATCAAGAATTTAGCGAGATGCTGGCCTTTGCCAATACGTTACCGGGACCGATCGCGACAAAAATGGCCGGTTATATCGGTTATGAAATGGGCGGATTACCCGGTCTAATTATTGCTTTATTTGCGACCGTTGCTCCGACGTTAATCATTATGATCGTGTTATTATCGTGGCTGATGAAATATAAAGACTCACCGAAAGTGATCCGGATGAGCAATTATGTCCGGCCAATTGTTGCCGTATTGCTTGGACTATTAGCGTACAATTTTTTCTTTGATTCGTTTATGCTCATTGGCAGTACGCAAACTTTATTGATCGCGGCGATTAGTTTATTATTATTAGAAAAATGGAAAGTTCATCCTGTCTATGTTATCTCGGGAGCGATCGTATACGGTGCCCTCTTTTTATAGTTCGTATTCCCTTCGTTCAGGAAGTTGTCATGAAGGGTTGCCAGTGTTATGATTAGATGTGTTACAATAAACTTGACTGTAATAACAATTGTCTCATTATTTTGATATAATCACCGATCAGGTGTTATTCAATATGAATGGAAAGGCACGTTTTTGAAAGAAACGGGCCTAGTCTAACAATGTGTGCAATTTTTGTATGAAGTTAGACAAATATGCTCAATAATTGGAAATGAGCAGTTTAGCCTGTCTTAAAGGAGCGTAAAAAATATGGCTAGTATTTTGAAAAAGATTTTTGATGTAAGTCGTAGAGAATTAAAACGGATCGAAAAAATAGCGAACCAAATTGATGCTTTGGCCCCGACGATGGAAAAATTGACCGATGAGGAATTGCGGGCCAAAACGGATGAATTTAAAAACCGTCTCGAAAAAGGGGAAACCCTTGATGACTTATTAGTGGAAGCTTTTGCTGTCGTGCGGGAAGCCGCCCGCCGTGCGATTGGTCTTTACCCTTATAAAGTGCAGTTAATGGGTGGTATCGTTCTCCATGAGGGAAACGTTGCCGAGATGAAAACGGGGGAAGGTAAAACCTTAACCTCCACAATGCCCGTCTATTTGAATGCTTTAACGGGTAAAGGGGTTCATGTCGTAACGGTTAACGATTATCTGGCTAAACGTGACGCCACGGAAATGGGAAAAATTTATGAATTCCTCGGTTTAACCGTCGGCTTGAACTTACCGGGGATGAGTCGCGAAGAAAAACAGGAAGCATACAATGCAGATATCACATACGGAACGAACAACGAATTCGGATTCGACTATCTCCGCGACAACATGGTGCTTTATAAAGAGCATATGGTGCAGCGTCCGCTCAACTACGCGATCGTGGACGAAGTAGACTCGATTTTAATTGACGAAGCCCGGACACCGTTAATCATTTCCGGCTCGATGAAAAAATCAACCGAGCTTTACTTGCAAGCCGATGCCTTTGTCAAACGGTTAAAAGAAGGCGAAGATTATACAATCGATTTGAAGTCGAAGAGCATTCAATTAACCGAAACCGGTATTGATAAAGCAGAACGTACCTTTGGCATTGAAAACTTATTTGATGTCAACAACGTAACCTTAAACCACCATATTAGCCAGGCGTTACGGGCAAATTACATCATGCAGCGCGATGTCGACTATATCGTTCAAGAAGGCGAGATTGTAATCGTCGACCAGTTTACCGGTCGTCTGATGAAAGGGCGTCGCTACAGCGATGGCTTGCACCAGGCGATTGAAGCGAAGGAAGGCGTGCCGATTCAAAATGAATCGATGACGATGGCGACCATCACCTTCCAGAACTACTTCCGGATGTATCGGAAGCTTGCCGGGATGACCGGTACCGCGAAGACGGAGGAAGAAGAATTCCAGAACATTTACAACATGAATGTAATCGTCATTCCGACGAATAAACCGGTTATTCGGGAAGACCGTCCTGATTTAATTTACCGTACGATGGAAGGAAAATTCCGGGCGGTAGTAAAAGATATCGAGGAACGGCATAAGAAAGGACAACCGGTCCTTGTCGGTACCGTTGCCGTTGAAACATCCGAACTGATTTCCAAGATGTTGAAAAAGCGGGGCATTCCGCATAATGTGCTCAACGCGAAGCACCATGAGCGGGAAGCGGAAATCATCGCTCAAGCCGGTCAAAAAGGTGCCGTCACGATCGCGACGAACATGGCCGGTCGTGGTACGGACATCAAATTAGGTGAAGGCGTAAGAGAACTCGGCGGACTCGCAGTAATCGGTACAGAACGGCACGAAAGCCGTCGTATCGATAACCAGTTGCGGGGACGTTCCGGACGTCAAGGCGATCCAGGGGTCACCCAGTTCTACTTGTCCATGGAAGACGAGTTAATGCGCCGCTTCGGTTCGGAAAGCATGCAAGGCATGATGGATCGTCTCGGTATGGACGATTCCCAGCCGATTCAAAGCAAAATGGTTTCCCGTGCCGTAGAATCGGCCCAGAAACAGGTTGAAGGAAATAACTACGATGCCCGGAAACAATTGCTCGAGTATGATAATGTCATCAGCCAGCAGCGGGAAATCATTTACAAACAGCGGTATGAAGTCCTTGATTCCGATAATCTCCGCGATATTATTGAAGGCATGATTCAATCGGTCATTGACCGTCATATACCGCAGTTTATCCTTGAGGATGAAAAAGATGAGCAATGGAATCTGGAAGGCCTGGTCCAATTTTTAGATGCGAACTTGCTGCAACCCGGGGATATTACCGCCAGTGACCTTGCCGGCAAAGATCTGGAAGAAATCAAAGAACTGATTCTGGCGAAGGTCAAAGAGCGTTACGATGAAAAAGAACAAGAGCTCGGACCGGAGAAAATGCGCGAGTTTGAAAAGGTCATTACCTTGCGTGTCGTTGATACGAAGTGGATCGACCACTTGAGCATGATGGATCAATTGCGTCAAGGGATCCATCTCCGCGCCTACGGTCAAATCAACCCTCTTCAAGAGTATCAACGGGAAGGTTATGAAATGTTCCAGGCCATGGTGGAAGCCATTGAAGATGACGTGGCTAAATTCATCATGAAGTCACAGATCGTGGATAACTTAAAGCGGGAAGAAGTTGCAAAAGGAACAGCGGTCCGTCCCGGTTCCGATGGAGAAAAACCGAAGCGGAAACCGATCCGCAGAGGTGAAAAAATCGGCCGGAATGAACCGTGTCCGTGCGGTAGCGGGAAAAAATATAAACATTGTCACGGCAGACACGCCGTTTAATTGAAAGCAGGGCAGGGGATTGGTCATCTTCTGCCCGCTTTTCGTGAAAAAAGAGATTTCTTTTGTATGCTAATGACCAAAATTACTGTTTGATTGTGAAATGCATCGTATACTTTCGTGAAAAAAATTAATCTTTTCGCGGAATTGATGTTGGGTCTCGCGATCTAGTAGCTTTTTTTCGCGAATTGAGCTTGTCGTTTCGCGATTGTACACTGTTCTTTCGCGAATTTTCCACCTTGTTTCGCGAAAATCACCGGAAACATCAAATCAGTTATACGATTTTTTCACCATATTTAAGCACTTTTGATACAGATTTCACTTGTAAAATGCTAAGTGAATAAAATACAAACAAAACAATCCCAATTAATTTTTCTCCCCATGCAAATAAAGTGCAAACGTTGTCTAGAAAATAATTCCTTGATTGTCAATCAATATTTCGCTATAAATAAAACAGGAACAAATTTGCGGAAGATTGCATTTTTCAGGCATCTTGTTGTTTTCGGGAAAAACCACGCTTGTATAGGATAATCCCGGGTGACAAAGGATATGTCTATCAACAACAAGGTTGCTTGTAATCCTGAAATTTCCTACAAACTGAAAGACTCATTGTTGCGCGTGAACTTTTCTGTCCGCAAATGATTATATAACTACAGTTTTAAAGATTTTTAAGAGGTGATGTGAAATGGATATGTCAGAAATTAAAAACCGCATTGAAAATACAGCTAAGCGATTAGCGGATTTCAGGGGGTCTCTTTGACCTCGAAACGAAGGAAGAACGTATTGCTGAATTAGAAGAACGCATGTCGCAACCTGATTTTTGGAATGACCAAAAACAGGCGCAACAAATTATCAGTGAAGCCAATCTCTTAAAGGATCAGGTCAATACGTTCTATAAACTCAATGAACAGCAGGAAGATATTGAAGCGGCCATTGAACTACTTAAAGAAGAGCCCGATGAAGATTTACAAGAAGAACTGGAAAATCAATTAGCGGACCTCGAGAGTGAATTGAATGAGTTCGAATTACAATTACTGCTCAACGGTCCTTACGATAAAAATAATGCTATCCTGGAAATCCACTCCGGTGCTGGGGGAACGGAATCCCAGGACTGGGCTTCGATGTTACTCCGTATGTACACCCGCTGGGCGGAAAACAAAGGTTTCCAGGTCGAAACACTCGATTACTTAGCCGGTGAAGAAGCCGGAATCAAAAGCGTCACCCTGTTAATCAAAGGGCATAATGCGTACGGCTATTTAAAAGCGGAAAAAGGTATTCACCGGTTAGTACGAATTTCTCCCTTTGATGCCGGCGGAAGACGGCATACATCCTTCGCTTCCTGTGAAGTCATGCCGGAGATCGATGATGATATTGAAATTGAAATTCGCCCGGAAGATATTCGAGTGGACACGTACCGGGCTAGCGGTGCCGGCGGTCAGCACGTTAACAAAACATCATCGGCTGTACGGATTACCCATATTCCGACAGGGATTGTCGTCTCGAGCCAGGCGCAACGGTCCCAGATTCAAAACCGTGAACAGGCGATGAAAATGTTGCGGGCGAAATTGTATCAAAAACAATTGGAAGAACAGGAAAAACAACTGGCTGAACTGCGTGGCGAACAGAAAGAGATTGGCTGGGGCAGCCAGATTCGTTCCTATGTCTTCCACCCGTACTCCATGGTGAAAGATCACCGGACGAATGTGGAGACTGGTAATGTTCAGGCCGTGATGGATGGCGAAATCGATGAGTTTATCGATGCCTATTTACGTTCGCAAATTCATTAAAGACTGGACGTTTTCCAGACAGTGTTGAGATAAGGGATAAGTCTTTTTTCATGTGGCGGAAACTGGAAAAATTTGCTCCAGTTTCCCTTCTCTTTTTATTGGATACGATAAGCGTGACGCTTATTGACCGTTGTTTCTTCACCATGCTAAAGACAGCTCGGATTTTGTGCAAGGAGAATTGGAATGGCGAAAAAGAATCGAAATCGGATACGCAATATAAAAAGAAGAAGGTTATTGAATTATGTATACGTGTTTGTCGGAGCAGCGATCGTAGCGATTTCCTTTAATGTATTATTGCTCCCCAATGAAATCGCCTCCGGAGGCGTAAGTGGAATCAGCACGATTTTATATGGACTGTTCGGCTGGGAACCGGCTTATGTCCAGTGGGCGTTAAATATCCCGTTATTTCTTGCCGGGATTATCATCCTGGGCTGGGAATTCGGCGTTAAAACGTTAATCGGAACGATATTCTTACCCTTTGTCGTTTATTTAACAAAAGACTGGGATCCGTGGACACTGAATCCGCTATTAGCAGCTATTTTCGGCGGGATGGGAGTTGGTCTTGGTGTTGGAATTGTATTCCGCGGCAATGCTTCAACAGGAGGAACCGATTTAGCTGCACAAATTTTGGCGAAATATACCCATTTATCGCTCGGTATGTGTGTGGCGATCATCGATGGTTTGATTGTACTTGCTGCCTCTCTTGTTTTTAATATTGAAAAAGGCTTATTTGCCTTGATCGGTTTATACATAACGAGTAAAACGATCGATATCGTTCAGATCGGCTGGAATCGCTCGAAAATGGTGCTGATCATTACAAAGGAAGAGGAGAAAATTCGCAAGACAATTTTAGAAGAGATTGATCGAGGGTTAACAAAAATTTTATCTTACGGTGGTTTTACGAAGGAAAAGCGTCCGATTTTAATGGTCGTCATTGATTCGGCGGAATTCACCACGTTAAAACAAGCAGTTTCCGAGATTGATCCCGATGCGTTCGTTATCGTTGTTGATGCCTCCGAAGTTTTAGGCAAAGGGTTTAAGCTCGAATAAAAAATACGGTCATGTTATAATTTTGCCCAAAGGGGTGAAGAGAATGAAACGGAGAAGGGGACTGTTTCTTTCAGGGTTGCTCCTAGTATTGATACTGGCAGCCTGTGGAGGAAATGGAGATTCCAGTGGCTCAGGTGGAGAAGTAACAACGACTGGGGAAACTTTGTTTGCCCAAAGCTGTGCCAGCTGCCATGGAAAGGATTTGCGAAGTGGTTATGCACCGGATTTAAGTGACATTGGTGCCAAATATTCTGCCGAAGAAATTAAGGAAATCATCGAAAATGGAAAAGGCCAGATGCCACCTGGAATTCTAAAAGGTGATGAAGCGATGGCAGTGGCCGAATGGTTAGCGGAACAAAAATAGAATAGTGATCAAGAAAAGCCATGGGATATCCATGGTTTTTGTTTTTGCCAGAAAAAGTTCATGAGCTCCGACTTTCATTCTAAATGCTTAGAAACTACTTTTCACCTATTTAAAATGGTACTATTTTCTCATATAATAGATTAGAGATTATTCGACAGGACTGAGCATATATTTACAATATTTTTAATAATGTTGCCATTGAAATATAACTGTAAAAATTTCTCAGCATTAATTGTAAAATTGTGATGTTATAATAAGAAATATGTAAGAATATGACGAAAGTCTGAAAGGGATAACCTACTAAACTACTAACTTCTAAATAGGTGATTTTTCATGATTATAATGAAAGACGTGTATAAGAAATATCCGAATGGTGTTGTCGCCGTTAATGGGATAGATGTGGAAATTGATCAAGGTGAATTTGTTTACGTCGTCGGACCAAGTGGAGCCGGTAAATCAACGTTTATTAAAATGATGTACCGAGAAGAAAAACCGACGAAAGGAACGATTATCGTTAATGGCGTCGATTTGACGAAATTGAAAGACAGGAAGGTTCCGCTTTTTCGACGCAGCCTTGGCGTGGTCTTTCAGGATTTTAAATTATTGCCGAAATTGACGGTTTTTGAAAATGTTGCCTTTGCCCTTGAAGTCATTGAAGAGTCACCTAAGACAATCAAGAAAAAGGTAATGGAAGTTCTCGATTTAGTACATTTGAAACATAAAGCAAGAATGTTTCCGTCTGAATTATCCGGCGGTGAACAGCAGCGGGTATCCATTGCCCGGTCGATCGTGAACAACCCGCGCCTTGTGATTGCTGACGAACCGACAGGTAATCTGGATCCGGAAACGTCAAAGGATATTATGGATATTTTTGAACGAATTAATGCAAGTGGAACAACGATCGTCATGGCAACCCATAACCGGGAAATCGTTGATACGATTAAACATCGTGTCATTGCGATAGAAAACGGAATAATTGTCCGGGACGAGCAACGAGGTGAATACGGCTATGAAATTTAGAACGTTCGGACGTCATTTGAAGGAAAGTTTTAAGAGCATTTTCCGAAACGGTTGGATGACTTTTGCATCCTTGAGTGCCGTGACGGTTACCTTGGTGCTCGTAGGTGTGTTTTTAGTCTTAATCATGAATATCAATGCCGTGGCGACATCCATCGAAGAAGATGTTTCCATCAAAGTATTGATTGATACAACTGCAACAGAGGAACAACAGAAAGACCTCGGTGAAGCCATTCGCAATATTCCTGAAGTCGATACCGTGGAATATTCATCGAAGGAAAATGAGTTAGATTCTTTAATTCAAAGTTTTGGTGAAGAAGGGTCCATTTTCAAGCTCTATGAACAGGATAACCCATTGAATGATGCATATATCGTTGAAGCGAAAAATCCACAAGATACTTCGAAAGTAGCGGAGACGATTAAAAAATTGGATTATGTTCAGGATGTCAATTATGGACAGGCCCAGGTTGATAAATTGTTCAAGATCATTGAATATGGCCGGAATTTCGGTGCGATTTTAATTGCCGGGCTATTTTTGACAGCCATTTTCCTAATTTCGAATACGATTCGGATTACGATTGTTGCGAGAAAGCAAGAAATTGAGATTATGCGTTTGGTCGGAGCGACCAACTGGTTTATTCGCTGGCCATTATTACTTGAAGGACTATGGCTCGGTATTCTCGGTTCGATTATCCCGATTACATTTATCTTTATCACATATAAAAATATTTACGACTACTTACAACCAAGATTGGAAGGAAGTTTCATAGAGATATTGGACTTCAATCCCTTTGCCTTCCAGATTTGCGGTCTGTTGTTATTGCTCGGGTGTGTCATTGGTGTTTGGGGTAGTATGATGTCCGTACGGAGATTCCTGAAAGTTTAATAGTGTATCGTCTCTCCTTTTTCCATCACATATCAAAAGGAGAGGCGATGTTATTAAAAAATATAGATTTACAAATTACATAGAAAAGGCAGTGTTGGGAGGATACGGAGGATACGATGCGAACCAAAAGAATATTTGCGATTGTCGTTACTTTAGTGCTTGGCTTGAGTGTTTTACCTGGAGCTTCCCCGGTTGTTGCTTCAAGTAAACTATCCGATTTAGAAAAACAAAAATCGGAGCTTAATGAAAAAAGAAGAGAAATAGATAAAGAGAAACAAGAAAAAGAGGAAAAAATTAAAGAGCTAGAAGGGCAAATATCTGGTGTTGAAGCTGAAGTCAGGAAGCTAGATGAAGAAATTCAAGCGATCTTACAGGCGATTCAAAAAACAGAATACGATATACAAGAGAAAAATGGCGAAATCGCCGAGCTCCAAGAGAGTATTCAAGTGTTGGAAGAACGAATTGCGGAACGGGATAAACTGCTTAAAGAGCGTGCCCGGTCGTTACAAGCAACTGGAGGGGCTATTAGCTATTTAGATGTTCTTTTGGGCGCAAATAGTTTTACCGATTTTATCAGTCGGGCTACCGCCGTATCGACCATAATTGAAGCGGACAAAAATATATTGGATGAACATAAAAAAGATCACAAAGAATTAAGAGAAAAGAAACAGTTATTAGAAGATGAGAAACAAGAACTTGAGGCGTTGAAAAAACAACAAGAACAGCAGAGAAGCACGTTCGAAAGTAAAAAAGCAGAACAAGAAAAGTTGTTGGCTCAATTAGAAAAAGAAGTTGAAGCTCATGAAGAGCATGTCATGAGTTTAGAAGAAGAAAAACAAGTGTTGGCCAATCAAGAAGCTGCAATTAAAAAGGCGATTGAACTGGAGAAAAAACGCATCGAAGAAGAACGGAAAAAAGCGGAAGAAAGAAAGAGAAAGGCAGCTCAAACCTCCAGTTCAGGAGGGGCTGGGGGATCCAATGCCGACCAATCGTATGTGGCTCCATCGAATAGTGGCATGATTCGCCCGACGAGTGGTCCAGTCACGAGTGAATTTGGCTGGCGCTGGGGAAGAATGCATGCAGGAATTGATATCGGTACGCCAATTGGTACCCCGGTCTATGCAGTAGCCGATGGGGTGGTCACAAACTCCTATTATTCTTCGAGTTACGGTAACGTTGTGTTTATTTACCATCCGAATGTTAATGGCAAGGCTTATGAGACTGTCTACGCTCACCTCGATTCACGGGCTGTCAGCACCGGGGAAGTGGTTAAAAAAGGACAGTATATCGGAGCATCAGGAAACACTGGCCGTTCGACAGGTCCCCATCTTCATTTTGAAGTCCATCTTGGACGCTGGAACGCGGCTAAATCCAATGCGATTAATCCACGCAGTATGATCAACTTCTAATAGAATCAAGTTTTCATAAAGACAAGTGGTGCAAAAGTCATTTTCGCCACTTGTCTTTTTAGTTTCAGGAAAAGTGAATCACTGAGCTAGGATTTTTTTGAAAATGGGGAAGGGGTTTTCGCGAAAGTCAGGTCACCATTCGCGAAACGGGAAGGATAGATCGCGAAAGAAGAATGCTGATTCGCGAAAAGAACAAGATTAATCGCGAAAGCATCCTTTAGAATATGCGAAACAAATGCTAAAATCCGCGAAAATATCCTATAATTCCGCGAAAGATAATAGATACTTCACATTCTCCGGCAAGTTACGCAATAAAAAAGACGTGTACTTAATTGTACACGCCCGTATAAATTAATCATCTAAATC
>CALGAD010000094.1 GCA_937951955.1 uncultured Bacillaceae bacterium
CCCCTTTTGTACTTTTTGAAAGGATAAACGCTAGGGTAGCCATTGAAACATATGCTGCATCAATTCATCGTACTTGTTCCTGGCCTCCGGCAACTGAAAGTTTTCGGCATCCTGTAAAGGAACGACCTGGTAGTTCCTGTTGTTTTCACTATATACATAACTCGGATAAAAGTTCGGATTGGATATCTCCAGGAACGTTCCTTCCTCATTGATTGTCTTCGTAATATCGATGGATACCATGCCGCCGAAATCTTTATAAGGATCCGGTGTACTCTGTCCGGTCAGAAAATTGCCTAAAGAATAGACAACGAATGTTTTTCCTTTATCCGTTTCAATCATTTCCATTGGCTGCAAAACATGAGGATGATGACCGAAGATGATATCCACTCCCATATTTGCTAATTCCATCGCCAGCTTCTTCTGCTCCTGCGATGGAAAGCGTTCATACTCGGTACCCCAGTGGATACTCATCACGATAACATCAGCAATTTTTTCAGCCCGGTAAACCTCATCACGGATTTCATCCAGATCAATCAGATTGACCAAATATTCTTTACCATCGGGAACGGGAATTCCGTTCGTCCCGTATGTATAGGCTAAAAAAGCGACATCGATACCGTTTCGGTGAATAACCCGAATGCGTTTTTTATCCGTCCAATCTTTATAATGACCAACATAGGGGAGGTCTGCTTTTTCATAATACTCGATAGCCTTTTGAATGGCTTTTTCACCACGGTCTAACGTATGATTATTCGCGGTGGAGACGATGTCGACTCCTGTATCGATTAATGCATCGCCAACCTCATGGGGACTGTTAAATGACGGATAGGTCGATAAACCGATCTCCGTCCCGCCTAAAATCGATTCTTGATTAGCAATCAAGATGTCGGGTTCTGTCAGTATTGGTTTAAAATGTTCGAACATCGGACGGAAATCATAGCCATCCCCGGTTTTTGCATCATGATACACGCGATCGTGTATTAAAATATCCCCAATTCCAGCAATCGTGATTGTTTCCTGCCATTCCCGGAAAAACGGTTCACCACTTGCCCGCCGGGACATATTTTCGATTGAAGGCTTTTCTGAATTGACGGATGGCTCGTTTCTCCAGGGATGACCGGCTTTACCAAACTGCTGTACATTAAAGTAGATAATTGGCAGAATTAATAGTAAAATGAAAGTCAGTAATTTAGGGAATCGTCTTTTCATCTGTAGAAATCTCCTAATTGCAAATTAGACGAAAACTATTGGAACTCGTTTATGATTATTTTAACACAGCATTCATTAAAATTTACTAGTAAGTTTAATAGAGAAGGGGAGGATGAGATGCCGGGGAAAAAGGCGGTCGCCAGGGGAATTCTGTTTTTGGGAGTTGCGATTCTAATATTTATCCTCGCTGGATGCAGTCAACAAGAAAATACAGCTACACCCGAGCAACAAGATGAACCGCTAGAGCCAGTTGTCGTTGATTTACAAGTTCCGGAACACGGAAAAGTCGGTGAATCGATTACGGTTTTAGCAACGGTCACTCAAGGAGATGAACCGGTAGAAGATGCGGATGAAGTCGTTTTTGAGATTTGGGAAGACGGGAATAAAGATAATAGTGAAATGATTGACTATGAACATCATGAAAACGGGACGTACAAAATTGAAACAACGTTTGCCAAAGAAGGCACATATATGATTCAAGTTCATGTAACCGCACGGAGAATGCACGTCATGCCCACAAAACAAATCACAATCGGTGATGGTGGTCAGCAAAATGTAGAAGATGATAATGAAAATGATTAATTCGAACGATCATATCATTTAAAAGGCTCACATCATTTTTTTAAAAGAACTGAACCATAGAGAATGATGGTTCCATCATAAGGAATTTTCATGCAAATAAGGGTATTGAATGCTTTCATTAAAAAACGCTCAGATCAACTCTGAGCGTTTTTAATTACAAATTATCTTTTTCTTTTCTTCTTCTTTTTCTTCGCCTGGTTTCCCTGTTTTCCAGATTTATTCGCCTGCGCTGGTTGACTCGTTTGAACTTGATCTTCTTTTTTAGGACCGTACAATTTTTTCGTTAAATAGGTTTGTCCCATAAGGAAAACCCCACTAATGCACCAGTACAAGGCAAGAGCTGACATCGTGGAAAACGAAGCAATTAGAATCATCGCCGGAGACATGATTCCCATCATTTTCATTTGTTGCTGTTGTTCCGGTGTAGTGGCAGCTGACAATGTCATCGAAGTTGTCACTTTAAATTGTAGGTAGTAGGTAATTCCGGCGAGTAACGCTAAAATCCAGTCAGGTCTTCCCAGATTGAACCAGAGGAAGGAGCTGTTGGCCATTTCTGGAGTTGTATAGATCGCATAGTATAGTCCCATCCAGACAGGCATTTGTAGTAATAACGGTAAACAACCCATCGCAAAAGGATTGAAATCATGCTTTTGATACAACTGAATCATTTCTTGTTGAATTCTTTGCTGTTCTTCCTTAGTTTTCGCTTGTTTGAGCCGTGCCTGGATATCATCAAGTTCCGGCTTCATGACTTCCATTTTTTTACGCATTTCTTGTTGTTTTTTCGCGGAATTTAACGAGAATGGAAGTAATACGCTTCGAACGAGAATGGTCAAAACGATAATCGATATACCGTAACTGCCTCCAAAAAAGGTTGCCAATCCATTCAGTACCTGACGCAATGGATTCACGAGATAATCATGGAAAAATTCGCCTTCATTCATAAAACTAGAACATCCAGATAAAAAGGTGATGGCGATTAATAATGTAACGATGAGTAAAGTGCGTTTTCTTTTCACCAATATTCCTCCTCAAATTTTTCATGCAAATGTTAATACATAGAGAAATATTGGCTATCTGGATCTTCCCCCATGCTTTCCTTCCGACGGATTGTTTTCGGAAGCCATACAATCATAGGGACAATGTTTGGAGCGGTATTGGCAACCATCATTTTCGGTGGTTGAAATATCGTCTGATGAATGTTGTAATATTCTGTTGTCCAGCTTACCCGATTAAACCAAAGGCAAGATAAGGAAAAGAACATAGACATAAAAAAACTGGCATAAAGTGACCAAAAAATAAAATCATGCCAATTTTCTACCATAAAATCGATCATGATCAAGACTCCTTAATACTTTCCCTATGAAAAGTTCAAAGTGATTTTAATTTTAAAGATTTTCATGAATAGTGTCAAGATACCTCCGGGAATTAAAAAATATTCTTCTAAATCTCTCATTTCTATCATACCTATTAGTAAACCAAACTAATAGGTGATAATCATGAAACTCATCGCAAAACAAATCTTTTTCCTTTTTTCACTAATAGCCATCATAACAACCGTTGTAACGAGCCAATCAAACCTATTTTTTTCCTCGTTCATCGAAGCGGAAAGTAGAAATAAGTTTTCCTCTGAGCTATTTTTACAAATGATTAGTTCGGAAAATCATTATTTCAGAAAAAACCTCGAGCTGGAAGAAGAGCCACTATTCACAGCGGCAATACGATTCGTCACGAATATCAATATAAAAGATGTACGCAGTTTGATTTTTGATGAAATTCCCGGACTTTATATCCATTCCTCGGAAATCATAGTTGCCGGTGAAGGAACGGATTTTACAAATTTACCCTTTGAATCCGCTCCACCGATGGAAGAACTATTAAAAGATCGGGAAGTCCTTGAGGAAAGTCTGGAACATATTGATGATTCTGTCCCCAAGAATATTCCTCAGCCAGAAAAAAACACCGTTTTTATTTATCATTCCCATAACCGGGAGTCGTTCATTCCTCATTTAAAAGATACAAACAGTGCCACAACTGCACAACATAAAGATATCAATATAACTCTAGTCGGTCAACGGTTCGGCGAAAAATTAATAGAAAAAGGAATCGGCGCCCAGGTAGATACGACTGATATTGCTGCAATATTAGGAGAACGGAATTTGAAATATGGCCATTCCTATAACATCTCCCGGGAAGTTGTCCAGGAAGCGATGGTCACGAATAAAGATCTCATGTATTTTATCGACATTCATCGGGACAGCGCCAGGAGAGAAACAACCACTACAACGATCAACGGCGAAACTTACGCTAAACTATTTTTTGTCCTCGGTAAAAGCCAACCGAATTACGAACAAAATGAGCAATTTGCCATCGAACTCAATAATCGTATCAAAGAAAAATATCCGAACCTGACCCGGGGAATTGTCCGAAAAGCAAGGGATGGTAGAAATAATGGTATCTACAATCAAGATTTATCCCCGAATTCCATCATCATCGAAATCGGTGGACCGGAAAACACATTGGATGAAATGTATCGCACGGTCGATATCCTGGCCGAGATCTTTGCCGAGTATTACTGGGAAGATGCGGTAGAGGTCAGCGGTAACTCATAGTTTCAATGAGAAAGGCTAAGTGAAATGACTTCACTTAGCCTTTCTAAATAGCTTTACTTTCGGTTCTTCCTTGTTCAAGATTCGCTTGATATTCGCCCGATGGCGGTAAACAATAAATATCGCAAATGTTCCTACCATAACAATTAAAAAGGGATCAAGTTTAACAATCGAATAAATGACTGCTGCAATTGAGGCGACCATGGATGATAAAGAAACGTACTGTGAAAGCAATAAAGTTATAGCAAAAACGAGAATAAGAAACGTGAACAAGAACGGATCATAATACAACACAACGCCGGCTGACGTTGCCACCGCTTTTCCACCCCGTAAACCGGCAAAAATCGGATACATATGGCCAATCGCCGCAACAAGCCCCACGATTAGTGGATGGATGTCAAAACTTAACGGACCGATCCACATCGTATATAATTGTGGGAGACTGGCGGCTAAAGTTCCTTTTAAAATATCCATTAGAATGACCGTAATACCAGCTTTTGCCCCAAGAACGCGGAAAGCATTTGTACCACCTAGATTGCCGCTGCCATGCTCACGAATATCCGTTTTATAAAAAAGCTTACCGATAATTAATCCGGAAGGTATAGAGCCGAAAATATAAGCTAAAAATAAAATGATTGCAATATCCATATACATACTCCTTGAAAAAGTGATAGCAATTTAATAATCTTAAAACTGAAGTGAAATGGAAAGGCTATCCATTAAATCATTAAAAATTATACACGAATGTTGCTGGTTATAAAACATTATAGAACGTTTTTGAAAAATTTTAAACCTTTTTTAAAATCGTTATAATCAACTATATGCAGGAAAAAAGAATTTTAGTGCGAATTTATATTAATGAAAGGTAGGAGATATGTATGGAAAATCCATCTTTACAAGAAATAGGTGAAATTTTAAAAAAGGCGAAACGGATTGCTGTGGTTGGATTGAGCGATAATCCAGAACGTACATCCTATCAAGTTACAAAAGCGATGCAGGAAGCGGGATATGAAATCATCCCGGTAAATCCGAATGTCGATGAAGTTCTCGGTGAAAAAGCGGTCGATTCCTTAAAAGATATTGAAGGTCATGTCGACATTGTGAACATCTTCCGCCGCAGCGAATACTTACCGGAAATCGCCAGAGAATTTGTAGAAATTGATGCCGATGTCTTCTGGGCACAGCAGGGTATCGTGAACGAAAAAGCTTATGAATTTTTAAAGAAACACAATGTCACCGTGATTATGGATCGGTGCATTAAAGTAATGCATGCTTTGACAATCGGTAAAAACTAAAGGTCAAAATCGAACTAACCGATAACAAGGAAGGACGACATGCTACATGTCTCCTTCCTTTATTTCTTGTAAAGGAGTTACTCTTCAGTCATAAAAGATGTGCAAACAACTGGATGAACTTTGGTATAATGAAATTCATGCCGTTCTATAGCAAAATTGACAGAACCCGAACAGTCGTTCTATAATTGTTTCACAAAACCCGTTCGTGCTGCTTTTTTCTATTGATATAATAGAATAGGAAAAATTGCCACACTGATTTAGCACTTGTACGATCGGTACCATGGGCTCCCAAATACATAGAAAAGATTGGTATACGTTAGTTGAAAGGGGAATGGTTGTGTCTGTAAATCAACCGATGAATTATAATGAAGACTCGATTCAAATTTTAGAAGGTTTAGAAGCCGTTAGAAAAAGACCGGGGATGTATATCGGTACGACCGATTTACGTGGCGTGCATCATCTCGTTTATGAAATAGTTGATAATGCCGTCGATGAAGCCCTGGCTGGTTATGGGAATCATATTATCGTTAAAATACATAAAGACAATAGCATCACCGTAACCGATTTCGGTCGCGGAATGCCAACAGGGATGCATAAAATCGGCAAACCAACACCGGAAGTGATTTTCACCGTCCTCCATGCCGGTGGGAAATTCGGTCAAGGTGGTTATAAGACTGCCGGAGGATTGCACGGTGTTGGTGCTGCAGTTGTGAACGCTTTATCAGAATATCTCGAAGTTACGATAAAACGGGACGGTTTCGTTTTTAAACAGCGTTTTGAAAATGGCGGACAGCCGGTGACGACACTAGAAAAGATTGGAAAAACGAGAGAAACGGGAACGACTGTCCATTTCAAGCCCGATCGCACAATTTTTCCTTCAATTGAATTTAACTATGAAGTGATTTGTGAAAGATTGCAGGAATCAGCTTTTCTCATTCAAGGATTAAAAATTGAAGTGATTGATGAGCGTCATGATTTACACAATGTCTATCAATACGAAAACGGCATTAAAGCGTTCATCGATTATTTAAACGAGGGGAAAGATACCCTTCATCCGGTAGTAAGTTTTCATGGGACCCATAACGAGATTGAAGTGGACTTTGCTTTCCAGTTTAATGATGGCTATTCCGAAACGTTCCTATCTTTTGTTAATAATGTCCGTACAAATGATGGGGGAACCCATGAAGCGGGAGCTAAATCATCCTTCACCCGGGTTTTCAATGAATACGCGAGAAAAGTTGGTCTTTTAAAGGAAAAAGATAAAAACCTCGAAGGTTCGGATATTCGGGAAGGGATGTCGGCGATCGTTTCCGTCCGCATTCCGGAAAACTTGCTCCAATTTGAAGGACAGACGAAAGGAAAACTCGGTACCGTCGAAGCCCGTTCTGCTGTTGAATCCGTCGTTTCCGAGCATTTAACGTATTATTTACAAGAAAATCAAGATATCAGCAATATGCTCGTGCGAAAAGCGATCAAAGCCCACGAAGCCCGGGAGGCTGCCCGAAAAGCACGGGAAGAGGCGCGAACCGGTAAGAAACGAAAAAGAAAAGAAACGTTATTGTCTGGTAAATTAACTCCAGCCCAATCAAAAAATCCAAAGAAAAATGAACTATTCCTTGTCGAAGGGGATTCTGCTGGTGGATCAGCCAAACAAGGAAGGGACCGGCGCTTTCAAGCGATTTTGCCGCTCCGTGGTAAAGTAATCAATACGGAGAAGGCAAGATTGGAAGATATCATGAAAAATGAAGAGATCAATACAATTATCCACACGATTGGTGCCGGAGTTGGTGCGGATTTCCGAATTGAAGAGTGTAATTATGATAAAGTCATCATCATGACTGATGCTGATACTGACGGCGCCCATATCCAGGTATTATTGCTTACATTTTTCTACCGTTATATGCGCCCTCTAATCGAAGCAGGAAAAGTCTACATTGCCCTGCCACCATTGTATAAAATCAGTAAAGGAAGCGGAAAAAAAGAGAAAATCGCCTATGCCTGGACAGACGAAGAATTAAAACAAATCACGAAAGAATTTGGCAAAGGATACGTCGTTCAGCGATATAAAGGTTTGGGGGAAATGAATGCTGATCAGCTCTGGGAAACAACGATGAATCCAGAAACGAGAACGTTAATCCGCATCCGTATCGATGATTATGCCCGGGCTGAACGCCGGGTAACGACATTAATGGGCGACAAAGTCGAGCCACGTAGAAAGTGGATCGAAGCCAATGTTGATTTCACAATGGAAGAAGGCGGCAGTCTACTCGATAATGCGAATATACTGTCGGCAAGTAGGGAGGAGCAATAATGGTTAGTATGCGGGAAAGTTTACAAGAATTACCTCTAGAAGAAGTTATGGGCGATCGATTCGGTCGCTATAGTAAATATATTATTCAAGACCGGGCATTACCGGATGCACGGGACGGATTAAAACCTGTACAGCGTAGAATTTTATATGCGATGTACCGGGATGGAAATACGGCAGATAAACCGTTCCGGAAATCCGCGAAAACCGTGGGGAATGTGATCGGTAATTACCATCCTCACGGGGATTCATCCGTCTATGAAGCGATGGTACGCTTAAGCCAGGATTGGAAAGTTCGCAATGAATTGATAGAAATGCACGGGAATAACGGAAGTATTGACGGCGATCCTCCTGCTGCGATGCGGTATACAGAAGCCCGACTTTCGCCTATAGCCACGGAATTATTACGGGATATTGATAAAAACACGGTCGATTATGTGCCGAACTTTGACGATTCCCTGGAAGAACCGACCGTTTTACCGTCCCGATTCCCGAATTTACTCGTTAACGGGTCGACAGGGATTTCCGCTGGTTATGCAACGGATATTCCACCGCATAATTTAGGGGAAGTCATTGATGGAGTGATCTACCGGATGCAGCATCCGAATTCAACAATTGATGATTTGATGAAATTCATTAAAGCTCCTGATTTTCCGACCGGTGGTATTATCCAGGGGAAAGAAGGGGTTCGGAAAGCATATAAAACCGGTAGAGGAAAGATTGTCGTTCGTGCTAAGGCAGAAATTGAACGTCTCCGCGGCGGTCGCGAACAAATTGTTATTACCGAAATCCCGTACGAAGTGAATAAAGCGCAAGTAGTGAAAAAAATCGATGAAATTCGCCTGGATCGTAAAGTTGAAGGGATTTCTGAAGTGCGCGATGAAACGGACCGTACGGGCTTACGCATCGTGATTGAATTAAAGAAAGATGCAAATAGTACAAGTATCTTAAATTACCTGTATAAAAATACGGAATTACAAATCAATTACAATTTCAACATGGTCGCGATTCACAATCAGCGTCCGAAACTAATGAGTCTTGCCGATTTACTAGATGCTTATATTGCACACCAGAAAGATGTCGTGACTCGCAGGACAAAATACGATCTCAAAAAGGCTAAGGAGCGGCAACATATCGTCGAAGGGTTAATGCGCGCTCTGTCTATTCTCGATGAAGTGATCGCGACAATCCGGGCTTCAAAAGATAAACGGGATGCAAAAAACAATTTACAAAAATCCTTCCAATTCACTGAAGAACAGGCCGAGGCCATCGTATCGTTACAGCTTTATCGCTTGACCAATACAGATATCACCCAATTAAAAAAAGAAGCCGAAGAACTCGAAAAAAATATTGCGGAATGGACCGGCATCCTTCACGATGAGAAAAAATTATTGCAAGTCATCATTAAAGAACTGCGCGAGATCAAGAAGAAATACGCGGATGAACGGCGCACGGGATTAGAAGCAGAAGTCGAAGAACTAAAAATTGAAATGGATGCGATTATACCGAGTGAAGATGTGATCGTTTCGATTACTAAAGAAGGATATATAAAAAGAACGAGCATTCGTTCTTATGCAGCATCCAATTGGGAGGATTTTGGTAAAAAAGATACCGATGAACTCATCGGCTGTTACGAAATAAATACAATGGACGTACTTTTATTGTTCACCAATAAAGGAAACTATCTATATTGTCCGGTTCATCAACTAAAAGAACTGCGCTGGAAAGATCTCGGTCAGCATATCTCGGGAATCTATACTCTCGAAAGCGATGAAAAGATCATCAAGTCGATACCGATTAACAATTTTGATGAAGAAAAATACTTGTTATTTATCACGAAAAACGGTATGGTGAAAAAATCTGAACTATCCCTATACAAAGCCCAGCGCTATACAAGACCACTAATCGCTATTAAACTGAAAGATGACGACGAAGTGATCGATGTCCACTTGACTGACGGAACGAAACAAATCTTCCTGTCCACGTATCTCGGTTATGGATTGCGCATTGTTGAAGAAGAAGTGAGTCCGATCGGCATTCGCACTGCCGGGGTAATCGGAATTCGTTTGAAAGATGGAGATTTTGTCACGGCTGGACAATTAATCGAAGATGAGGAAAAAGAATATATAGTTTTAGCCACGCAACGAGGAGCAATCAAGCGAATGTCCATGGATGAATTTGACATCCAAAGTCGCGCGACAAGAGGAATGATCATGCACCGGGAACTTAAAACGAATCCCCATCGCGTCATTGGAGTAGTGATAGCAAAAATGACCGATCAAGTTCAATTAATAACCGAAAAAGATCATTCGCAAACTATAGCCGTCAATGAAATTCGCTTAACCGATCGTTATTCAAATGGATCTTTTATTATAGATGAGAAAGAAGCAGGAGAAACAAAGGAAATATCCATACGAATTACCGCGCCAGAAAAACTTGAAAATCAAGATGAAAATGATAAAGCCGATTAATTGCTTAAAAGGGGCTGTCCAATAAGTCGTATTTTCGACTTTTGGATGCCCCTTTTGTTTGTTCAAGAACCTTGATATATCAACATTCTGGTTTAGTTCAACTTGAAATGATTTTACTTTTTGGACAGCCCCTTTTTTCGTCCTAACCCTTAAAATGAAGATCATTAAGTAATTATTATGTTAAACTGAATGCAATAAAAGGATCTTGATTAAACATTCGGGGTGGGATATGAGAGAAGAGCGATTAATTAAAAAGTTTGATAAGCAGGCTAAGATGTATCAAAAAAAGGTAGAAGATCGTACCATGGCAATGTGGAGAAAAGAACTCATCTCTGAAGCTTACGGCAACGTATTAGAAGTAGGGGGAGGAGCAGGGGCAAACTTTCCTTATTATGAAAAAGAGAACGTACGAGTAACGGGCCTTGATTTCAGTCCGAAAATGATTGAATTAGCCAAAGAAACGGCTTCCAATTATCAAATCAGAGCCAACTTTATCGAAGGAAATGTAGAAGCCGTTGAATTTGCAGCGAATTCCTTTGACTTCATCGTTTCTACGTTAACCCTTTGCAGCTATACAAATCCCGTTGCAACATTAAATAAATTCAGCCGTTGGTGCAAACCCAATGGAAAAATCTTATTATTGGAACACGGATTAAGTTCGAATCGTTTCCTATCCGTGATGCAAAAGATGATTGACCCACTTTTTGTACAAGTTTCCGGTTGCCACTGTAATCGCGATATTTATCAAATATTAGAAGCATCGGCACTACAAACGATCCGCAGCGATCGCTACTGGCAAAATATCATTTATCTCGTTCGAGCCCGACCAATAAAAAATTCTTGATAACCTCCTTTTCAAGAGGATTTTTTGTTATCTTAATCAATCAGTAAAATCATCATACTAAACCATTATAAAAAGCAAGAAAAATTTTATTGGTTTTCTGTTGACTAATGATAATATTCATGTTATATTATATGATTTTGACAATTTTTTGGCGTTATGGTACAATGGATACAAGACTGTAAAGGATGTGAATGCATTGTTTAAAATAGGTGATAAGGTCTTTTATCCGAATCACGGTGCTGGAATCATTAAGGATATTGAAACGAAGGAGGTTCTTGGTAAAGAACAAGAATACTACATCATTTCAATACCGAACATGAATATGAATATCATGGTTCCGAAAAAGAATGCAGAAAAAATCGGTTTGCGTCACGTTGTAGACCGGACAACTTTAAAAAACGCAATAAAAAATGCACGTACCAATAAAGAGTGTCTGGAACTTCCCTGGAAAGATCGTTATAAAATTAATATTAATAAGTTGAAAACAGGTGAACTTATAGAAACCGTTGAAGCATATTATGATCTGGCATTAAGAAGTAAAGAAAAAACGCTCAATGCCAGTGAAAAACAGTTGCTGACAAAAGCACAAAAATATTTAATTAGTGAAATTTGCATTGTTGAGGAAATAAGTGAAAGTGAAGCTGAAAAATATTTGGTCGTTTAATTATTTCCAGGAACTAATGGCCATCCTCAAATTTCTTCCACATGTGTCAAAAATGGGCATAAGACATAGTCTATAAAAAGAGGATTTTCCGGACGAAAGGGGATTGTGCCATGCTATGTTCCAATGCTTACCCCAGATTACAAATAACAATTGTGCCACCAGCAACGAAATACAGACCATTAGATCAGCGAAAATATTTGTTAACGTATATAGAGAAAAATGATGAGTATCATTTATTTATATTTAAAAATAAGCATAACGCCGTTGAAAACAAAAAACCAATCACTTTATCTGGTGAATGGCGCTACAAAATGGGACAGTATATCTTAATCATTTCTATCAACATGACGAATTCCCCAGAAGTCAAATCAAATTTCCATGACTTAATCTCTCCGTATTTAAACAAGCTAGAGCAGCATTTGTCCGCAATGATCAATGGAGATTCCTCAATTTATAAATATTTCCCATGGCTCGTCGATACGGGTATCTATTTACAAATCAACTTGAATCATGCCCAGTATACAGAAACAATCTATCTAGGTAGACCACGAAAATATTTACAGAAGGAAAAACCAAAAATAATGACATATTAATTCGT
>CALGAD010000095.1 GCA_937951955.1 uncultured Bacillaceae bacterium
CTTATCACCCTTGGACTGATGGCTTTTTCATTTATTTGTAGTTTGTTCACAAAAACGAAGGAGAACAAAGAAGGAGAAAAGTCTAAATCAACCGGACATGAACCTTTTTACAAGTACATGTTCGATAAGCGGGTACTTCTCCCTTGTATTTTAGTTTCGCTCAATTATATTACCATTGCCGGTACGGTCAATTTCATGGGGGCTTTTGGTAAGGAGATAGAGGTCGGCGGACGGATTTCCCAGTTTTTCATCGCTCAAGGAATTGCGATGGTTATCATCCGGCTATTTTCCGGTAAAATCTTCGACCGTTTTGGTCATCGAATCTTAATCATCCCTGCCGCCATTGCCGGAGCAGGTGGATTGCTGCTTTTAGGTTTAGCAACGAGAATGATGATGGTTCTCATTGCTGGAGTATTATTAGGCGTAGCGTTTGCAATTATCCATCCGATTGCCCAGGCATGGGCATTAACCCTTGTTCCACCGGAGAAAAAGGCAACAGCCAATTCAATGCTCTTGATTTTTATTGATCTCGGGCTTGCCATTGGCTCCATAGGACTTGGCTTTTTAGCCAAACAAGTGGGCTTCGGCAGGACATATAGTTATTCTGCAGTGATCATGATTGTGATCTTAATTCTGTATCTCGTTGGCAGTAAGAAATTGGTGCCGGCTGAAACGAAAAAATTAAGTCCAGCATAAAAATAGTATAAAAAATTCCATCTTATCTTTTTCAACAAACAACTAATCAAATCGTTGTTTCACAATCCCCTTATCTTCTGGCGTCTTTGTCAAAACTACTAGACAAACCGCCTTTTTTTATTGAATTCATCGAATTCTTTTTTAGCTTAATTTTTATGATTTCCCTTCGTAAAACTTTCCCGATTACATATTCCTACCGCAATCGTATGAAAATGGTTATCCAAGTAATACTAAGAAAAAGACGGATATAGAGGTGTACAGCATGCAAATCAACCACTTCAAAATTGTGCCAGAAAAAGATGGTTACACCGTTGTCGTATATTTAGACCCTTCCTTAGAAGAGTTCGGTGGAGAGCTAGGGAAAATTCCCGAACATGCTCGCGAGCTTAAGCAACAAATTCAGTCCTTTATAAAAAGTAAGTTTCCAAATATGAATATTCGTTCGGCGAAAGTAATGGTCGGTAGCATGATTGTTGCCACAATCGCTTTAAATCCGACCCTTTTTGATATGAAAGCAAAAGCTGCCACGTATGCTTATAACACACCACACCAGGTAGAATACGTGGTTAAGCCTGGTGATAGTTTATCGGTAATTGCCAAAAAATACGGAACAACCGTTGATGCGATCATGTTCACGAACAATTTACCGTCCACATTAATCATCGCTGGCCAAACCATTAAAATTCCCTCATCAACTACCAATGTCGATACCAAGCCCACAGCGGATATCGTCGATGATTCTTCTGCCGTTACGACGTATACCGTTGTCTCCGGGGATTCGTTATCTGTGATTGCGAAAAAATTTAATACAACAGTTAACGCAATCAAAAGGTTAAATCATCTAACTTCCGATATCATTTATGTCGGACAAGTTTTAAAAGTATCTGAAAAAGCAGCACCAACCACGACTGAACCAACGGAACAAAAAGAAGATATAACGGCAACATCCACTTATATTGTGACAAGTGGTGATGCACTTTCCCTGATTGCCAAACGCTTTAACACGACCGTTGCGAAAATTAAAGAACTAAACAATTTAACGTCCGATACGATTTATGTCGGTCAGAAATTAAAAATACCGGGGAGCGCTACCGGGTCAATAAATGTACCCACAGAAACGGAAGTGCAACCTGAACAAAGTCCAGGTCAAGATGCAGAACAAACGAAAACTTACACCGTTGTAAGTGGTGATACCCTGTATAAAATTGCCCGGCGTTACAATACGACGATTGATGCAATCAAACAGACCAATCAATTACAATCGAACACGATTTATGTCGGTCAAAAGTTGCAAATCCCCGGAACACAAGAACAAATTGCTGAACAAGATACAACCGCTCCTGCTGCACCACAATTCAATCCGTTCGAGAGAATCAATGCAGCAAATCAAAACCATTATTTAATATCTGGAAAAACAGAACCAAATGCGACTGTCCAGCTTACGATCACTGATGAAAGTGGTGAAAAAATTGTAAAAGCTTTAAAGGCAGATACGAGCGGAAATTTTTCAGAAACGATGTCCCTAGCTCATTTGCAGGATGGGCTGATTCAGGTTACGGTTACCGCCACAGATGAGGCTGGAAATATAAGTACGGAAACGATTGAAAGTATAGTAAAAGATACCACCATCGCAAAATCGGTATTTAATAATCTGGAGCAAATCACAAGTGAAAATGTCCATCGCTACGTACTCAGTGGTACGGCAGAACCGGATGCAATGGTTTATATGATTTTAAAAGATAGTAACAACTTCGAAATGAAATTACAGGCTACTGCCGATTCTACTGGAGATTTTCAAATTGAAGTCGATACAAGATCGCTAGCCG
>CALGAD010000096.1 GCA_937951955.1 uncultured Bacillaceae bacterium
AAGAAACCTTAGATTTGTCGCTGATTATATGATATTTTTTGTATTAATACAATATTAAATAAATAGAAAAAGTCCAATTCACTATGGAATTGGACTTTCACTGCCTTTCTATTTACTTATTTTCCTCTAAACCAAACATAATATCACACTAGTCATTGTGCAAACATACGGTTCTATTATTCAATGCGCTTTACTTATCAATTTTAAAGATTATTTGAAGGACTGTTTCTATCCTTCTATAGAATCACCGTTGTTTTGTTCCGGATCTTGTTCCAAAATGACGATTTCGACGCGGCGGTTTTTCGCCCAGTTTTCCGGACCGTCATTCGGTGCTACCGGACGGGTTTCCCCGAAGCCAACTGCCATAAAACGATCCGGATCCAGATCATGTGTATCGATAAAGTAACGAATCACACTACCTGCCCGGGCGGCCGACAGTTCCCAGTTTGAAGGATACACTTCGTTACGAATGGGGCGGCTGTCCGAATGCCCTTCGACCCGGACCATATTCGGCATATCTTTTAAGAGCTGCCCGACCCGGTTGAGTACCGGTTTCGCTTCATCCAAAACGATAGCCTCTGCCGTATTAAATAAAATTTGTTCCGGCAGGACTAAAATAACTCCTTCTTCAGTTCGTGTTGTAGCGACAATATCTTCTAGACCGAGCTGCTGAAGATATTGATTCACTTCTTCATACAAATAGTCTAAACTCCCTTTATCAGGGGTACCCTCATCCATCGTTCCGTCGACAGCCCCTGAATTTCCCGGGCCTTCGTCAAAAGGAATGACAGATGGATAAAACTCAAATATATTCCGATTTTGAAAGGAATGTAGAATTGCTTGAAACTTGTGTACATCAACAGTTGATGCGGCAAATATCAGCACGAAAAAAACGAGAATATTCGTAATCATATCGGCATAGGTAGTAATCCAATCACCGGAACCGCCACTATTTCGAGGAGGTCTGGATTTGCGATATTTCATCATTTCCTTAAACCTCCTCTTCTACATTACGATTCTCATAGTCTACCTTTTCCTTATCCGATAAGAAGACCGTTAATTTTTCCTCCAATAGCTTCGGATTTTGTCCGGTTTGAACACCGATGATTCCTTCAATTTTAATTTGTTTTAGAAACACTTCCTGTTCCGTTTTTTCTTCTAATTTGGCAGCTGTTGGTAAACAAATCCAGTTGGCAATTAAAGAACCATACAATGTGGTAATTAATGCGGTGGCCATTTTAGGACCGAGGGTTTCTACATCATGCAGTTCGTTCAGCATTAAAATTAAACCGATTAGCGTTCCGATCATTCCCCAGGCGGGCGCAAATTGTCCTGCCCGTTCAAAAATGGAGCGATTGGTGCGATGGCGTTCCTCCATGGCAGCAATGTCGGCAGATAAGATATCGACGATGACATCGGTCTCCACACCATCGACTGCTAATAAAATTCCCCTTTGAATAAAAGGATCATCGATTTGTTCCACTTCGGCTTCTAGTGAAAGCAAGCCTTCTCGCCGCGCTTTATCCGATAAGCGCACGAATAACTGGATTAGTTCTGTTACATCTTCCTCTGTTTGATTAAAAGCCTGTTTCAAAACAGAAAAAAACTTTTTCATAGTTTTTGCAGGAACGCTAATCAATAAAACCGCAAACGTACCACCGATTGTGATAAAAACAGACCGAATATCAATAAATTGTAGAAACCCTTGAATTCCCTGTCCACTAATTACACCGTAGGCGAAGGCAAGGAATCCACCGAATAGTCCAATTGTTGTTAGTATATCTGTTGTATTTTTTTTCATGTTACCTCTCCCGCACTATATAAGGAAAATATTTTTCTCTCCCTTTATATCGGAACGTTACTTATTTTGTTGAGTTCCGAATTTCCATTCTGTGCGGTAAAATGACAACTCGATCGGTAACTTCTTCATTATTCATAAATTTCGTTAATAAACGCATGGCCACGGCACCGATATCATAAAGGGGTTGAACGATGGAAGTTAACTGCGGGCGGACCATTAACGATAGTCTCGTATTATCGGTAGAAATAATCTCGACATCATTCGGAATATTGTAGCCATTATCTTGCAGTCCATGGACAACACCAAGAGCCATTTCGTCCGTTCCTACAGTAATCGCCGTCGGTTTTTCTTCTAACTCTAAAAGTTTTTCCACACATTCGATTCCAGATTCATAAGTATAGTCGCCTTCCACAACATATTCTTCGTTAAAGGCAATACCAGCTTCCTCTAACGCTCTTTTATACCCGGCTAATTTCTTCACGGAGTTGATCGGTTCTTGTAATGGACCGGTGACAAAAGCGATATGTTTATGTCCTTTATCGATGAAAAACTTCGTCGTTTCATAACTAGCTTTTTCATAGTCAATATTGACGGAAGGAATTTTACCAGATTTTTCGATCGAACCGGCAAGAACGATAGGAACTTGCGATTTTTCAAATTCTTTAACATGTTCTTCCGTAATATTGCCGCTCATAAACACAATTCCATCGACTTGCTTGCCCAACATCGTGTTTAATAAATGAAATTCCTTCTCTTTGTTCTGATCCGAGTTGGATAAAAGGATGTTGTATTTATACATCGTGGCGATATCTTCAATACCGCGTGCTAATTCGGCAAAATACGTGTTGGAAATATCAGGGATAATCACACCGACCGTCGTTGTTTTCTTGCTGGCAAGTCCTCTTGCAACAGCATTCGGACGGTAACCGAGGCGATCAATTACTTCCTGTACTTTTTTCCGTGTTGCCGGTTTTACATTTGGGTTCCCATTGACAACCCGGGAAACCGTCGCCATAGAAACATTGGCTTCCCTTGCAACATCATAGATTGTAACATTATTCACTTTTCCGACATCTCCTTTTTCATTATAGTTTCATTTCATTCATTATTTTTTACGCAGGATAAAAAAACAAACCCTAAGGTCAAGATTACTGAATTTCAAAAAATCCCTTTTGCTCTGCGAACAAAAGGGAAACTTTAATAAATCAAGTTCGTTTAAAATCGCTCATTTCCCATGATAAAATTTTGCTGCAAAAGGAAATAACACCACAGTATATCTTTATATTGCCCAAAAAATATGATATCTTCAAATCGAATGAAGGAAACAAGAATCTTTTTATATAGTTATTATAAAAGATTTATCAGGCAATGTCACTAGTATACATCGGTTTTTCAATATTTGCGACATGTTTGAAAGCAGGTGTAATGATGAATAATGAAAATTTGCTATTTGCTTTGGATATCGGTACCCGTTCCATTGTAGGCGTCATGTTAAAGAAGAAGGAAGACAGGATTATTGTTGAAAAAATCATATCCCGGGAACATAGTAATCGGGCGATGATTGACGGACAGATTCATGATATCGCTGCCGTATCCAAGTTGATATCCAAAGTAAAAGAAGAGATGGAGTCTTTATACGGACCACTGAATCGGGTTTATGTTGCTGCTGCCGGAAGATCATTGAAAACGGTCCAGGCAAAAGAAACTATTGCCCTTCACGGTAAACAGATTGAAACAAAAGATATCACGCATCTGGAGCTGATAGCGGTACAAAAGGCGCAAAAGACCGTCGTTCAAGAAAATAAGGGATTGGAAACGGATTATTTTTGTGTCGGTTACTCCGTGCTCTACTATTATTTGGACGGTGACATCATAGGAAATCCCCTTGATCAGAGAGGTACTGAATTTTCAGTAGAAATTATTGCCACCTTTTTACCGAAAATCGTCATCGATTCACTCGATACGGCAATTAGACAAAGCGGATTAGAAATTGCCGGTCTGACACTGGAACCGATTGCCGCTATCGAGCTGCTAATTCCGGATACGATGCGGCGGTTAAATATCGCTTTAGTCGATATCGGCGCAGGAACATCGGATATTGCAGTCACATCAAAAGGAACGGTTATTAATTACGGAATGGTACCGGTAGCCGGAGATGAAATTACGGAAGCAGTGAGCGATCAATATATACTCGATTTCCCCGTAGCAGAACGGATTAAAAGAGAAGCAACCGTAAACGATACGGTCACCTTCACGGATATTTTAGGCTTTCAACAGGAAGTAGCAAGAGATGACCTGGTACAAAATATAAAACCAGCTGTGGAAAAATTAGCCCGGCAAATCGCTCAAGAAATTATGCGAATTAATTCCTTGAAAACACCACAAGCGGTGATGTTAATCGGCGGCGGAAGTTTAAGCCCGGGTTTGGCAGATGCGCTGGCCCAGGAACTGAAATTACCGGCCAATCGGGTTGCGGTCCAATCCACCCGTTCCATTCCCAATTTATCTTTTATAGATGATATTGAAGCAAGTCCTGATCTTATCACACCGGTCAGCATTGGACTGAGCGCCAGTAAAAACCCACTTCATTATAAAACCGTATATGTGAACGATATTCCCGTTAGACATTTCGAAGTAAAACCGGCCACCGTTGGTGATAGTCTGCTCACAGCGGGAATCCAGATGAACAAATTATATGGCAAACCGGGATTGGCAAAGATTATCACGGTGAATGGAAAAACAGTTACTATTCCAGGGAGTTTTGGCACTCCCCCCGTATTAATGAAAAACGGCGAACCGGCATCATTCGATGATTTGATACACGATGGTGATAAAATTACCGTAAAAAAAGGTAATGACGGAAAAGAAGCCACGCTCACTTTATATGAATTGCTTGATGCGCCTCGATCCATTCAAGTAACGATTAATGAGCAACACTATGTGATTAATCCAACATTTTTTGTCAATGGCAAACAAGTGGATGGGGATTATATCGTTCGAGATCGGGATAAAATCGAATGGACTTCTGTACATACTGTAAAAGATATTTTGGTGACCTTGAACCTGGCACCGCTGGAAGATTTCCAGCCCTTCACTATTACGATCAATGACCAAAAAATCACCGTTCCGGAATTTTCAGGTAAAATCAGCCGCAATAACGAAGAAATCGACCTGAATGCAGCTGTTTTTTCTGGAGATATGCTAGAAATCAAAAGTCGAACGATTCCTACCGTAGCCGATTTAGCCAGAAATCAAGGCTGGAATCTGTATGCCACCTGTCCCGTTACTTTCAACGGTGAACCCGTCACATTAACAAAACCGTTACTGCAAATCTATCGCGGAGGCAAAGCATTACAAGAAACAGATCAAATTTTCAATGGGGATATTTTAATCGTAGAACGGCAAATGCCACAACCGTTTATTTTTCAGGACGTTTTCAAATTTGTTTCCTATCACCCACCTTCTGCAATGAGCGGCACTTATCAGCTCATGATTAACGGTACTCCGGCAACCTTTCACGAAGTCCTTTCGCCGGGAGATGAACTGGAAATTCGCTGGGTGAACAATCGGACGACTCTTCCTCGTTAACAAGGCAAGGTCAGGGACCTTGCTTTTTTTATTTCTCATTTCCACGGATGCGGCAGAAAATTCTGGACAATGTATTCCGAACGATCTACTCAGGGCACGTATTCATCACAATACTCCTGAAAAAACACGTATTTTGGATGATGTTATTTTTCACACGAGTAACGTATCGTATCAACGAATGTTTTTTATTTAAAATATACATTTTCAGGAGGAACAGATGGCAAAGAACAAACTTCATGTGATTTTCTTCATGATATTACTCGGGTTTTTGCTTTTGCTAACTGGTTGTGGAATGTTGAAAGAGGCTGTCCGGGAAGCTGCCGAGGAGAATGCTGAGCAGGCAACGAATGAGGAAGCAGAAGAAGAACAGACTGTTGGTGAAGAAGAAAACTCGCAAATTCCAGATGATGATACATTAATTTCCGTGATTGAAAACAATGCCCAAGCCTTTGCTGCAGGTGATATCGAGGCCTATATGGCGACCATCCATCCAGAATCCCCTTTGTATGAATCGACAAGGGAAACGGTGCAAGCCATTTTGGAAACTTACCAAATAAATGTGATCCTCTCGGATTTAGAAGTTGTCGAAAAATCGGAAACGGAGGCAAAAGTCAAGTTCACCCAATTTTCAGCGAAAGTAGCAGGTCCGGACGATTATCTCGACAATTCCATCAAAGGTTATCATATATTGCAGCCTGATGGTGACGAATGGAAAATTTATCATTCTGAAATGGAAGATTTTGTGTATCTCCAGACTTTTGATTTGAACAATCAACAGCAAAATGTGGACATAAATGAAGAGATGATCGATGTCATTGCCCAGTCCCAATTCTTTTCAAAAATTGAAAATCTCGATTTTGTCATTGATGATCGCAACTGGAAGCTGGATTACTATGATGAAAACCACGATTCACTCATTGCAGAATTCGTTCTTGAAAACGAATCGGTATTCGCTTGGAGTGAACTGTACACGATTCATTTCTTTCAAGATTTCAAGACAGACGTTGGCGGCATTAGTGGCTATATAAAACAGATGGAGTATTTACTCCATGAAGAAATAGAAGGTGATTTAGTTTTTAATAGCTGGGAGATTGGTGAAACAGAAGGGTTTTATGAATTTATCGTTGCCAACGATCCGATCCAGGATGATCAGCACGAATTGGCGCGGGTTTTCGCCCATGGTAATGATATATATCTTGTCCGCTATACGATTATTGGCGAACCCCTCGATGATGCTACGCGGGAGTTTTGGATTAATCAATTAACAAAAGCTACGGTCATGCAATAATCATCCGGTAGCTAAATCTTTAGGCAAGCCAAATTACGGCTTGCCTTTTTGATGGTTAATCGTTAACTGTTTCAGCGGTTTTTCAGCAGGACCGGTCAATACTTCACCGGTTACGCTAAAGCGGGAACCGTGACACGGACAGTCCCAGGATTTATCCCCGCTATTCCACTCTAATTCGCAGCCCATATGGGTACACGTTGTATCGACAATATAAATTTTACCTTGCGCATCTTTATAGGCCCCTGCCCTTTTCCCGTTAAGTTGAACAACGGCTCCTTCATCGAACGATAATTGTTCAATCGTGGTTTGCGGTTTTTCAATTTTCCCCTGGATGAGATGTTTCGCCACATCGAGATTCGTTTGTAAAAACTTTTTCACCGATGAATCGAACTCGAATCGGGACGGTGTGAATACTTCTTCATAAGGATTCTCCCGATTTAACACCATATCCACTAGCAACATGGCTGCAAGCATACTCGTTGTCATGCCCCACTTGCGGAAGCCCGTCGCAACGAGAACGGAGCGATTCGTGTTCGTTACGTAGCCGATATATGGGACTTTATCTAAAGTGGATAAATCTTGGGCGGACCAGCGATAAACAACTTCTTGAATACCGAACGTATGATTTCCAAATTCGTACAGATTTTCATAGTGCTGGATCGTCGGTGGTCCCTGACCCGTTTTATGATGGTCGCCACCAAATAAGATGAGTTTTCCGTTTCGATATGGTGTCGAACGGATGGAACGGGTTGGGTTTTCCGCATTGATGTACATGCCGCCAGGGAAATCTTTTTCCGTGATGCAGGCCAATACATAGGACCGTTCCTGGTACATTCTCGAAAAATAATATCCTTCATCATGAAAGGGAAACTGGGAACAGCTGATCACAAAATGACCAGTTACTGTTTTCCCATTTTTTAATAAAACTGCAGGTTTTTCCTTCCCCTTTACTTTTGTGGCGACCGAGTTTTCAAAAATCCGCCCCCCTTTTTCCACAATTTCTTCAACGAGGGCACGCAAGAATTTAGTCGGGTGGAATTGCGCCTGGTTATACATGACAAGGGCTTGTTTGACTTGAAAGGGCAGCTCCGTTTGTTTGAGAAGATCACCGGCGATGCCTAATTGTTGGTACGCTTGCCATTCCTTCTCTAACTTGGGTACACTCTCATCTTCAAGCGTATAAATGTAGGCATCTTCTTCGGAAAAATCACAAGCAATGTTTCTTTTCTTGATGATGTTTTTAATGAGTGTTAATGCAGCTTCATTCGCTTCATAATATTTTCTCGCTGTGTCTTTATCGAAGTTCCTGATCAGTTCATCATAAATTAAACCGTGCTGGGCTGTGATTTTTGCCGTCGTATGACCGGTCGTTCCGTGTAAAATCCGATCCGCTTCGAGGATTACTGGTTTAAGATTTTCCTGGACGAATAAATAGGCGAGCGTTATTCCGGTAATCCCACCACCGACAATGACGATATCTGCTTCCACGTCCTCCGTAACAGCGGGAAACGAAGGTAATTCGACAAAATCGAGCCAGTACGATTGAGGATATTGGGGTAACTTTCCGGACATTTCTTTTCCACCTCACTTCATCTAACGGTATTATCATTTCCAGATTTTCACAAAATATGCGCATAAAAAAACGCCTGGAAACAGATCCAGACGTTCACACGATTATTTATTCGCACTCAATTCTTCCATTTTCTCATCGATTTCGCTGGCGATATCCGTTATTTTTTGGCGCGCCTTTTCCTCGATATTGACATTCAAGTTTTGTACTTTTTCCACCGATTTCGACAGCTTATGTTTCGCTTCCTCCGCGTATTCCTTTAACTGTCCCTCATCAATCAACGTTTGTTTTAATTGTTCACCTTTTTCCCGGACTTGCTGAAATTGCTCGGTTAAACTTTTGCGCAGTTCTGTACCGGTCTTCGGAGCTAAAAGCAAGGCAACAACGGAGCCCGTTAACGCACCGACAAACGCCCCTAATAAAAAATCTTTTGCTCCACTTCTTTCCTTTTTCTCTTCTGCCATTATGAGTCCCCCTTATGTTTTATTTGCATATACTTTTTATTTTCGTCATTCCCCATTTTACGTTTCTTTAGTTCGTCCCATTTTTCCTTTAATTCGATAATAATATTTCCCCACTGGATAATTTGCGCCATTTTATCCTGGTGGCTTCTCACTTTATGGATAATCGAATCGGAAATATCGCCTAAAGAATCGTTAAATTTATGTATCGTTTTGGCAACTTCCTGACTGGAATCAACGATCGCATTTAGTTTTTCAGATTTTTCCTGTAAATCATCGGCAAGGGCATTGACCTTTTTTAACAAGTCATTCGTTTCTACTGTTACATCCTCGACTTTCCCTTCCAGGCGATTCACAGTTTCGGTAATTTGATTCAGTGATTGTGAAAAAGTTTTTAATGTCGTGACTAAATAGTAAACGAGGATACAGAATGCGACAGCGATGACTCCTACACTGATCGGTATTATGAAATCCATAGACAGGGTTACTCCTTTCACGCTCTGATCTCTACTTTCATTAAAACATGTTTTTCCTGTGGAATCGAGCATTTTTTTATCATTATTCTAAAACCATTTATTTTTGCGAGAAATATTTTGTATTTCTTTCTTGCAATCCGAATTTGTTTTTGCGAATCCGCATAAAGTTCAGTACAATAAAGATTGTATTTAAATTCTGTGATTTTTTTACCGTTATTCATACATATATTTCACTAGTTTTACCGAATGGAAAGGAGTTCAAACATGAACAAAGATACTTTGGAATTATTTAAAACATTAACCGAACTTCCCGGCGCCCCCGGTCACGAACATCTCGTTCGCAAATTCATGCGTACGGAGCTTTCAAAATATGCCGATGAAATCGTTCAGGACGGGCTGGGAAGTATTTTTGGCGTAAAGCGAGGCAATGAGGAAGGTCCGGTTGTCATGGCAGCAGGACACATGGACGAAGTTGGATTCCTTGTGAGCTCCATCACCGATAACGGTATGATTCGATTCCAAACTTTAGGTGGCTGGTGGAGCCAGGTTCTACTTGCCCAGCGGGTGCAAATTATTACCGAGAACGGTCCTGTCGATGGCGTGATCGGCTCCATCCCTCCCCATCTTCTCGATCAAGACATGAGGAATAAACCGTATGAAATAAAAAATATGCAAATCGATATCGGTGCCGATGACCGGGCGGATGCTGAACGGATCGGAATTAAACCCGGTCAGCAAATCGTACCTGTTTGCCCTTTCACCCCGCTTGCCAACCCAAAAAAAATCATGGCAAAAGCCTGGGATAACCGTTACGGCTGTGGGTTAGCCATCGAGTTATTAAAAGCATTGCAAGATGAAACATTGCCAAACATTTTATATTCCGGTGCCACAGTTCAGGAAGAAGTCGGCTTGCGCGGTGCCCGGACAAGTGCATACATGATTAAACCGGATATTTATTTTGCTCTCGATGCCAGTCCTGCCAATGATATGACCGGTGATAAAAATGAATTCGGCCAACTTGGAAAAGGTGTCCTCCTCCGGATTTTCGACCCGACGATGGTCACTTTACCGAGAATGCGGGAATTCATCCTCGATACCGCTGAATCCAACAATATCCCGTATCAATATTTCGTATCCAGAGGCGGAACAGATGCAGGACAGGTCCATATCGCGAATGAGGGAGTTCCGAGTGCTGTTATCGGGGTATGTGCCCGTTACATCCACACATCAGCTTCTATTGTTCATACCGATGATATCGATGCAGCGAAAGAATTGCTCGTTCAGCTCGTTAAAAATTGTGATAAAACGACGGTTGAAACGATTCGTAACAACTAAAAAGAACGGATCAATTGAAGCAATCGGTTCTCATACTGATTGCTTTTTTTACAAATTTCTTACGTTTTTTTAACCGAGGTGGAATCGGTTACCAATTCCTGTATACTTATTGAAGAAGGTGAAACGGATGAAAATTGCCATCGGTTCAACGAATCCCGCAAAAGTAAAAGCTGTAGAAGAAGTGTTTAAACACCACCAGATTGAATGTTTTAACGTCCCTTCCGGGGTTAGTGAACAACCTTTTTCCGACGAGGAAACGATACAGGGCGCAATCAACCGGGCCAAACACGCCCTGGAAATATCCAATGCCGATCTTTCCATCGGTTTAGAAGGTGGCGTTACGGAAAGTCCCCGTGGTCTTCTGCTCTGCAATTGGGGCGCTCTTGTACGCAAAAGCGATCCAGAAAAACCGCTGATCGCTGGTGGAGCCCGCCTTCTTCTACCCGATGTCATCAGCAACAGACTCCGGCAAGGGGAAGAATTAGGACCGGTCATGGATGATTTTTGTCAGAAGGTAAACATTCGCGCCAAAGAAGGGGCTATCGGTATTTTTACGAATGGACGCTTGAATCGTTCCGATATGTTTATCCATATCGTGCGAATGTTGCAAGGTCAGCTGGAATATTACAGCGGGATGAGAGATATTTTTTAGCATAAACGTACATAATCTTTTCATGAAAAGGAACAACCTATTTTAAAGTACGCCCATGTAAAGCAAAGGAGGACCTGAAGTGGCGAAAAAATGGTACTTGCTGTTTGTGATCATTATTTTCTTGACACTATTAAGCGCCTGTTCCGCAAATATAGAGGAAGAACAAAAGAAAGCCGTTGAAGCTGCTCACTCATCTTTCCTGGAGAAAAAAACAGCACCGAATAAAGAATTAGATGCCATTTCGTTGTACTTGCCTTTCCGAATGGATATCGATGATACGAATCCGTACAATTTGCTCTTGACAAAAGGTAATCAGTCGTACATCCTTTTTATCAATCCGAACGAGGAGGAAAACAGCCAGGTTGTGTATGAAACAACGATTCAAGGAGCAGATCAGATTCGCATCAATGAAACATTTCAAGAAGACGACAAATTCGGTTTTATCATTATCCAGGATATTGGCGATGAACTTTACAGCTTAACTGTAGGCCGCGGTGGAATTAAAATGACGACGGAAACCGATGCGGGGGCAATTGCTCGCGAAGCCGGGACGATGATGAAAATCGTTTCCTCAGTCCAATTTAATAAAAATTAACTCCCGGAAAACCTCCTCTACATTTCAGGAGGTTTATTTGTTGAATGGCCCTGCGGTTTTTTTCATTGCAATGTGGCCAGGTGCTTTGTTACGATGAGATTGGAAAAAATGCTTAGATGCAACCCTATACGTTAAGGAAACGCAACGATTTAATATAGCGGGATTAAAATGCTGATTTTATCAATCAGCTCTCCCAACTTATGGTACAATGATTTTGAAATAATCAGGAGGATGTCCATGAAAACATTACAATCTGTGGAAGAATTTGAGACGTTAAAAAATGACGGATTGCATGTCTTTTTATTTACAGCCGATTGGTGTCCTGATTGCCATTTCCTGGATCCCTTTTTACCGGAGATCGAGGAAAATTTTTCCGATTTTACCTTTGTATCGGTCGATCGGGATGAATTTATTGATTTGTGTCGTGATCTCGATATATTCGGCATTCCAAGCTTTGTCGTATTCCAAAACGGGAAAGAAATTGGCCGTCTCGTTAATAAAGAGCGGAAAACAAAGGAAGAAGTTGAAGAATTTCTTTCGAATCTCCCCCGTGAATAATGTATAAAGGGGTGATGACCGTGCGCATGTCCATTCCGAAAATGCGGAAAATATTAGAAGACCGCCTGACAAGTGATGATCGCACCATCACGTATCGGCGAAAAAATGAAGAGTTGCGTATCGAACTCAAAGAAACGAAACAGGGCATTACCGTTTCCCTACCGCAAACGATCAGTAAATGGGAACAGTTGAAGGAAAAAGCCATTGATGAGGTCGTTTATTACGTGAACGAAACATTACAGGCCTACCAAAAGAAAGTCAGCCTGACAGGAAATGAAAAAAATATTTTCCCTGTCATCCGTTCCGCCTCCTTTCCGAAAAAGACAAAAGGAGACATCCCCCTAGTTCGGGATGAACATACGGTAGAGACCGCGATTTATTATGCTCTCGATTTAGGGAACACGTATCGCCTCATAGATGAAAAGATGCTGGAAGAAGCTGCATGGAACAAGCAGCAACTCCGGGAAATGGCCATGTTCAATCTTCGTTCCCTCGATCAACCGTTAAAAAAAGATACGGTTGCGGGCAACGATTTTTATTTTTTAAATACGAATGACGGTTACGATGCAAGCCGTATCTTGAATGAATCGTTTATGAAAAAGATGCGAGAAAAAATCACTGGGGATATGGTGATCTCAATCCCCCACGGGGATGTTTTAATCATTGCCGATATTCAAAATAAAAGGGGATATGAGGTCCTTTCGCAAATCAATATGGATTTTTTCACAAAAGGACTTATACCTATAACCCCTTTATCCTTTGTCTATAAAAATGATAAACTGGAACCGATATTTATTATGGTCCATGCAAAGCCAAAACCTAGAAAGGAGTAAACGATGAATATTTTCTACAATAAACAAGGTATCGGAGATGTTCTTTTAATCACATTAAAATATGATGAAGTATCAGACTACTTACAGGAAAGAAAAGGCGATCTCGTACGCATTTACGATGAAAAAACTGGTGAAACGATTGGATTTAACTTATTTCATGCCAGTCAACATGTCTCTCTAGAAAATGATGTGGCGGGTCCGGTGCCTGTATCGGAAGAATTGGTAAACCGGTTGAATGAAATTATTCAGGAAAACGGATTCGGCGATGAATTACCGAAAGATTTTTCGCCGAAATTTGTTGTCGGGTACGTTAAAGAAAAGAAGGAACATCCGAAAGCGGATAAATTAAGTGTATGTACCGTCGATGTTGGCGATGAAGAATTGCAAATCGTTTGCGGTGCACCGAATGTGGATGCAGGTCAAAAAGTTGTAGTCGCCAAAATCGGCGCTGTCATGCCAGATGGCTTGGTGATCAAACCTTCTGAACTTCGCGGAGTCGCTTCCTACGGTATGATTTGTTCTGCACGAGAACTCCACCTGCCGAATGCACCGCAAGAAAAAGGAATCCTCGTTCTAGACGATTCGTACAATGTAGGGGAAGCTTTTCCGTTACATAAATAATACATTTCATTCTTTCTTCTTCAATTAAAAAAACGACGGGACAGACCCGTCGTTTTTTCAATAGCGGTTTCTTACTGCAAAAAAGCTTTCTGTTTAATGATTTATAAGTAATTATACGATGTTTGCCACTATATTAAAAAATAACCTATAATAATCATAGGTTTGTTTCTGGACGTGATCACAGAAAAGAAAGAGTGAATATAGATTGAGTTGGATTAAACGATTTTTTCAAAATATATCACAAGACCAATCAGCCGATGAGAACTACGACAACATCCCTGAGCAAAAACATGTGACGGCCCCTAAAGAAATAAAAGCGAGAGTCGCGTATCGATACCCGAAACGAAATTTCCGTTTCCCAATCGATGTCGATACACGAATTTCTCATGTCCAGCAAGAAATTCAGAAAGAAAAGGAACGGTATCAAAAACAGCCGGGTTCACATCAGCATATCCATGTTAAAAAGAGCACAAATACCCCCCGCACCGAACTAAACCGCTGGCAAGAAGAAGAGGTGGTGGATGAGCAACCGGCTGTGATGAAACACACCAGGAAAAGACCGTTCCGGCCAACAGTCATACCGTCGCCGATTTACGGGTTGAAAAGGTCAAAAGAAGAAGGGAAAGAAGAACCTGTCGTTTTCGAATTAACGCCATTTTTTGAAGAGGAAAATTCCGAAAATGATTCAGTCATTCGCAATACCCTTTCAAATGAAGAAAAGAATGCAACAAATCACTCGGAATTATTTGCAGCCGAACAGGATGAGATTGTTCATCCAGGAGAAGTTGATGATACTCAGAGTATGGAAGAGCCCAAACTGTCCGGAGATTATCGTTCCGAGTTCAGGGAAAACCGCGAATCTTTCTCCCCCGTTGTACCAAAAGAGGATAACGATCAACTGGAGGAACAACCGGCTCGTCAGCAAATTGAAAATGAAAGCGAAAATAAGCCGGTCACAAATAGCAAACGTGTTTGGACACCGAAACGTAACATTCATCCGAATAGAGGACCGATTCCTTACAATGTCCTCATGTTAAAACAAGACCGGGAAAACTGGAGAAAACGGAACGCAGCAAAAACAGCGGATTTGTCCGAAAAGACATATTATCAATTTCCATCCTTGTCGCTTTTAAACAGACCGGTGAAGCAAAAATCGAATGAACAATGGATTCGTAACCAAATTAACATTTTAAATCACACGTTTGCGAGTTTCAATGTGCGCGCAAAGGTAGTCGGAGTTTCAGAAGGACCGAGTGTTACCCGTTTTGAAATTGCTCCGGAAGTCGGCGTTAAGGTAAGTAAAATTACGAACTTGACCGATGATATTAAATTAAGTTTGGCTGCGAAAGATATTCGTATCGAAGCACCCATTCCTGGAAAACATACGATCGGTATTGAAGTGCCGAACCCGGATGCAAGACCTGTCTTTCTCCGGGAAATACTGGAAGATAGAGACTTTTCAAAAGCACCATCACCTTTAACGATCGCTCTTGGTTTAGATATCACAGGGACACCGATTATAACGGACTTAAAGTCGATGCCGCATGGGTTGATTGCCGGCGCAACGGGATCCGGGAAAAGTGTAGCGATCAACTCATTTATCGTTAGTTTATTATATAAAGCCCGTCCCGATGAGGTAAAGCTTCTGCTCATCGATCCAAAAATGGTGGAATTATCGCCTTATAATGAAATCCCCCATCTTCTCAGTCCGGTTATAACCAATGTAAAGGCAGCCACCGCTGCATTAAAATGGGCTGTCGAGGAGATGGAAAGACGGTACGAACTCTTTGCAAAAGATGGCGTGCGCGATATCAAACGTTTTAATAAACGAGTGAAAGAACAAGAAAAATTGCCCTATATCGTCATCATCATCGATGAACTGGCAGATTTAATGATGGTCGCACCGAGCGATGTTGAAGAAGCGATCGCCCGAATTGCCCAAAAGGCCAGAGCCTGTGGTATTCATCTTCTCATCGCTACACAAAGGCCATCGGTCGATGTCATTACCGGACTTATTAAGGCAAATATCCCGACGCGTATCGCCTTTTCTGTCTCTTCGCAAGTGGATTCGCGGACGATTATTGATACGAACGGAGCCGAACGACTTCTCGGAAAAGGAGATATGTTATTTTTAGCAAATGGAACGTCAAAACCCGTTCGAATTCAAGGAGCATATATTTCCGATGAAGAAATCGAGAGTGTTGTTGAACACGTCCGCCAGCAAGGTAAACCAGAGTATTTGTTTGAGGAAAAAGAACTGCTGAAACAATCGGAACACGAAGAGACCGATGAATTATTCATTCCCGCCTGCGAATATGCGGTAGAAATCGGCCATATCTCGACTTCTGCCCTGCAGCGCCGCTTCCGCATTGGGTACAACCGGGCCGCCCGTCTCGTTGATATGATGGAACAAAAGGGGATGATTTCAGAACAAAAAGGAAGTAAACCGCGGGATGTCCTATTAACGCAGCAAGATTTAGAAACATTAAAACAATATTCATAAATAAAAGATGACCGTCCATTCCCTGTACGGTCATCTTTTTATAAATATCATTCATTTTTTTACTTGTCGATATAAATGAAGCAGGAGGAAAAATTTTCTCACAAATTTGCTTTTATTCATGATAAAACAAGCAACATTACCCGGGCAAATGGTTACTATAAGTAAGAGAAATAGTTTTTTTCCATGGAAAATGTTATAATATGTAAATGTGTCATATAAGTAATACCAAGATACGTATAAAATGTTGATCTGTTATTTATTATGTATCCAGACTTTGTTGGAGGTTCTTTCTTATGACAATTTATCATTTTGTTGGTATAAAGGGATCGGGGATGAGCGCCCTTGCGCAGATTCTCCACGATATGGGTTATCAAGTGCAAGGATCAGATGTTGAAAAACATTACTTTACCCAATTAAATTTGGAAAAATCAGGCATTCCTATTCTTCCCTTTGATAAAAATAATATTCAGCCAAATATGACAGTTATAGCAGGTAATGCTTTTCCAGATACACACGAAGAAATTCAAGAAGCAATCAATCTAGGATTACCAGTCATCCGTTATCATAAATTTATTGGACAATTTCTGGAAAATTTTACAAGTATCGCTGTTACGGGTGCCCATGGAAAAACATCAACGACCGGATTGCTTTCCCATGTGCTGGAAGCGGCCAAACCCACCTCTTATTTAATTGGTGATGGTACAGGAAAAGGTGTCAAAGGCGCAGAATATTTCAGCTTTGAAGCATGTGAATACCGCCGTCATTTTCTCTCATACGAGCCGGACTACTGTATCATGACAAATATTGATTTTGACCATCCGGATTATTTTGCCGATATAGATGATGTTTTTGCGGCCTTCCAGGAACTCGCCTTTCAGGTAAAAAAAGGAATTATTGCTTATGGCGACGATGAATATTTACAGCGGATTCAGGCAAAAGTTCCGGTCGTCTATTACGGATTCGGTGAAGATAATGATTTTCAGGCCCGGAATATCGAAACAACGGAAAATGGTACAAAATTTGACGTGTTTGTAAGAAATACGTTTTATTCATCCTTTGAAATCCCGACGTTCGGTAAGCACAATGTCTTAAACGCGTTAGCGGTCATTACGTTATGCGATTATGAAAACATTGATCTTTCCATCACGAAAGAGCAATTAAAAACGTTCCACGGCGTAAAAAGACGCTTTACCGAAAAGGAAATCGGTTCGCAAATTCTGGTTGACGACTATGCCCATCATCCGACAGAAATACGCGCAACGATTGATACAGCCCGGCAAAAATATCCGGAACATCAAATCGTGGCAATTTTCCAGCCCCATACGTACACACGAACGCAAACATTCCTGAACGAGTTTGCCGAAAGTTTGCGCCTTGCCGATGCTGTCTTTTTATGTGAAATTTTCGGTTCAGCCCGGGAAAATCATGGACAATTATCCGTAAAAGATTTGCAAGAAAAAATCCCCGGTTCGGAACTCATTGATGAAACAAATATTTCACAACTCGAGCAATTTAAAAACGCTGTATTATTGTTTATGGGTGCAGGCGACATCCAAAAATTGGAAGAGGCTTATACCGAGTACCTTCAATCCAGATAAAATAAAAATGACCATCCTATCAATTTTGCGTTGCTTAAGCAACGCTTTTTTGATTTTCCGTTTAAATTTTGCATTATGAAAAAACGGTGGCATGATTGTTCGAAAAAACAATGCACACCACCGAAGCTTCCTCATTCCATCTCATTGTTACTGATGGATCAAAATATTAAAAAGAGCTCTTTACCGTAAGTTCTCCGGATTCAGTCCTTCCAGCTCGGGGATGACAAAAATACCGTCTTTTCGGACGAGGACATCGTCAAAATACATTTCACCGCCGCCATATTCTGGACGCTGAATGAGCACCATATCCCAGTGAATATTAGAATGGTTGCCGTTGTACGCGTTATCGTAACATTGTCCCGGTGTAAAGTGAATGCTGCCGGCAATCTTTTCATCAAACAATGTTTCCTGCATCGGATGCAGGATATAAGGATTGACACCAATTGCAAATTCTCCAACATACCGGGCTCCGTCGTCCGTATCGAAAATGTTATTGATCCGTTCGGTGTCATTAGCTGTTGCCTCGACAATTTTTCCGTCTTTAAAGACTAACCGGATATTCGTAAAAGTAAACCCTTGATACGTCGATGCTGTATTGAACGTAATGACACCATTGACGGAATCTTTGACCGGAGCCGTATATACTTCCCCGTCAGGGATATTCGCTTTGCCGTCACATTTAATCGCCGGAATATCTTTGATGGAGAATGTTAAATCCGTTCCAGGTGATACGAGCCGGACCTTATCCGTTCGATTCATTAAATCGACAAGTTGATCCATGGCTTTACTCATTTTCGCATAATCCAGATTGCAGACATTAAAGTAAAAATCTTCGAAAGCCTCTGTACTCATACTGGCCCGCTGTGCCATAGAAGCGTTTGGATAGCGGAGTACGACCCACTTCGTTTTTGGCACACGGATTTCATTATGAACTTTTCTACCCCGGGTTTTTCCATCGATTTTCATTTTTTCATCGGGAACATCCGCATACTCGCTAATATTATGTACGGACCGGACACCAATATAGGCATCCATCCTGGACATTAGCCGGGCTTCATGGTCTGCCAAAATATCAAACTGTTCTTCACTCGCTCCCATTAATAAAGCACGCTCTATTTCCTGATCCTTGATCCAGACGAAAGGATAACCTCCCGCTCGATAGGCTTCTTCAATCAGTGCCTTTACGAATTCCTTCTCCAGGCCGTAATTTTCGATAAGAACTTTCTCACCTTTTTGCAACTCGATTGAATAATTGATGATTGTCCGTGCCAATTGGCGCACGCGCGGATCCATCATGCCAATCCCTCCATTTTCATTAATATTCATATTTTACACGATATCCGGGAGAATTTTGCATTTTTTTCCGGAACCCTAGATATTTTCGCACCAAACGAGTATACTTCAAGTAATGAGGAGGAGAGGCAAGTGAACTGGAAAAGTTTTTTTAGCGGGGTAGCCATCGGACTTGCTATCGGTATTTTTGTAGCTAAAACAACCGAAAAGCTCGGGACCTTAAATTCCGAGGATGTGCTGGCAAAGGTGAAAAACGAACTAAAGAAAAAGGGAAAAATCACCGGTTCCTGGATTATTGCCCAGCCGGAAACGTACCAAAAAAACGATTTATCGTATCAAGTGTATCGCGGTGGCATCACGCGCCTGCAAGATCATCAATCGATGACTTACGAATTTCTGGCAGATGCCAAAACAGGTACAGTTTTAGAATTAAATAAACTTAATCAATAAATTCTTTCCATGGACAAATCCTTGTTCGAAAACAAG
>CALGAD010000097.1 GCA_937951955.1 uncultured Bacillaceae bacterium
AACTGACTTGGTTCGCTTTGTCTTGTTCAGTTTTCAAGGTTCAATACCATGATTTTAGCTTTTTTCATGATTCAGTGTAACTATCAAGTAGAACTTAAATACACTTTTTTCAATCAAAAGCATGTTCTATTATATCAAAATCACAAAATGCCGTCAACCATTTTTTGTTTTATGTTGTTTCCCTAACGGCAAGATAAATTATATTACGGTTCACCAAAAAAGTCAATATGTTGATTTTCATTTTTTACGCACAATAATTCCTTTTTAATGATCTCCTTATTTATCTTTCTGTTGCAACCAGATTGGTGATTTTATACATTGCTAAATGATCAATCTTTATTCTGTTCCCTTCACATAAAATTATTCCTTTTCCTGTCTTAACTTAGCGCTTTTTATGTAAAATACGTTTTGTCTCATGTATATTACATTCTTATTTCTTGCAGTTTATCCAATATGGAATGAGAATAATTTCCTGTCCACTTGCATAGTTTGAATTAGACAAGCTGGACGGGGTGAAATGTATGAAAAACTTCTTTTTTGTAGTGAATGGGAAGAAACTAAAAAATTATAGCATCATTATCTTAACAGCTCTTGTTACTGCCTGGTTGATTTATATACAAAATATTAGTGTCATGCTTTTTTCCTCTCCTGCTGAACCGGTAGCCTTATATAGAGGAAAGGAGGGGGTTGCTTTAACTTTTAACATTACCTGGGGCGATACAAAAGCCGAGCCAATTATTGATGAACTCATTAAAAACGAGGTTAAAGCGGCGACTTTTTTCCTTTCCGGATCATGGGCTGAAAGGCATCCGCATATTGTTGAAAAAATTAGTAAAGCCGGTTATGAAATTGGTTTACTCGGTTATCGTTATGTCGATTATGAAGAATTGAGTGATAACGAAATACGACAAGATATTCGTCAGGCGGAGGAAATTTTTAAGAAACTCAATATCAAGCATGAGAAAATTTTACGGGCCCCGAACGGTTATTTTGATAAACGCCTGATAAAAATCGCAGAAAATATGGGATATACTGTAATCCATTGGAGCATTAATTCCAATGACTGGAAAAATCCCGGTGTCGAGAAAATCATCGATAACGTAAAGGAAGTGAAGAAAGGAGATATTATTCTCCTTCACGCATCTGACTCCGCCCGGCAAACAGCTGTTGCTCTCCCGCAAATTTTACAGCTTATTAAAGAAAAGCAATTGAAACTTGTAACAACAACAGAAATGCTCATTGATGGAAAGGCAGAGACAAAAGAAATTCAATAGCGATCAATGATTCATCGTTACTATTTTTCCGTAATGATTTATTTCATAAGATAAAAAATACCACGCACCATATGTTTCGCGTGGTGTTAGTTTTTATTTGTCAGAACTTCCTGTCTCCCTTTTTTCATCATCCGCTCCTGTTTTGACTGTTCAATATATCGCGGCAAAACTAACAATTGGTACGCATTGCAAGCGAAAAGTGGATAAATCATCAAGTGAAGCCATACCGGATCATTCAAACGTAATGCGGGAAACCATTCGATAATGGAGATAACGACCATAAAAAATAATGCGGGAATAAAAACACTACTCTTTCCGACTTGTTTTGTTTTGATGTAGGCAATTAAGACTCCCGCCAGCAAAAGCAAAAGGGCTACGAGGAAATACGAGAATATGCCTTCTCCCTCCGTTGCAAAAATCGTGTAGCGAAAGTACACTAAATCAAAAAGAGCAAAAGCAATGAGGCCTACCTGGATCGGATTCCATACCGAGCGAAAAAAACTTAAACCTAAACGATGAACCATTAAATAGGCTAAATATCCCATCTGACTGATCACACTAAACAATAACCCCATGCCAAAATACCATAACATGACAATAAGTAATTCAACGAACGTAAATCCGCTAAATGAAAAGCCGTTTTCTACCCATTGTATAAGCAAACCTGTAAGTATGGTAACAACTCCGCCGACCAATAATGTCTTGATAAACATTTTGAACCAGTTTCTAATATTCATCCTTTAATCCCCCGAATCCCGTCAACATTCATTATTATCCAAAAATAAATAATTCTCCTATAATTTTACAACCCCATTAAAGAAAAATCTACATATTCGCTTGCACGAATAATTTACTTGAAAAATTCCATCCTATTCATTAGAGGAATATGAGGAAGGAGCAAAGAAAATGGGCAGAAGAAGATTGATCGTGCTCCTCTTTACCAGTCTTTTTTTTATCATCACAAGCTGTTCGACTCCTGAGGATGAATCAGGTAAGTTAAATTATGATGAAACGAAGAAAATGGTTGTTGATATATTAAAAACCGATGAGGGGAAAAAGGCGATTAAAGAAGTTTTATCCGATGGAGAGATGAAGCAAGAACTCGTTCTCGACCATGCCGTCGTCTCCGAATCGATTACGAATGCCCTGCTATCCGAAAAAGGGCAGGAGTTTTGGAAAAAGTCCTTCGAAGATCCGGAATTTGCCAAAGCTTTTGCGGAAAGTATGAAAAAAGAGCAGGAACAATTAAATAAAAATTTATTAAAGGATCCGGAATACCGCGCAACAATCATTGAAATCTTGCATGATCCGGAACTGGAAAAAGAAATCGCTGACCTTTTAAAGAGCAATGAATACCGAACCCACTTGCAATCGGTAATTACAGAAACCCTTGAATCACCTGTTTTTCAAGCAAAAATGCAGGAAATCCTCTTAAAAGCAGCGAGTGAACAGGCAAAACAAGGTGAAGAGAAAAAATAACAAAATGACCGCCTGCTGATGCAGTAACGGTCATTTTTTCTGTCCGCTTACCTGGCGAAGGGGCTCTTTTTTTCTTCCACCGTTTCTTCAAAGCGGTCAACGATTTTTTCTGCAATTTTAAAGTAAATCTTTCCGATCGGGTGATTAATCTGGTAAACAGACGGGGCGAACTCATCTTCGTCCCAGTACGGTTGTTGTAGCGGAATCTGCCCTAATAAAGGAACTTGCAACTCTTCCGCCAGCTTTTTCCCGCCACCACGACCGAATACATATTCCTTCTCACCAGACTTCGATTCATAATAAGACATGTTTTCGATAACACCGATAATCTCATGTTTTGTTTGTAAAGCCATCGTTCCCGCCCGGCTAGCCACAAAGGCCGAGGTTGGATGGGGCGTTGTCACAATAATTTCTTTACTTTTTGGCAGCATTTGGTGAACATCCAGTGCAACATCACCCGTGCCCGGCGGGAGATCAATAATCAAGTATTCCAGGTCATCCCCCCAATTTACTTCTTTGAAAAAGCTCGTCAACATTTTTCCGAGCATGGGACCGCGCCAAATAACAGGGGAATTGTCTTCCACAAAGAATGCCATGGAAATGACTTTCACACCGAAGCGATCCACAGGAATAATTTTGTTATTTTCCACCTTCGGCCGATCGATGATGCCCATCATATCCGGTACACTAAACCCGTATATATCCGCATCAATTAAACCGACTTTTTTTCCAAGTCTTGCGAGATTCACCGCCAAATTCACAGCTACCGTTGACTTGCCAACGCCACCTTTACCACTGGCAATCGCGATAACGATCGTCTCGTCATTGGCTAAATAACCCTGCCCTCCGTCAGCACCGACAGGACGGAATTTTTCAATAATATCTACAGGTAGTTGTGCAAAGCGAATACCGACTGTATGGGCACCGGCTTCTTTTAATCGTTTGACGATTTGGGACTGAACCGCAAATTGCTCTCTCCCGTTCAGTTTACCGATGGCCACTTTGACACTTACATGAGGTTTTCCTTCAATTTCTTTTAAAGAAAGTTCGAGAAGACCGTTCGTTTCCCCGATTGTCTTATGTAAAAATGGATCTTCAATCCTATTTACAATTTCTCGCGCCTTTTCCGTTGTAAGCATTTTCATTCCACCTTTTATTCGTTATACTATTATAATTATAAAGAAAATTAGACAGATGCGCTATAAAAGAACCTTTGCACGATTCGCGCAAAGGTTTCTGAAATTATTCTTTTTCTTCCTTTTCCAGTCTTGCCGCTTTTTCTTCTGTAAAATAACGCATGATACCTTCATAAATGGAAGCGGCAATCTTCTCCTGATAACCATCCTGTAATAATAATTCCCGCTCCTCATGATTCGATAAAAATCCGACCTCAACTAAAGCACCTGGCTTTTTCGCATTTTTAAGCAAATATATATTATTGATCGGTTTGGCATTCCGGTTCGTATTGTCTAAATTATCCTTGATTTCCTCTTGAATAAATTCTGCAATCACTTTATTCTCAAGATACCTTGTGCTGTAAAATGTTTGTGCCCCGCGCCAGCGGGATGACGGCATCGCATTGAGATGAATACTAATATATAGTTCAGCATCTGAATCATTGATCATCTTCACCCGGCGCCGCAAATCTTCTGATTTTCTGCGACTCAAACCTCTTGTATCCTCATCAGCTAAATCGAAATCCTCTTCCCGGGTCATTAATACGAAGGCCCCTTGTTGTTGCAAGTAATCCCGAAGTTTTAAGGCGATACTTAAAGCGATTTCCTTCTCAACCGCCTCACCATGCTCAGCGCCTCCATCCGGACCACCATGGCCGGGATCAAGATAAATTATGCGACCACTTAGCGGGAGATTCCAGGAACTGATTGGCATAAATTGGAAATATTGATTTTGAATAGCAAAAATAATAATCCCGATTAGAAAAATGGAACTGAAAAACAGCCATGTTCTATTCAATTGGTACCCCCCCTTGTCTCTTTACCATGATATGGACAAGGTACGGGGTTTAGAACAAAATTCTGTCAATAACTTAATGAAGCCTCATTTTATAATGCTGTTTTCCTTTTAAAAAACCTTCATGAATCCAGTATTCAACATAGCGTTCACAAATGGCTAATAATGAATCGTACATATTCTTTTCTTTTCCAGGCATGCTCCAGTAATCAATGAATTCTGCCAGTCCCCGGGCATAAGTCCTTCTGTCTTCGCTCGTTCTTTCTTTAATTTCTTCCCAGGACAACCCATAATAACCAAGTCGGGAATATTTACTGCCGAGAAGGAACGCTTCAATTGCTATATCATAACATCCTTCTTCAATAGCTGTTCCAAGCATGTTTATACTTCCGAAGTGAAAGTCCCCAAAAAATTGTTGAACTCCTCTTTTTAATTGTTCGATCGAGAGTTCGCGTAAGATTCTCCGTTCAAAACGAATTTGTTTTTCCCGCTGTTTTTGCGGAAAAGTGGTGATGACATTCACGTTTATTCCCCCTTCAGCATTATTCTGTGTCTACTTTAGGGGGAATCTCCATTCAAGTATTGGTTTCATTGGGAAATTCTATACTGAACGAAAGCATTCAATAGCGGAATCACTACAACGAATCAAAAATTACTCAGCCTGTTCCCGATTTTTTACCATCATTTTCAGATTGGTTACTTCTTTTCCCACAGCAAATCCTATCCATAGTATTAAGAAAACCTGTCTTTATACGAAAGGTTATAGACGATTCCTTTACTTTTTCTTACTAATAAACTCTCTTAGCATGGGACACGACTTCTTTCATTTTCCCTTTGATATGTTTTCGTTTCGTCAATGTTTTTTGCATCCACTTAATAAACAAACCGACCAGGATGGCCGATATAATCGTTCCTTCCCGCATACCGCGGATTGTACCGAATGCAAACCAAGAAGTGAGAAGCGCCAAACAGACTAAACTCATGTCAAAGCAAATTTTTACTGTACTAAAGGGGATGTTCGTTTTTAGCGATATTGCTTTCACCACCCCTTCAACAGGATTATTAATCACGTTTGCCTTTAATTGTAAAATAATTGAACAGGCGATAATGAAACACCCGCTAATGACCATAAATAACTGGATCAAGTAATGGGGTTTAGAAAGATAGTCGACTAAAACAGACCAAAAGTCGATGGACGTTCCTAAAATCGGACCGACGAGCAGTTGGAAATACTGGATCTTTTTGAAGTCCCCGCGCATGATGCTCAATTCCAGTAGCACATAAAGAATATTAAAAAGCATGGTATACATACCAAAACTTAACGGCGTGAATAAACTAAGTACATAGGGTGGGCTCGTGATTGCCGTTGTCCCGAGGTCGGCTAATGTGACAAGGGAAATACCTAACCCCAGGACAAAAATACTGATAAAAAACAAACCAAACGGTTTCCACAGAGTTCGTCTCGTCAATAGCCTCACTTCTTTTTATAAAAATGCTTCAAGCTAAAACCTTATTCTGATCCGAAGCAATTATTATAACGGTAGTAAAACACATTTTACTCTCCTTTAAAAACATCCGCAAAAATAAAAAAGGTTGCAGACCTTGTTCTACAACCTAAATGTGCACTTGACATGAACCGTTTTAGAAGCAACGCCGAACTTCTTTTTCTTTTACCTTTCTTATCTTGATCATTTAAAATCAATGCCCAATCAATCAACATCTAATTTTAAATACAGGTTTCCTTACACAACTACGTACGATCCCAGAAACGTTGCTGGGCAATGGCTTTAACAAATGCTTCAGGGAAGTTTGGCTGTTTATCGGCAAAAACAACGCCCGCTAAATTATTGCTACTGGATGCCTGGATAAAATTGGTCGCCGCTCTTGCCACGCCAATCGGTTTATAGTTTTTGTAAGCGACATGTATAAAATCAGCAATATCTATATGAAATTTCTCTTGATTCCGGGCTTTACCGCCAACGACATAAAGCGAATCAACTAGATACGGACTTGTCGTCAAGAAAGTTTCATTCACCTTTAGTTTCGTCCCATCATTGCCCGTCACCGTTCCTAATCGTTCACTGACAATCGTGATAAATACCCCATTGTTCTCTAAAGTTCGTAATGTACTCATGACCTCTTGAGCATCAAATCCATCGCCGATCAACACACCAACTTTCTGCGTCGCTGCATAACGAGGCGTGTTTTCTTGGCTTAACGAAGCATATCGTGTCGATACCGGCACATTCGTTCCGGTAGGCCGCTTAACACCAATATTATCCGCGACGATATTGGCCAGTTGTTTATCGACGTTCACTAATAAATTCACATTTTGTTGCCGGATCGCTTCACTCTTTACTTTACCGAGCTGGAAACTGAATCCATCAATTGTATGTTGCTTTTCTATAGGGGTTAGACTATTCCAAAAGATGCGTGTCTGGGTAAAAAAGTCATTGAACGATGGACTGCGACCACGGACAACGCGTCCTTCCACTTTTCTCGGATAGGACGTATAGCCCCCTTCTTCCGGTGGTGTTGTATACGGCGTATTATTCATCAACGAATTGTTATGGTAGTTTACGACATCTACATCAATGCGGTATCTCATAAAGCCCCGGCGGGTGTTGTTGTGGAACGGACAAAGAGGCCGGTTAATCGGTAAATCATCATAGTTCGGACTACCGAGGCGATGTTGCTGGGCATCCCGGTACACGAGCAACCGTCCTTGCAATACGGGATCGTTCGAAAAATCAATACCAGGGACAACATTGGCCGGATTAAAAGCGATCTGTTCCATTTCCGCAAACTCGTTATCCACATTCCGATTTAACGTCAATTTACCAACAATGTGTACAGGAATTAGTTCTTCAGGCCAAAACTTGGCTGGATCAAGAATGTCAAAATCGTACTTAAACTCATCTTCGACCGGAATGAGCTGAACCCCTAATTCGTATTCCGGGTAATAGCCGCGGTCGATTGCCTCCCGGAGGTCCCGCCGGTGAAAGTCCGGATCGAGCCCGCCAATTTTTATTGCTTCTTCTTGAAGAAACGAATGTACCCCCAGGACAGGCTTCCAGACGAAGCGGACATAAGTCGCTTTCCCTTGTTCGTTCACAAATAAATACGTATTAATGGACCACGATTCCATCATCCGGTAACTTCTTAAAATTCCCCGGGGGGACATGATCCAGGTCACCATATGGATCGATTCCGGGTTATTCGCCACATAATCCCAGAAGCGATCATGAGCACCGGTTGCGGTCGGTAAACCTTCATCTTGCTTATTTTGATAAGCGTGAATCACATCGGGGAACTTCATCGGATCTTGTATGATAAGTACCGGCATCGCAATCGTTGTTAAATCGTAGTTCCCTTCTTCTGTATAAAACTTTGCTCCCTTGCAGCGCAAGTCCCTTGCCGTATCATAAGACCCCCGCGGTCCCTGTACCGTTGAAAACCGGACAGATACAGGTGTTTTCTTTCCTTCTTCTTGTAAAAAACACGCCTTCGTAACATGCTTCATCGATTGATAACAGACAAATTCCCCGTGAGCGCCATATCCTCTTGCGTGAACGATTCGTTCAGGGATTTCTTCACGAACAAAATGGGACATCTTCTCGAAATAATAATAGTCTTCCATTAATCCCGGACCGCGAACCCCTGCCTTTAATATCTCACTATCATTGGAAACTTTTACGCCTGGTTTTGTAGTGAGTGGCTTTCCTCTATTTGTTATTCGATATTGATCCAGTTGCTCCTGTTTGGGGTTGGTGGCGGGCCGTTTTTCATTTCTTTTCTCCTCGTCCATACGTTCTCCCCTCCTGGTGTATATTGAGCCCATTATATACTATGATTTAGTTTCCTTTTATAACATCATTTTTTTGGGATGACGTATTTTTCATTGCTAGAAATAGACTAAAGGGGAGATTGATTTTTCGGAAACTTAAATAAAAATCCTTCCCACCACCATAAAAAGAGTCTTTCCATTGCTGATATATGAGTACTTTAAGATCCGTAATCATCTTGATCAGGAGGCGATTTTACATTATGAAAATAAAAGGGAATTCTTGATGTCCATCACCGATTCAAGTGTATTAACTAACAAAGCCGTCGCCGATTAATAGACATTTTTAATGTTACCTGTTCAAAATAAACTTTTTCAAAGCTTCAGTCACGCCGTTTTCATTGTTGCTAAGCGTTGTTACCCTCGCACTTTTTTTCACTTCTTCCGGAGCATTCGCCATAGCCACTCCGATACCTGCTAAGGACAGCATCGGAATGTCATTAAAATTATCACCAATCGTCATCGTATTTTCTAAAGGAACTCGATACAGTTTGGATAGTTCGATTAATGCTTTTTCTTTCGATACATTCCGGTGCGTTACTTCCAAATAATTTTCCTTTGATAAAGTAAAAGTCGTATTCGCTAATTGTAAATAGGTGCAATATTCTTGCAGTTCCTTGACCTCTTCAGGAGTTCCAATCAATAAAAGTTTATGGACAGGAACGTTGCCATTTTGTATCAACTGGTCGAGATTTTTTTCAACAGGAACTTCCCCGGTAATCGAAGCTTCAATTTGCACCCACCGATCAAATTTTTCAATATACCAATTTACACCAGAGTATACATTTAGCGATATTCCAGGAAACTGTTTATGAACAACAGCAAACAGTACACTTAATTCTTTTCGATCTAATTCCTGACTGAAAACGGGCATGTAATGACTTAAGTTTGCGTTCTTTAATATTAATGCTCCATTGTAACATACAACCGGATTATCCAGGATGTCTAATTGTTCTGCAATAGGATAGATCCCTCTGGGGGAACGGGCTGATGCGAGAATAAACGGGATGTTTTTTCCTCTGAGTTCTTTTAGGACTTCTTTTAATTCCGCTTCGACTGCATGTTGATCATTTAAAATCGTTCCATCGATATCACTCATCACGAGTTGAATTTGCTGATGTGTCATCTGTCTCCGCCTTTCAATCATTTGTTGATAATTTGTACTTGATTACCTATTAAATTCAAGATCCCGCTAGCTGGCTTTTTATCCGTGATAAAATAATCGAAATCATTGATATGCCCGGTCAAGTTGAAGATAGAGCAAATTTATTTCCTTCAGCTAATAAAATTTTCACCTTAGTATTTTTAACACCATTTGTAATATCCGTGCATCTTTTCCTCATCCCCAAAGATAATAATCCCATCTTATAAATCGGCAACACCAATAAAGACCGCTTCAAAAGAAATGTTATTAAGAATCTCTGCTTCATTTAAATAGTAATAAAACCTGTTTTTCGAAAAAACTTACCTCCTAATAATTAAAAAGTTACAAGGGGGATTTGTGCTTAACAACATGGCATTATCCAGTAAATGGGAATAGGCCGTCACATTTTGGTTTTTCAATTGTAGCAACTTTAAGACAGTAGTGGAAACATCGAGGAAATACGTGTCATTATGCTCAATAAAGTTACTGGTCAGTTTATAATCCACTCTTTTTCTTCTGCAAACTGTTCCAATCTTTTATTGCAAGAGGCGATTTCACTGTTTTGGTCGATTCTCATGATCCCGCCATGAAACCTCTTCACTTTCCCTGATTGGCAAGGAAAGCAAAATCTCTGCGAATCGTATCTCTTGATACGTTAAAGTGGGCAATCATCTCTTTTGTTGAGAGTTTTCCCCGCTCCTCAAACGAGTTTCATTATCTCTTCTACCCTCTGTTATTGATTCAACACAGTTACCTCAAATTCATCTTACCATTAACTTAAGCATTTATATGTATTTTTAAGGCAATAGCCAGGCTATGCACAAAATTTTAAGTGATTTAAGAAAAATAAAAAGACACTTTCCAGAAATTGGAAAGTGTCTTGAAATGTAGATGGTAAATATATTAACGCTTGGAGAACTGAGGTGCACGACGGGCGCCTTTGAGACCGTATTTTTTCCGTTCTTTCATCCGGGCATCCCGTGTTAACAAGCCAGCTTGTTTCAATGTTGGACGATAATCCGGATCTGCTTCAAGCAAGGCACGAGAGATACCGTGACGAATGGCACCTGCTTGACCGGAATAACCGCCACCTTTTACGTTCACTAATACATCGTAGTTGTTTACGTTATCTGTTAAAACTAATGGTTGTTTAATGACTTCTTGTAAAGAAGCATATGGAATATAATCTTCAATATCACGATTATTGATAATGATTCTACCGTCTCCTGGTACTAAACGAACACGTGCTACCGATTTTTTTCGACGACCTGTTCCGTAATATTGGACTTTAGCCAAGTTGATTTCCCTCCTTCAAAATTAACCGCGCAATTCTAAAACTTCTGGTTGTTGCGCTTGATGTGGATGTTCGCTTCCTGCGTATACGTGCAATTTCTTAAACATTTTCCGACCTAAAGAACCTTTCGGTAACATACCGCGAATGGCTAATTCCAGCATTCTTTCCGGATGTTTTTCACGCATTTCCCGAGCTGTTCTCACTTTTAATCCGCCTGGATAGCCACTATGGCGATAGTACTTTTTATCTTCCCATTTATTACCTGTCAAAGCGATTTTGTCTGCATTAATAATGATCACGTGATCTCCAGTATCTACATGCGGTGTGTAAGTTGGTTTATGTTTGCCGCGCAAAATTGCCGCCACCTGGCTGGCAAGCCGGCCTAATGTTTGACCGCTAGCATCGACGACATACCATTTACGTTCAATTTCATTTGGCTTTGCCATATAAGTCGTACGCATTTCA
>CALGAD010000098.1 GCA_937951955.1 uncultured Bacillaceae bacterium
CCATAAAACGATCGTTATTCTTCTTTCTCAACAAAAGCAGCTAATGCCTCGACTGCTTCTTTTTCATCGCTACCTTCAGCGACTAATTTAATCGGGGTTCCAGAAGCAATCGCCAGGCTCATGATTCCCATGATACTTTTTGCACTGATTTTCTTTTCATCTATTTCGATAAAAATTTCTGAAGAAAATCGATTCGCTTCTTGTACGAACATCGCAGCTGCACGCGCTTGCAAACCATTCTTCAAGCGAACAACCGCTTCTTTCTCAGCCATTTCCTCTCCTCCTCCTCATAAACTATCTTTCTATCATTTATGTATCCGCTCTAATTTCCAAATGTTTGTATTTTCGCATTCTTTGCGAAAATACAAACGATTCAAATTTTCTATTGGAAAATTACTTTAATAATAAGAAAACTTTTTTCAAATGTAAAGTTATTTAATAATAATCCATTAAAACAGCACTTGTTCGAGATAAAACAAACCAATTATAGAAAATTTTTCACGGCATTTGACTGTTGCGGATCTTATTGGCAATTTCTTCAATTTTCCGGAACCGATGATTGATTCCCGATTTGCTGATTCCGCCTGAAACCATCTCCCCCAGTTCTTTCAAGGTGACCTCCTGGTGTTCCAGGCGTAATAAGGCGATTTCCTGCAGTTTCTCTGGTAAGGCATCCAGTCCGATTGTCCGATCGATTAACTTGATATTTTCTACCTGGCGCAATGCCGCGCTGATTGTTTTATTCATATTGGCTGTTTCGCAATTGACAAGGCGATTCACCGAATTGCGCATATCCCGAACGATCCGGACATCCTCAAAGCGTAGCAGCGCATTATGGGCACCGATGATGCCGAGGAAATCTGAGATTTTCTCCGCTTCTTTGATATACACGATAAAACCTTTCTTCCGTTCCAGCGTGCGGCTATTTAAATAAAAACGATTCATGATTTCACACAAATCTTCAGCGTGTTCCTCGTACAATGTCGATATTTCCATATGATACGACGATGTTTCGGGGTTATTGACTGAACCACCTGCTAAAAAGGCACCGCGTAAATATGCTGCCCGGCTGCTTTTCGTTTCCAAAAACGTTTCGGAAATCCTTTTGCTGGCTGAAAAGGTTTCGCCGATGATTTCTAAATCAAGCAAGATTTCTTTGCCCAGCTCAACAATCCGCACAATATACACATTATTCTTTTTTAAACGCATTTTTTTACGGACGAATAATTTAATGACGACATCCGGATAGAAGAACTTTAACAATGAGTATATCCTGCGGGCAATCGCTGCATTTTCCGTCTGTATGTCCACAACGATATTTTCCTTCGATATCGTTATGACCCCGTTCATTTGAATTAGTGCGGACAGTTCAGCTTTGCTATATTCTGCATCGATGGGCAAATTCGTCAGTTCTTTTTTAATATCTGAAGCAAATGACATACGCCAGCCCCCCTTATGATGATTTAGTAACACCCCATTCCTCCAATAGCAACTGATAAAGAACGGCTGCAACTTTCTCTGGATTATGACGAATCATGTTGTCCTCCACGGTAGCAATTGGCCGGGAAATAATTTCCAGATCCAATTTTAACAGCTTATCCTTATCCATTTTGACCGGCACGGCCTCTTCGCCCTTATACCGAAGTTTTACGTTTTCCGGAATCTCCTCATTATTAATCACGATTTTATGAATAAATGGTCCATCGAGATGGCGATACAGTGCTTTCACATGGTCGCTCGCAGCATAGTCGTTGGTTTCCCCGTTTTGCGTCATCAAATTACATATATATACCTTTTTCGCCTTGGCGACCTGGACCGCTTTACCAATTCCGGGAACTAACAAGTTCGGCAAGATGCTCGTATACAAACTGCCGGGCCCGATGACAATTAAATCAGCTTCCAAAATCGCTTCAATCGCTTCCGGAAGCGGGCTAATATTGTCCGGACTCAAAAAAACACGCTGAATCTTTTTACCAAATTTTGGGATGCTTGATTCACCTGAAATAATCGTCCCGTCTTCCATTTCAGCATTTAAGACCACAATTTGATCCGTAGAAGGTAAAACCCTGCCTTTTACATTCAAGACCCGGCTTAACTCTTTCACTGCACTGGCAAAATCACCAGTAATATTGGTCATAGCTGCTAATATTAGATTTCCTAAAGAATGCCCGGACAAATCTCCGGCGGTCGTTTGAAAACGATGCTGGAACATTTCTTCCACGAGGGGCTCCACATCTGATAACGCAGCCAGGCAATTACGAATATCGCCCGGTGGGGGAATGTGTAAATCATGACGGAGTTTACCAGAACTTCCCCCATCATCGGCGACAGTGACAATCGCAGTGATATCGACATTGTATTTTTTTATACCGCGCAGCAGAACCGGCATACCGGTTCCACCGCCGATGACAACGAGCTTAGGCATCTTGTTCAACATGTTTCTGTATCCTTCCCATATTAAGTTCTCGGTGGGTGACAACGACCTTGTAATTTTCCTCTTCCAGCTTTCTTCGTAAATATTCAGCGATGGCAATGGAGCGATGTTGACCACCGGTACAGCCGATTCCGATCACGAGCTGGCTTTTTCCTTCCCTTTTGTACAGCGGGAGCATAAAGTGGAGCATATCTAATGTTTTATCCAGAAAACGTTGCGTGTCATTCCACTTCATCACATACTCGTATACATCTTGATTTAGGCCTGTTTCGTAACGTAAATCTTCAAGGTAATAAGGATTCGGCAAGAAACGAACATCAAAAACGAGGTCCGCATCTATCGGAATGCCGTGTTTAAAGCCAAACGATACAATATTGACAGTAAATAATGTCGATTTATTATTGGAAAACTCGGTAATTATTTTTTCCCGCAATTCCTTCGGTTTTAATCGGGATGTGTTAATAATCGAATGGGCACGGGATTTTAATTCTTCTAATAGTTTTCTTTCCTGTTTAATTCCATCTAACGGTAACCCCGATTTGGCTAATGGATGGGACCGTCTCGTTTCTTTATAGCGCCGTACTAACACCTCATCATCCGCATCCAGGAAGAGAATGTAAGGTTCAATCCAGGAAACTTCCTCCAGATCATCCAGCACTTGAAACAGTTGATCGAAAAATTCCCGGCCCCGTAAGTCCATGACGAGAGCCACTTTATTCATCTTCGTACGGGAATCCCGCATCAACTCAAGGAACTTCGGAACAAGCATTGGCGGTAAATTATCAATACAGAAAAATCCCAGGTCCTCTAAACTATGAATGGCCACCGTCTTTCCGGCACCGGACATTCCCGTAATAATAACGAGTTGCAGCTCATTTCCTTCTTCCATTCCCGGTCTCCTTTCTTCACACAACTTTCTTGTTTATTCGTTCTACAGGAATAAACAAGAAACTCCAGGGGGCTTAATATTATTTTCCCAAAATATATGTGGTGTACGACAATTTATGCATCCATTTGATAAGATATCAATTCATTATCGACGGTATATATAAAAGTCCCAAACTGGACACCTTTTCCATGAAACGCGTGGTCCAAAATTACATGATCACCTTTTGCCATGGGGAGATTTTTCACTTCATCAATCGGATGCCACTGGAGCACCCCTTCTTCCGTGATTTCCTGTAAATCTCCCGTTGCGTGATTGGCTAAGAAGGTAAACATCATCCATTCCTTCACGATTTGTTCTCCGTCCTGCACGATGAACGTGTAAATGCCTGTTAATGACGGATTTTTAATATCCAGTCCGGTTTCTTCTTTAAATTCGCGAATTACGGAATGCTTCACCGTCTCCTGTGGCTCCATTTTACCACCAGGTATCGCCCACCATCCTCTGCGCGGCTTTTTTAATAACAATACTTGATTATCTTTCACATACAAACAATTCGTTACCCGTTGCATTGATGTCACCTCGATACGTACAGCCAGTTTCACATAGCATTTTATTCATAAAAAAATTTGCGAATATACAATCAAACAGTGATCTTGAATGGATCGTGAATATACTCCTATTTTCATTATACTATATCGCCAATCCTGGCACTATTGTAGTTTTCACCATTTTTTGTGCGGTAATCCTTACCAAAGGGATAGTCCCTGTATCCTGGTCAAACCCGTAATTTCAAAAAAATACGGCACAGATAAACTGTGCCGCAACAAGGAAAATCTATATAAAAAGGGGGTCAATTTCTATCTTTATCATAGCGAATCTTTATTGCACGAATGTTACAACAGGGTTAATTCCCATTTACGATTTTTTGTTAAATTGTAAACATTTATACAAAATAATCCGATCGCCTACCCCCACTTTTATTTCATTACCCTTTTACTAAAGATTCCTTTAATTCTTCCACATAGTTCTGGGCACTTTGTGCGGCAATACTACCGTCACCGGTTGCTGTGACAATTTGACGCAAAGTTTTTTCGCGGACATCGCCAGCGGCAAAAATACCGGGAACCTTCGTCCTCATTTCCGAATCGGTCACAATATAGCCTTCGTCATTCGTAATCCCTAAATGAGCAAACGGCTCTGTTAATGGTACGAGTCCGATGTAAATAAAGACTCCGTCCGTTTTAAACTCTTTCTCCGATCCGTCTTTTGTCGATACTAAAGTCACACTGGTTACTTTTCCGTTCTCGGCATGGATTTCTTTCACCGTATGATTCCAGATAAAATCAATCTTCTCATTGGCAAAAGCGCGTTCCTGTAAAATTTTCTGGGCACGCAACTGATCCCGACGGTGAACGATGGTCACCTTTTTAGCAAAACGGGTTAAATAAACACCTTCTTCAACAGCGGAATCACCACCGCCAACAACTACTAATTCCCGATCTTTGAAAAAAGCTCCGTCGCAAACGGCACAGTAGGAAACACCGCTACCACTGTATTCCGCTTCCCCGGGAATGCCTAATTTTTTATGTTCGGCTCCCGTCGCTATAATCACGGCACGGGCTTTATACTCATTATTTCCTGTCTTGATGATTTTGTATTCTTTCCCATCAATGAGCTCTTTTATATCGCCGTAAACATACTCCGCACCGAATTTTTTAGCGTGTTCAAACATCTTGTTGGACAAATCGGGACCGAGAATCGAATCATAGCCGGGATAGTTCTCAATCGCTTCGGTATTGACCATTTGGCCACCCGGTACTCCCCGTTCGATCATGATCGTTGATAAATTCGCACGGGATGTGTAGACCGCCGCAGTCATGCCTGCAGGGCCAGCGCCGAGAATGGCCACATCATAAATTTTTTCTTCCGTCATCTTTTCCACTCCTTGTCATCAATACTAAGAAGTCCACTTGAACGATTCACCTATGTTGGATGGGTACTTGTCATTGTGAGCTTTGGTCCACTTCCACCACTTAACTGCTTTTTCTACTCTAAATAGTTAAACGACTTCTTAACTACTCGCTAGTTTTATTATACCTTTTCCCGGTTATCCTATAAACCGACACGACTCGGCATCGGCTTTTACACTGACGTAGGTTACGGACGTTGCGGAGTGGAGTGGGCGTTCCACGGTTCTTCGCCTTCTTTTTCCGGATGGAGCAGAATTAATTGTCTCCATGATTTTTCTGCTAAATCGATCCGTCCGGTAAAATAAGCCGAATATGACAACCAGTAATAATAATTACTGTCCAGGGTGTTGGCGCGATCCATTAACGATTTCAACCACTTAAAACCGTCGCTATATTGGCCGATAATCGTAAACGTCACCCCGAGCTTGTAGCGGTGATCTGCCGAAATCGGGTAAATTTTCTTTAATGCGCGAACTTCCTTCTGAATATCCACACCCGTCTGGAAATGGAACACGGTCAAATTACATAGCGCATGCAAGTTTCCTGGATTTTTTTCCAGTACCTCACGGGTGATACGAATCGCCTCTTCATGATCGCCTTCATAAAATTTGGCCAACGCTAAATTGTTATAGGCTGGCCAAAACTCCGGAAATTCATCGAGCAATTCCGTTAATACTTCCGTTGCCTCCGCTAACTGTCCTGACTCCAGCAGTTGTTTCGCTAAATCTTGATGGTGAATCAACTCATTTTCCTTTTGCCATTCGGCCGGATCGGAAAAATAAAAATCGTTCAGTTCATCATTTTCAAGCGCTAATATGTCAAGCAACTCCCTTGCAGAATCGGCAAACTCCCCATAGGGCACTTGTTGCAAGTACTTGGTCGCATAATGTATTGCCTCATGATACATCCCTAAATAGGCGAAATTATTGGCGAGAAAATAATATACTTCATACATGTACGGGTTAATCTTCCGGATAATGTTAAATAAGATTTCATTTGAACGTTCATACTCTTCATTTTCCGCTAAAACAATGGCCAGCTGACATGCGAAAATCCCTTCATCAGGTTCAAGCTCGCACGCACGTTTTAAATATTTTTTGGCCGTTTGTAAATCACCGGATTCAAAGGCTTTAACGCCCTTTTGAAAGTAAAAACCGCCCGTTGGAATAAAAGTCAAGATTTTTTTATTATTGCGGTCTTCAGACAAATTTTTATTCACATATAATCCTCCGATGTTTCTTTTTTATTTCTGTTTATATCATGAAAATATAGAATTCCTGGTTACCATTTGTGATTACCAACTAGTTATTCTATCATACTATATTTTTAATGAAAAGTGATGGATACGAATCGGTCCGGTTTGCCAGTAAAACCTTTGATCTCGACTGCATTTTCCAGGCATGGCATAAGAATCACGATCGTTTGAAATTCCCCGTTCAGCTTTCGTAATCACCTTGCTATCATCACGCCGCCGATATGCCAATTCCCGTCAAAAACAAAAAGCCAAGTAGTGAATCAATTGCACTACTTGACTGATACATCCTGTTAGAGACGGGACATGTTCTCAATTATTCATTTTTTGCCAAGAACGGATCGTTGGCCCGCCGCTGTTCCATTTCTTCCTTTGTATAGATAATGCGCATCGGATTGCCACCGGCAAATGCGCCCGGTGGCACATCGCGATGGACAAGAGTTCCTGCTGAAACTACCGCTCCGTCCCCGATTTTCACGCCTGGTAAAATCGTCGAATTGGCACCGATCATCACATTGTCACCAATTTCCACTTTACCGAGGCGATATTCTTCTACTAAATATTCATGGCAAAGTATCGTCGTATTAAAGCCAATGATTGTGTTGTTGCCGACCGAAATCAATTCCGGGAACATTAAATCAGGAAAAACCATTAAAGCAAAAGATGTTTGCTTACCCACTTTCATTTTTAAGAACGTGCGATAAAGCCAATTTTTCACAGGCAGGAAAGGGGTATACCGGGCGATTTGGATGACGATGAAATTTTTCACTACTTTCCAAAAGGACACGGTACGATAAAGCTGCCATAAGGAATTCGGTCCTTCTACTTTGTAACGGGTTGTTCTTCGCATGTCAGTCAACTCCAACAATTGTTAACAGTTCACGCATCTCATCCACCATATAGTCCGGTTCGTACTGTAATAATGTGTCTTTTCCTTTAATCGTCCACGAAACACCGACGGTTTTCGTCCCGGCATTTTTGCCCGCTAAAATATCATGATGCGAATCCCCTACCATGATCGCCTCCTCTGGTGTTGCCCCTAGCCGGGCGAGCGCTTTATGGATGGGCTCCGCATCGGGCTTCGTTTTTTCTACATCATCGAGAGCGATAATTGTTTGAAAATAGGGGCGGATTTTGGCCAGATTCAATCCCTGCAATGTCGTATCTCGCATTTTCGTCGTCACAATGCCGAGTTTATATCCGTTCTGGTGCAACGTTTGAACTGTTTCCGTAACGCCGGGAAAGGCATGGACGAGCGCATCGTGATGTTTCTGGTTAAATTCCCGGTAATATTGCACCATCTCTTCCGTTTTCTCGGGAAGAATCGATTGGAATGTTTCCTGTAACGATGGACCGATAAACTGGATGCAGTCTTCTCTTGTAAATCGGTCCGGTACATAATGGTCAAATGTATGCAGGAAAGATTGAATAATCAATTCATATGTATCCAGTAAAGTACCGTCCAGGTCAAATAAAACCGTTGTGATGTTATCCTTCATAAATCAGTTCCTCTCTCTTTTCTTTAGCCAGGCGACTCCAGATGTTTCCGATAATCATCGTTAATAAGAAGGCAGAAGTGAATCGGATCAGGAATAACGGTAAAACTGGTATGCCAAGGGGCACGAAAATCAAGGTGTCTTCAACAACCGCATGACAGGCCACGAGGAAAATAAATACGATTGTCGCATCTTTTTTGCTGACACCATCTTCTTTAATGGCTTGTAATAACACACCGGAACCGAAAGCTAAACCGAAGGCTAGACCGCTCATCAAAGCTAAAGAAGTATTTTCCTTCATTCCCAGTATTCTTGTCACAGGCGCCATCCAGCGGGAAAATGTCCGCAACCAGTTTAGATCTTTAATGATTTGAATAACAATCATCAAAGGAATCACGATGATGGCCAGTTGTAAAACTCCGTTTGTTGCTTTCAACAATCCGTCTAAAAGTATGGCTCCCCAGCCAACAGGTGGTACACTATCCGTGGCGATCAATCCGTACTGTGCGATTTCGCCGCCACCGTTCCAGATGAGATTGATTAATATCGCCGAAACGGAGGCAAGACCGAGGCGAACGGCGAGCATAACCCAAATCCTCACGCCCGCTTTCATTACGACGCCACTTTCAATCAATAAATTATGGGAAAAGGACAACATGACCGCTAGTATAAATACCTCTTTAACAGTGAACTCCAGGGACAGAATCGCACCGATCCCTGCGTATACATTCAGTAAATTTCCGAGCACTAAAGGAATCGCTGCCTCGCCCGGTAAACCGAAGATTCCCATGAGCGGTGTAATGAGATAGACTAACCAGTCAATCACCCGGGTATGTGCCAATACTGTGACGAGCAAAGTAATCGGAAAAATAATCTTCCCTAAATCCCAGGTTGTTGCCAGTCCACTTTGCAAGCCTTTTTTCAATGATTGTCTCCAAGCAAACAATCCCATCCCTCCATCTGAGCAGCCATTCTTACTTTTTCTTCTTCTTTTTCCCCTTACCTTTTGACCTTTTGCTTTTAGCTACTGCCGGCATGTCCAGATAGCGAGGAATATCCGGCTGTCTCCGCCGCCAGATGATCAATATAATCGCTACTACGATGGTCGTAACGGACACGAGCTGGGCAACACGGATATCGAAAAAGTATAAACTGTCGGTCCGCAATCCTTCGATGAAAAACCGTCCCGCGGAGTACCAGATTAAATACGATAAAAAGATTTCCCCTTGTTTTAAGTTCACCTTTCGCAATAACAACAGGACAACAAAGCCGAGAACATTCCACAACGATTCATATAAAAAGGTCGGATGATAGTACTGTCCGTTAATGTACATCTGGTTAATGATGAACTCCGGAAGTTGCAAGCTTGCGAGAAATTCACGACTCACCGCTCCACCATGGGCTTCCTGATTGAAAAAATTGCCCCAGCGCCCGATGGCTTGAGCGATGATGATACTTGGTGCGGCGATATCCGCCAGCTTCCAGAACGAAATATTTCGCTTCCGGCAAAAAACGGCGGCGACAATCACGGCAGTAATCAAGGCACCGTGAATGGCCAGACCGCCTTTCCAGATGGCGAGAATGTCACCGGGATTGTTCACATAATAGTCCCACTCGAAGGTGACATAATACAGTCTGGCGCCAAGGATGGAAAGGGGTATGGCCCAGATTAATAAATCCATAAACGTCTCTTCTTCAATTCCCCGTTTTTTCCCTTCGCGAACGGCAAGAATATAGGCAAGGACAATCCCTAAACCGATCAGGATGCCGTACCAGCGTACCGCAAATGGTCCAACTTCAATAGCAATTGGATTAAGTGGTTGAATCGAGTATAACATAACAAAACTCCTGCCTTTAATTTTTCCATCGTAACCGGACAATCATGTCTTTAGTTGCCCGGTTTTCGAAAACATCAATTAAGAGATAAAAACTTCCGCGTTCCGTACCGATTTCCCTCAGTTTCAATCTTCATCATCGTGTTCGCGAATCGTCTCTTCCAGTTTCTTCGTAAATTGTTTCGCTGCATTCATGCCCATGCGTTTGAGACGGAAATTCATCGCGGCCACTTCAATTATGACAGCTAGGTTTCTGCCCGGTCGTACCGGAACGGTTAATTTCGGGATTTCCGTATCGAAGATTTTCATCTTTTCTTCATCTAAACCGAGGCGATCATAATGTTTATTACGATCCCAGTTTTCTAGATGCACACAAAGCGTGATCCGTTTATAATTCCGGATAGCACCGGCACCGAATAAAGTCATCACATCGATAATGCCTAAACCACGAATCTCCAGGAGATGTTCAATCAGCTCCGGCGCATTCCCGACTAATGTATTATGATCTTCTTGACGAATTTCCACGACATCATCCGCTACAAGTCGATGCCCCCGTTTGACTAGTTCCAGGGCCGTTTCACTCTTTCCGACACCGCTTTGACCGGTGATTAAAACACCGACACCGTAAACGTCAACTAATACACCGTGAATAGCCGTTGTTGGCGCTAATTTCATTTCCAGGAAATTCGTTAAATGACTGGACAATTTCGTCGTCTTCATCTCGGAACGCATAACTGGCACCGATTCCTTTTCCGATGCCTCGATAAGAAAATGCGGCACTTCGAGATTTCTCGTAATGATAATCCCCGGTGTAACCGGTGTACAGAGCCGTTCCATGCGCAAGCGCTGATCATCTTCATTCAGGCGATCATAAAAAGATAATTCCGTTCTACCTAATAATTGCAGTCGTTCCTCGGGATAATAATCAAAAAAACCAGCCAATTCCAGGCCAGGTCTCGAGATATCGCTCGTCGTAATCGGGCGATCAATCCCTTCCTCCCCACTGACTAATTCTAAATCGAACTTTTTCACGATATCTTTAACGGTAACTTTTGCCAAGATGAACACCCCATTTTTGTTTAAATCAACAGCCGTACCAGCGATACGATTTGTCATGACATTTTAATAAACATTTTACCATGTTTTATCTGAATGCCAAAGATGAAGTTATTCGCCTGTTGAAAAATATCCATATTTTGTATGTTCAAATACCCCATTAAGTGATAAAATTTTTATCGGAGGTGAGTATGCTGAGCACAGAGAGCGAGCGTTTTTTAGTAACAGGTACCGTCTGTCGAGGCAGACAGCTATTGGAAGAGCAATTTCTTTTAGTTGAAGATGGAAGCATTGTCGCAACAGGTCATAAGAACGACATTCCTGATTCATTTACCGGTAAAGTATATTCGTTTCCTGAACAATATACAATCGCGCCCGGATTTATTGATGTACATATACACGGGGCAAATGGCGCGGACACGATGGATGCAACAACGGAATGTCTGGATATAATGGCCCGGACATTGCCAAAGGAAGGAACGACATCCTTTTTACCGACAACGATGACCCAGGCCCCGGAAAAAATCGGCGCAGCTTTGAAAAATGCTGCAGAGTACATGCAAAATAATAATCGCATAGGGCAAGCTGAAATTGTGGGAATTCACTTAGAAGGCCCCTTCGTTAACCCTGTCCGTAAAGGGGCGCAACCAGGAGAATATATTCTGGAACCGAGCATCGAACAATTTGATGAATGGCAAACACTTGCCGACGACAACATCAAACTCGTCACGCTCGCACCGGAACGGAAAGGCGGCTATGAACTCGTTCACCACCTGGCAAACAAAGGTGTCATCGCCTCGATCGGTCATAGCGATGCTGATTTTGCTGAAGTCGAACAGGCGGTGCAAGCGGGCGCAAGCCATATCACCCATTTATTTAACGGCATGAAAGGCCTCCACCACCGGGAACCGGGAACCGCCGGTGCCGCATTATTGCTCGATGAATTACATATCGAAATCATCGCTGATGGTTTCCATATTCATCCGGAAATGATCCGCCTGGCATTACGGGTGAAAGGACTCGACCGGGCATTATTAATTACTGATTCCATGCGGGCCAAATGGTTGCCCGAAGGTAAATCAGAACTCGGCGGTCAAGAAGTATTTGTGAAAGATGGCAAAGCCACTTTAGCCAACGGTTCCCTGGCGGGTAGCATTTTGAAAATGAAAGATGCAGTGAAAAATGTCATCCAGTTTGCCAATCTTTCCCTGCCCGAAGCGATTCAATTAGCTTCGGAAAATCCGGCAAAGCAACTTGGAATTTTCAACCGGAAAGGTAGTCTGGATAAAGGGAAAGATGCCGATCTCGTTGTGTTAAATGAACAACTCGATCCCGTGATGACATGGTGCAGAGGAAAAATTGCTTACGAAGGAGTGGAACAGGAATGAAAGTCATTCGCGTAAAAGATTATGATGCCATGAGTGAACGAGCAAAAGAATTCGTTTTGGACCTTGTAAAAAGTAAACCGGATGCTGTTTTAGGTCTTGCCACCGGTTCAACACCAGAGGGTATGTACAAATTACTGGTTGAAGATCATAAAAATAACGGAACGAGCTATAAAAATATTACCACCTTTAACCTGGATGAATACATCGGTCTGGACGGTGACCATCCCCAAAGCTATCGCTATTTCATGAACGAAAAATTCTTTAACCATATCGATATTCCTCTGGAACAAACGAACGTTCCGAACGGAAAAGCAGACGATCTCGCAAAAGAATGCGAACGATATGAAGCTTTATTAAAAGAAAAAGGCGGTGTCGATTTACAAATTTTAGGGATCGGGCAAAACGGTCATATCGGCTTTAATGAACCGGGTACTCCGTTTACAAGCCGCACCCATGCCGTGGAATTGGAAGAAAGCACAAGACAAGCAAACTCCCGTTTCTTCAATTCCATTGATGAAGTACCGACCCATGCGCTTTCCATGGGAATTGCCACGATTTTAGAAAGTAAGAAAATTGTCCTGCTCGCTTCCGGTGAATCCAAGAGCTGGGCGATCAAACGTTTATTGACCGGACCGAAGTCGGAAGAATTTACCGCATCCGCCTTACTGGACCATCCGGATGTAACGGTCATTGTTGATGAATTAGCTTTACCTGATACCAATTTAGAGCTTAACGACAATATTACTTTAGAAGATCATGTTGAATAACAAAACGAACGATCATATCGAGAGCACGTCGCTATGAATAAAAAAGCTGAACTTTGCAAAAACGGGCAAAGTTCAGCTTTTTTGCACGAATGGAATGAATGTATTTTGCCAACAATACACCGGGCAATATTACCATTCTTTCACAAAGATGGAACCTGTTTTCGACTCGGCAAAGATGAACAATTTATTTTCCTGCTGTTCGCCACGTTCAAATTTGGAAACTTTTTGAATCGGTTCCTTTTTAATATCCGTTATGTGTACATCCGCCAGTTCGACGAAGAAGGAACCGAGGTTGGACTTCACCTCACCGAACAGCGGGATGTTTTCGGGAATGTCTAGATAAATCGCCCCTGTGGCACTTTCCATGCGCACCGTATCGACATCATTATTTTTAATGGCCGCGTTAATGGTACCACTGATTGTTTTCAAATCGACTTTCTTAAAACTTCCATCGATGTTGATTTTACCGTTTACGGTCTCGGCTTCTAATTCATGGAAGTCACTGTTCGTGACCATAATAATGCCATTGACCGTTTCCAGTTCACCTTCTACACCGGATGTTCCCGTTAAGCGGATTTTTCCATTCGCCGAATTGAGCTTCCAATCGTCTGCCTGCAAATGTTCCACCGTAATATCGCCGTTGAGCAATTTTACATATATATTTTTGTAGTCTTTCCTGGGTACGTATAAAACGACGTCAATTTTCATCCATTTATCTTTCGAAACAAGGGATAGTACTTGACCTTTATTGGCCAACTCGACGCTTTCTAAAAACTTTTCTTTTCCTTCGGTGTGATCTTCCGTCCGGTACACCTTTCCTTTACATTCCGCCCGCACCTCCGCCGCATCCCAGGTAGCAATCGCAACCGAACCGAAAGGAATGCGCACGGAGATATCTTTAAAGTCGGTATCATTCGTTTGAAACACGTGGTCAACTTCCACCGAATGGTAAAAATCCAGATCGAGGTCTTTTAATTTTTTTAACGCCTGATCAAAGAGGTTCGTCAATTTATCCGTCGCCGACTCGATAAAACTTTTCTCCTCTTGTCTTGGTGAGTCATATTCCACATGCAATGTAGGGTTCACTTCGTAAACAACATGGTCTTCTTTTCGCGTTTTTTCCGTTTGAATTTGCTCCAGTTCTTCTAATAAGGCATTGGCTTCATCAATGGTGATTTCACCGTTTTTCAACATCGTTAAAATCTTTCGTCTTTCCTCATCCATTTCATTCCACCATCCCTGCGATTGTTTTCCACTCGTCAACAATATCGTATTGTATGTAGCACGCCTTTGCAATGAAAACTTACCATTGAGAGTAACGGTCTAATTTTTATATAAAAAACCCCTGCTCAAATAGCAGGGTAAAGCAATATGCATCGTAATCCTTAAACCGATTGGGTGGAAACTTCTTTTTCTTTAATAAATTGTTCCATCCGTTTTTTATCCCGTTCTAATATTTTTTTCAAATAGTAACCGGTGTACGATTGTGCCACCTCGGCCACTTCTTCTGGCGTTCCGGTTGCGATGATTTGCCCGCCACCTTCACCGCCTTCCGGACCGAGATCGATAATATAATCGGCTACCTTAATCACGTCCAGATTATGTTCAATGACGACTACAGTATCCCCGTTTTCGACGAGCCGCTGTAACACGTTGAGCAAGCGAGCAATGTCATCGGCATGAAGCCCGGTCGTCGGCTCATCGAGTATATATAATGTCTTGCCGTTGGAACGACGGTATAGTTCAGAAGCGAGTTTAACCCGCTGGGCTTCCCCGCCGGATAAGGTTGTGGCCGGCTGTCCTAATTTCATATAGCCGAGACCGACGTCATACAAGGTTTGAAGTTTTCGCTTAATCTTGGGGATGTTTTCGAAAAATTCCAGGGCTTCTTCCACGGTCATATCGAGAACATCCGCAATGTTCTTCCCTTTATACCGAATTTCCAGGGTTTCCTGATTATATCGTTTACCGTGACATTGTTCACAGGGCACATATACATCCGGGAGGAAGTGCATTTCAATCCGGATGATTCCGTCACCTTTACAGGCTTCGCATCGTCCACCTTTCACATTGAAGCTAAAGCGTCCTTTTTTATAGCCGCGTACCTTCGCCTCATTCGTTTGGGCATACAATTCCCGAATATCATCAAAGACACCCGTATAGGTAGCTGGGTTGGAACGAGGTGTCCGGCCGATTGGCGACTGGTCAATATTAATGACTTTATCGAGATTTTCCAGTCCTTTAATTTTCTTATGTTTACCCGGTTTCGCTTTAGATTTATAAATTTGCCGGGAAACGGCTTTGTACAGGATTTCATTGACAAGAGAACTTTTTCCGGAACCGGAAACCCCTGTTACGGCGACAAACTTCCCAAGAGGGAATTTTACATCAATGTTTTTCAAATTATTTTCTTGAGCACCGACGACTTCGATATACTGCCCGTTTCCTTCCCGGCGTTTTTCCGGAACAGGGATGAACTTTTTACCGGATAAGTATTGCCCGGTGAGTGACTCGGGATTCTGGATAATTTCTTCTGGCGTACCTGCGGCAACGATTCTTCCACCATGAGCCCCCGCTCCCGGGCCGATATCGATGATATAGTCCGCGGTCATCATCGTATCTTCATCGTGTTCGACGATAATTAACGTATTGCCGAGATCGCGCATTTTTTTCAACGCATCGAGCAGACGGTCATTATCCCGTTGGTGAAGACCGATGGACGGTTCATCAAGTACGTATAATACGCCTGTTAAATGAGCACCGATTTGCGTCGCCAGACGAATTCGCTGGGCTTCCCCACCCGATAACGTGCCGGCTGCACGACTTAAGGTTAAATAGTCCAGCCCGACATTGACGAGAAAACCAAGGCGACTGCGAATTTCCCGTAAAATGAGGCGAGCAACGGCCTCTTCTTGTTTTGTCAACTGCAGATTTTCAAAAAAGTCGAGAGCTTCTCTAATTTGCAAGTCTGTTACTTCACCGATATGGCGGCCGTTAATCTTGACCGCTAAAGCTTCTTTTTTCAGGCGATAACCGCGACACGTCGGACAGACTTGCCTTGCCATATACTGGATCATTTGTTCCCGCACATATTCAGAACTTGAATTATGGTAACGGCGTTCGATATTATGGACGACCCCTTCGAAGACGATCTCTTTATCATGGACCTGACCGAATTCATTTTCAAAATAAAAATGGATCGTTTCCCCCTTCGAACCGTACAAAATAATATCCAGATGTTCTTTCGGCAAATCTTTGACCGGGGTATCCATATCAATTCCGTAATGTTTACATACCGAGCGAAGCAGACTCGGGTAATACTGGGAACTGATCGGTTTCCAGGGAGCAATCGCATGTTCATTTAAAGACAAGTTTTTGTCCGGAATTACCGCATCGATATCCACTTCCAGGCGGGCACCGAGTCCATCACAATCCGGACAGGCGCCAAAAGGATTGTTAAAGGAAAAAAGGCGCGGTTCCAGTTCTTCGATGGAAAAGCCACAGTGTGGACAGGCATGAAGCTCGCTGAATAACAATTCTTCTTGACCGATAATATCGACAATCACGCGACCATTCCCGAGTTCTAAAGCTGTTTCTAGCGAGTCCATCAAGCGGGAGGCAACCCCCTTTTTCACGATGACCCGGTCGACGACAACATCGATATCATGTTTCTTATTTTTATCTAATTGGATGTCATCACTGACTTCATACATCTCTCCGTCGATACGCAGACGGACAAACCCTTGTTTTTTAATGTCTTCTAAAATGCGTACGTGCTGTCCTTTCCTTCCCGATACAACCGGAGCCAGGATTTGCAGACGGGTCCGTTCCGGATATTCCAGGATCCGGTTCACCATTTGTTCGACCGTTTGTGACGTGATTTCTACACCGTGGACGGGACAGTAAGGATGACCGACCCGGGCAAAAAGAAGCCGTAAATAGTCGTAAATCTCCGTCACCGTTCCCACGGTAGAACGCGGATTGTTGCTCGTCGTTTTTTGGTCAATCGATATCGCCGGCGATAATCCTTCAATATAATCGACATCCGGCTTATTCATTTGTCCGAGGAATTGCCGGGCATAACTGGAAAGCGACTCCACATACCGGCGCTGACCCTCGGCATAGATCGTCTCAAAGGCGAGGGAAGATTTCCCCGAACCCGAAAGCCCCGTGACGACCACCATCTGGTTGCGGGGAATCTCCACGTCAATGTTTTTTAAATTGTGCGTCCGTGCTCCACGGATTACTATTTTATCTTTCATACAATCAATCACCTTCTGCTTTCAACTCAAATACGATATCACGCAGTTCGGCAGCCCGTTCGAAATCAAGAGCTTTGGCCGCTTCTTTCATTTCTTTTTCTAGGCGCTGAATAAGTTTTTCGCGTTCTTTTCTAGACATTTTACTAAATTTGCTTGCTGTATCATATTCATCTTGATCTTCAGCAACTTTTGTCGCCCGGATAAGATCGGGGATATCCTTCTGAATCGTTTTCGGTACGATACCGTGTTCCTTATTATACCGTTCTTGAATCTCCCGCCGGCGTTTCGTTTCAGTAATCGCCGTTTCCATCGATTGCGTGATCGTATCAGCATACATGATGACCGTTCCGTTTTCATTCCGTGCCGCCCGACCAATCGTCTGAATGAGCGAACGCTCGGAACGGAGGAAACCTTCTTTATCCGCATCGAGAATGGCGACAAGGGATACTTCCGGAATGTCCAGACCTTCCCGCAAGAGGTTGATACCGACAAGGACATCGAATTTACCTAACCGTAAGTCACGAATGATCGCCGTCCGCTCCAGCGTTTTGATTTCTGAATGCAAGTAGCGAACTTTAATACCGATATCCTTCAAGTAATCCGTCAAATCCTCGGCCATGCGTTTCGTCAATGTGGTAACAAGCACCCGCTCATCCTTTTTGACCCTTTCTTGAATTTCCCCGACGAGATCATCAATTTGTCCCTTAATCGGGCGCACATGAATGATCGGATCAAGGAGGCCTGTCGGACGGATAATTTGTTCGACGACATCCGGAGCTTTTTCTAATTCGTAAGGTCCCGGCGTTGCCGATACGAAAATAATTTGATTGATATGTTTTTCAAATTCATCGAATCGTAATGGGCGGTTATCGAGCGCGGACGGAAGGCGGAAACCGTGTTCTACTAATACCTCTTTCCGGGCCCGGTCTCCATTATACATGCCGCGGATTTGCGGAATCGTCACATGGGACTCATCCACGACTATTAGAAAATCGTCCGGAAAGAAATCTAAAAGGGTATACGGTGTCGCACCGGGTGGCCGTAATGTCAAGTGCCGGGAATAGTTTTCAATCCCCGAGCAGAAGCCCATCTCTTCCATCATTTCCAGGTCATAGTTTGTCCGCTGTTCCAGGCGTTGTGCCTCCAGTAATTTACCCTGGGACCGTAATTCTTCCAAGCGCTCCTTCAATTCTGCACGAATATTTTTAATCGCGATTTTCATAATATCTTCCCGGGTGACATAGTGGGAAGCCGGGAATAAAGCGACGTGTTCGCGGTCACCGATAATCTCTCCGGTTAAAGCATCCACTTCCCGGATACGATCGATTTCATCGCCAAAAAACTCCACGCGAATACAATGGTCGTCCCGGGAAACCGGGAAAATTTCCACCACATCACCGCGCACCCGGAATGTTCCGCGATGGAAGTCGATATCATTCCGTTCATATTGAATTTCGACAAGGCGCCGTAATAAATCGTTGCGTTCAATGATATTTCCAACTCTGAGGGAAACGATGTTTTGCCGGTACTCTTCCGGAGAACCTAAACCGTAAATGCAAGATACACTCGCGACGATAATCACATCGCGGCGCTCAAGAAGTGCAGATGTCGCCGAGTGACGTAACTTATCAATTTCATCATTGATGCTGGCATCTTTTTCAATGTACGTATCCGTCTGCGGCACGTAAGCTTCTGGCTGGTAGTAATCGTAATAGCTTACAAAGTATTCTACCGCATTATTCGGAAAAAACTCTTTAAATTCACTATATAGCTGTCCAGCCAATGTTTTATTATGAGCAATAACCAATGTCGGTTTATTGACTTCCTTAATCACATTGGAGATCGTAAACGTCTTTCCAGTACCTGTCGCTCCTAGAAGGGTTTGATATTTTTTCCCTTCCCGAATCCCCTGGACTAATTTTTCAATAGCCTGTCCTTGATCACCTTGTGGGCGAAACTTCGATACGAGTTCAAACGGCTTGCTTTCCACCTTACATCACCTTTTTTCCTTCGTTATATTCACAGGCTTTTATCATTCTTTCATCCGCTTTATAAGATATACCCATTTTAGCATATGCGATTACAATATACTACAATTTTACGAACGAACATTCGGTTTTTAGTAATGAAAAAACGCCTAATCAACAATCAGGCGTTTGTTCACAAATGTTTTCCTAATTCGAATCAGGAAGACCTTTTTCTATACTTTGCGACCATTCTTCGTGCATACCAAAAACCAGCCGTTAACGATAATCCGTCTAAAATAATGATGGGCCACGTATCGGTATAACCGCTATAGGCCGAAACAGCAATTAAAGCAACAGTTAACAATAATCCTACATATTCATTATAGGTAACCCGCGAAAAAAGGACAACAAAGAGGCCCGGTAATAATAAAGCGGCTAAAATTTTCCCCATTATGGAATCACCTGTACTAGTAGTTTCCAACTCTTATCTTTCATTTTCATGATAACACAGATTGAAAAAAAACCCTTACAGGATGCTTGATAATCATGCGATGACTTCCATACAATCACTCAATCTATGTGCGCACGACCATTTTCCCATAAAAAAACGCCGCCTTTTCTGGCAGCGCATGTTCATGACTATTGTTTATGAAAAATGCTTTCGATACCACTCGGCGGCCGCCTGGACTTCGGTCATCGTTAATTGATGGCCGCGATTTTCCCAGTGAATGTCCACGCTCGCTTTCGCCTTTTCTAGCAATTCTTTTAGCTCAACCGACTCTTCTTGCGGGCAGATCGGATCGTTAGTCCCGGCGCCAATAAAAACTTTCGTACCCGTTAAATCCGGTAACTCAATCCCCCTCCTTGGCACCATCGGATGATGGAGAATGGCCCCTTTTAACGCATCCTGATAATGGAATAATAAACTGCCGGCGATATTGGCCCCGTTAGAATACCCAATGGCCACAATATTGTTTCGATCAAAATCGTATTTTTCAGCGGCTTCATCAAGGAAATCATTTAATTCTTTTGTCCGGAACACTAAATCCTCGATATCAAAAACCCCTTCCGCCAGTCTCCGGAAAAAGCGCGGCATCCCGTTTTCTAATACATTGCCGCGAACACTTAAATAAGAAGCGGTCGGGTCAATCAAATTGGCAAGAGGGATTAAATCCCGCTCATTTCCCCCGGTACCGTGTAATAATAACAATGTCGGTCGTTCTGGATTTTCTCCTTTATGAAAAATATGTTTCATAGTGACTCCTTCCCATCCATTCATTATTTTTTAATCGATGTTTGGTTCTCGTACTTCAAACGGTAATAGGACAGATTCAATTTGATCCCGAACCGGTTCATATTGCGGTGGCAATTTCAACCCGGTACCTAATTCCTCAAAAGATTCATCGACCATAAATCCTGGCGGATCGGTAGCCATTTCAAATAAAATCGCGCCATGCTCCCGGAAATAAATCGACTTGAAATAGTGCCGGTCACGGAAAGTTGTCGTCCGAAAACCGGATGCAAATAATTCATCTTGCCAGGCGGCTAAGTCTTCGTCATCTTGTGCCCGCAGTGCAATATGGTGTACGGTACCGACTCCCATCCGGCCGAGATGACCGATCGGAGTTTGCTTAATATCTATGATATTGCCGATATCGGCAGGTGACCGGTAACGGATAAAGTCTCCCTCTGCAGCAACTTGTTCAAATCCGAAAACATCGGTTAATAATTTCCCGGTTGCAGCAGGATTGCTGGAGAAGAGCACCGCTCCACCAAATCCTTTAATCGCCTTATCCGCTGTGATACCGACAAATTCCCACTGGCTATTTTCTCCCTCTTCCCGTTCTACCAATTCCAATTTCAATCCATGGGGATCGGAAAACTGCAAATACTTTTCCCCGAATCGTTCGATAATTTCGTAACTCACGTTTAACTTTGTAAGCCGTTCTTGCCAAAACGCCAAAGCACCGGTTGGGATAACATAGGTCGTAATCCCGACCTGCCCGTCACCAATTTCCCCTTTCCGGCCTCTCGCCCACGGGAAAAAGGTAATCAATGTTCCCGGTTTACCATTTTCATTACCAAAATAAAAGTGATAAGTTCCCGGGTCATCGAAATTGACCGTTGTTTTGACAAGCCTTAAACCTAAAACGCCAGCGTAAAAATCGACATTTTCCTGAGGATGCCCGACAATCGCTGTAATATGATGAATGCCCGAAACTTGTTTCCTCATTTTCGGTCCCCTCCTCGTTAATTTTCGTTTGTGCAACAATTTTAAATCATAAATTTCGAAATCATTTATTTTTAATTCGAGATAATTATAACCCGTTTTTCAGTACTTGTCAACTTAGAATAGTTCGTTTACTAACCGTTAACCAATCCATGCCGATAACAGAGTTTGATCAATTTCCTATAATCAATATGCCTGAAATACGCTAGCATTCGGATATGGGTATTTCAGAGTATTTCAATCAATTCGTAACCTAATGAAGAAAAACACTTTCTACTCCGGGTACCATTCATGCGGTGAAAAGTTTTTCGTTTAGCAAAAAACAAGCCTGTTTTTGTAGTATTTCCTTTAGAACTGGCATTCATTCGAGGTGAACTATACGGCTTACGATACCTATTAAGAAAAACTCATTTATAATAGTATGTAGTACCTTTAGAGAAATTTTTTCATTCGCGTTAAAATATAATTAGAATAGGTGAATGCTATTTTCAGCCTGGTACACACTTCTTACTTATTCCGTTAACATCCATCTCGCAATAACGCTTTCCTTTTTCTATCTATTTCCCAACAAAGAAAAACATCATATAAGTTTGATTTACATAAATCCATCGGTTTTGTCACTAGATTGATATTTTCTATAGAGAGGAATTGACGAACCTTATGTTTAATTTAGCTGTCATTATACCGGCTTTAAACCCGGAAGAAACATTGATAGATTATGTGAAATCACTCTTATCTAAAGGATTCAGGGAAGTGATTGTCATTAACGATGGCAGTCGGGAAAATCTTTCCTATATTTTTTCTCAGCTAGAAAATCTCGATCGTTGCACCGTTTTAACCCATGTGAAAAATCGCGGGAAAGGACGAGCATTAAAAACAGGTTTCCAATATTATTTACAGCATTTTTCCGATTTAAGCGGGGTGGTCACCGCCGATGCTGATGGGCAGCATACCGTAGAAGATGTTTGTAAAGTAGCCGAAAAACTACAAGAGGTGAAAAGCCACCTCGTTTTAGGTATTCGTGACTTTAAAGAGGCGCATGTACCAAAAAGAAGTTATATTGGCAATACGATTACATCCTTTGCCTTTTACTTGTTTTTTCAGCAAAAATTAGTCGATACCCAAACGGGACTCCGGGCGATTCCGACGCGGGAAATTAGAAGAATGATTCAACTTCGCGGTGAACGCTATGAGTATGAAATCAACATGCTCATTTATGCGAATAAAATGAAATTGCCGATCGAGGAAGTGAAAATTAAAACCATCTATTACAACAATAACGAAGGGTCTTATTATAAAACGATTCGCGATTCCTGGAAAATTTTCCGCAAGCTTGTCAGCGGTGTCGTTTATTTCAGATGGCGGTATAAAGATTTATTTCAAGAAATTGGTGAAAAACATGAATAAACGATTTTATGGTCCGTTATTCACGATCTGTCGCCGGATTGTCCAGCTCCTTTTACCAAAATATACTGTTGAAAAAATCGGGAAACCGGTTAGCGAACCCGTCGTCTACGTTTCCCACCACCAGAATTTATTCGGCCCTTTTATGGCTTTATTATGGTATCCGGAACATATTCACTGCTGGATGCTCCATGTTTTTTTAGAGAAAAAAGCTTGTTACGACCATTATGCCAATTACACCTTTACAGAACGGTTCGGCTGGCCCAAATTCCTTGCAAAACCTTTTGCTTTTCTCATCTCATTATTCATCCCGAGACTCTTGCAATCGGGACGGGGTATTCCGGTATACCGCGGTTCAAGGAAAATTGTTGAAACATTACGTGAAAGTGTTAACACATTAGAAAATGGCGAAAGCATTATTATCTTTCCGGATATTGAATATAGCGATTCCAGTGCCGCAGTGAAAAATATGTACGAAGGATTTTTATTCCTGGAAAAATATTATTTTAAACAAACTGGTAATCATCTTGCCTTCGTTCCTCTATACGTGAGCAAACGGCAAAGAAAGTTCGTTGTCGATGAGCCGATTTATTTCACGGGTAAAACGAAATTCGCTGTGGAACGCAAGGAGATTTTGGAGAAAATCCAAACCCGCCTCAACGAAATTGCAATGCATTGCGGAGATATAGAAAAATAAAAAAAGAGACTGCCCGGAAAAAGAGTTTTCTCCGGACAATCTCATTTTTGTTAAACCTGGACATCCAGTCTCATAACCGGGTTTAAAATCCCCCCTGGACTTCTTAACTGGAAGAGGTTCATGCTATCGGAAAAATCAATCGTTAATTCATCATCAAAATAGAGGAGTTGGGATTCTTCTACGAGAATCGTTCCGAAATCCGTTTCGACTTTTAAATCTTCATCTTCTTGAATTGCAGCAACGTATTGCAGCTCAGGAACTCCTCCGGCACATCCGCAATCAGTATTATCGTAAAACAACTTTAAAAATCCTTGTTTATTTTCCACGCGTTTTTCAATTTCTGCTCTGGCACGACTGGTCACTGTAATATTCATCGCTCATGTTCCTTTCCTGCTTTTTTAAAAGCCAGCCAGACTTGCATTCTCATCTAGCTTCAATGATATTTTACCACAAATTTGAGATATTCGAAATCGAAACGACTTATCAAATTTTCAATTTTCATCGTTCATTTTGCCAAATATAAAAAGGCCAGCCACACAATCGACTCGCCCTCTAATTTACAGAAAGTTATCCCCGCTCGCTAATGATTTTTTTCTTGACCCTTTCTTTTCGTAACTCTTGGAAAAATACTCGTATTTTCTAACTCAATTAATTCTAAAATCTTATCGGACAGTGCTTCTAGTTTTTTATATGTCGTCGCAAAGGTAGTACACGCATCTTCAGGAATCGCATATCCCTTTGTCACTTCCTGTATTTGTTGCAAATTTTGTTTGAGCAATCGCTGTTCCTTATCGAGGTTAAAAATCGTGTTGCATACATTGTGTAACTGTTCTTCCTCTATAGCCCGGTAAAGGGTGGTCTCTCCCATTGTAATATACGATTCAACTCTTTCTTTTAAACTGAGAAAAAGGGATTGTACTTGCTCCAGTTCCGGATGGGTGGAACCGTGCACCCGTAAAATGATCGATAGCAATTCACTAATTCGTGGCAACTCTTTTTCAAATGCCGCATGATATTCCAGACGAATATGATTAACGACAGCCCCGATTTCGTCTGCCTGCCATTTTTCCTGCGCTGTCATGGTTTCATCCTCCTGTTCTTGCGATGCATTTTCTTCCATCATAAAAAAAGGGACAGGGCGATTCCTTGATTCCGATCAATTTTTTGGAACTTCATCCAGATTTGCCAATTACTGAGAATAGAGAGGAATAATTATTGGTGTAAAACGTTTTACTTGCAATAGAAAGGCATTGCTGGAGGTAATGATAGAACTGAAGTGTATAGTAATTATTTGTAAAAAAAGTAGTGGGGATACGCTGAGGTATTCCTTGCTTATGGATGGTCACACTTATATCCGCTCGATTCACAAGAATCAGGCTATGTTTTTCAAATTCAACAATCGACAGAAGAGCTCTTCAATAAGCTCCTATTTACGTTTTGCTGATCGGTATCGCGTTATCTTACTTCATCATATGAACAAACATTCCGAAACTTTAATTCATGACTACGAGTTTCATTTATTTCGTTTCCGCCAACCTCCTTATCGAATTGATCAGTCCTCGTTTTATATCAGCAAATAGGAGAATTAATCCGCTACATTGAAGGTAGCAAAATCATTTGATGGTCAATGGTTATCCTGATTTTTATTTACATAGATATTATCATAAATTCCAAAATTGTAAATATTCAAAATATGAATCTTTCGTTAAATTTATCCATGCCGACCACCACATAAAACTTACATCATTTTTCCAATAGATTTCATAAACTAGTTTTCATTTTACCTGCTAATTTTCATAGTGCAAGAAATATACCCACAACTGTTTTACCCTTGAAAAACAGTTGTGGGTATCGACTTGAAATTAAGCGATAAACTGTGAACAGTAAATTGCCTGCATCCCTTTATTTTTCATAGCGATTCTTCAACTCATTATATTTGTCCACGATCACTCGGGCCATTTCACTGTCGGGATCTAAATGACAAACTTCTTGTAAGACAAAATCGACTCCATGATCCTTGAGCATTTTTTGCAATTCCACAGCTTCCGCATCTTCTTGCACATCAAATAAGAGAGCGGCTGCTACAGCTTTCGCTAAATGAGCAAACGGTAAACCGAGCTTGGCGGCTTCCACCATCGGTCTAACTAGCCGGTCTTCCGGGCCCAATTTCCGGATTGGAGAGCGACCGACCCGGGTTACCCCGTCTTTCAAATGAGGATTTTGAAAACGAGCCAATATTTTTTCAATATATTTTTGATGTTCTTCTTGATCTAGACCATACCGTTTCACTAAATAAGCCCCGGTTTCTGCAATCGTTGCTTTTACTTGCTCATAAATCGCTGGATCATTGAGTGTTTCCGCAATCGTTTCTTTTCCTTCTAAATAACCGAAGTAGGCTGTAACAGCATGGCCAGTATTCACCGTAAATAATTTCCGTTCAATGTACGGAGCTAGATCAGGAACTTTCGTCATTCCGTTAACGGCTGGAATATCATCTGTCGTTTCAACAATCCACTCATAATATGGCTCGACCATCACATCGAGGGAATTTTTATTATCCTGAATCGGAACGATGCGGTCAACGGCGGAATTATAATAGTGTACCTTACCTTCCATGTTTTTGATTTCTTCGTCGGTCAATTCTTTTTCAATATAACCTTTCAGAAGATCGGTTGCGGAAATTTGATTTTCACAGGCGATGACATAGACGTTTTCGTCGTTGACTTTTAATCGCGCTTGCAAACCTCTGGCAATGAGCGGAGCAATATGGGGTAGCACATTGGGACCAATCGCCGTCGTTATATACGTTGCCCCTTCAATTGCCTTGATGACTTCATCTTCATCTTTACCATTGTTGATGCCGGATACGTTTTGAATTTCTTCAACTTTTGGATCATCTTCCGCTGTGCGTACTTTATAGGAGCCGTCCCGATTCAATTGGTCGATGACGGCATCATTCAAATCAACAAATGTAACTTGGTAACCCGATTGGGAAAATAACGCACCGATAAATCCTCTTCCAATATTTCCTGCTCCAAAATGGACAACTTTTTTCATATTCATTCAGTCCTTTCCAAATTTACCTTGAAGAAAGTCTAAAAATGCACGTTCTAATTTTTGGCGAATCATCTGTTCATCGGCAGATGAAAAGAGCATGATCGTTTCCTGATTTTCCACGATGATCGTGCTGACTAGACTCAATATTTCCAGTTGTAGATTGTTCAATGTTTCCGGTGCTAACAGTAAAAGGATATTGCGGACATGCATGGGGGACATATCCATCCCTGTTAATTTATAAGGTGAATCCAAATGGGCGATGCGGAACGACATTTCTTTCACATTCGGATGCCGGCAGTGAAAGAGGGCCATATCCGTACCCGGAATGCCCAATCCGCCTTTTGTTTCCCGTCTTTTTAGCTCATGATATACCGCATGCGCATCCGTCACGGTCATATTTTCCACTTCATAAGCAAGCATTTTTTGAATCACGACATCGTAGGTCGGTTCGTGGTTCATCCGCATCACGGAAAAATTACGCAAAAGCGTGCGGATCGTATTTTGGCAAATATCAATTTCCTGCATCAAAGTTTCCAGGGTTCGGTATTTTCTTGCCTCTTCCTTTTTCTTTTCTTGTTTCAACACGAACTCGTACGTTTTATCTTTCGTAATTTCCTGAATATGTTCCCGCAAATATTCCCGGATCGCTTCAATATCTTCCTCATATAGTAAAGGATTCACATACACATATTCAAAGTCGGCTTGAAAAGGGATTAATACAGTAGAAATAATAATTTGATAATCGTGCCAGTCAATTTGCTGGATTTCCCGCAGGGAAACAGCGTGGGTATAGGTAATTTCCGGGATTTCCCGTTTTATCCGGCTCGATAACATTTTCGAAGTGCCGATACCGGTGGGACAGATAATGAGCGCCCGGATTTGCACGTTCTCCTTTTTCAACTCCAACGCCGAACCAAAATGGAGGACGACATATGCAACTTCATCATCCGTAAAAGAAAGATGTTGAAATGCTTTTGCCAAACTCAACTGTACCGCCATAAACAGGAGCGGATATTTTTCTTTAATTTCCTTCGTCAACGGGTTGTATGTAGGCAAGCCTTTTTGCTGACGATAAATCGTCGGCTCCATATGCGCCATTAACCCCTGGAATAAAGAAAAATCACTTGTTAAATCGACATGTAATTGTTCGGAAACGTGGCGAATTAATTTTTTGATGCTCCGGCTAATATGCACCCGATCATAGTACGTATTTTCTGGTTTCACTAATTTGGATCCGCGCAAAAACGTTGTTAAATAAATGATTTCCCCTTCGCCAATGTTAATGGAAAATGTGTCATGTAAATAAGAGGCAATTTTGTTCAGTATGTTGTATTCTTCCGAGTTCTTCAGTAAATCGTTCGCCTGAATATCCTCAGAAAGGAAAAATCCTTTTTCTACTCTTTGCATGGAAAGACAAATTTGGATCAAGAAAGTAATGTAATCACTATCGACGAGCTGCAAATCGATCCGTTCCAGCGCTTCATACACAATATTGTCCAGAGCTTTTAAATAGTCTTTTTCAAAATAAAACAAGATTTTGTCTGCATGGACTTGATCACTGGAAAGTAAAAACAATTGATCGATTAATTCATCTTTAAAATGGATCATCAAATAGCTAACAAAAGCTTTCCGTTTCGATGCTTCCCGCCCTTCTAGTTCCACGCCCACGCCTTTTTTCCTTACAAGGGTGACGTCATGGTTTTGCAACCACTTCGCTAAATCATCCAGATCCGCACTCAAAGTTGTGACCGATATACCAAGGTCATTGGCAAGGGGGGTTAATTTTACCGGTTCTGTCGCATCAAATAACTGGATGTAAGCGAGGAGTCGTCTTTCTTCAAGCGATAGATCTGCTGGTGTGACCTGTACGAGTTTTTGGATTAGCCGGTAAATGTTCTGGTTTTTCCCCTTAATCGCCAATCCCTTATCACTTTCAATCGTTAAATCGAATTGGGCTAAAACTTTTTCAACATTTTTTAAATCCCTTTGAATCGTTCTTGTGCTCACACGGAGATGTTCAGCAATCGAGGCAATCGAATGGACATGGCTTCGTTTAACCAACAATTCGATAATTGCTTTTTCACGTGCCGTTATCATCATGGCTCTCAACTCTTTCAATATCAATCATTCGACAATGATTTTTATTGTAACACAAGACGGGAAAAAGGAAGAAGGAAAAACGCTACTTGCATTTTCCGTCTTCCTTCCAAATGGATTATTGATTTAAAGCTGATCCGATGAGCTCAAGAATTTCTTCAGGAGATTGAGCCGCCACCATTTTTTCCACATTTTCCATATCGGAGCATGTTTCAGCGATTGCCGATAGGATTTCTAAATGACCGCCTTCTTTACCAGCGATACCGAAAATTAACCGCGCTTTTCCACCAGCAAATTCGACGCCATCTGGTACTTGAATAATCGTGACTCCAGATTTGAGAACACTTTTCTTCGCCTCTTCTGTACCATGCGGGATAGCGACATCATTGCCCATGTAAGTGGTAGAGATTTCTTCCCTTTTCAGCATGGCTTCAATGTAGGATTCTTCTACATAGCCGCTATCGACCAATACCTGTCCTGCGAAGCAAATCGCTTCTTCTTTTGAGGAGAAGGATTGGTTTAGGAATATATTTTCTTTACGTAACACATCCTGGTAATCGCTAGTTACTTGAACTTCATCATTTACCGGTTTTTTTTTACTATCACTTTCCGCTTTTAATTGTTCAATCAGCTCATCATATTTTGGACTCGATAAGAAGTTATCAACGGACACATGGTAAGCATGCGGCACTTGATCTTTTGCCCGCGGCGTTAATTCTTCTTGAGTGATGACGAGTTTTGCATCTGCCGGAAGATCTTTTATCGCAGCGTTCGATACTTGAATATCCAAACCGGCTTCTTTTACTTTTTTGCGCAGAAGAGATGCACCCATCGCACTGGAGCCCATACCCGCATCACAGGCGAAATAAATGTGGTCGATTTTTTCAGGATCAATATCTTCAATAGCTGTCGTTGCTTCATCCGCTAAGGAACTAACAACACTACTTTTCTTACCTTTCATTTCTTGCACTTTTTGCGATGCTTCTTCCAGGTCGCCTTCTGATTTATCCCGTTTTAATACGAAGACAGCAATGAAGAAGGAAACGGTTGTGGCAATCAGTACACTGGCAATATTGGCGAAGTGATTGCCTGCAGGTGTTACAGCTAACATAGCGATAAAGCTACCTGGAGATGCAGGACCGACAAGACCACCGTCAAACAGGGTTAATGTAAACACGCCACTCATTCCGCCAAGGATAACCGCTAAGAATAGTGCAGGTTTCATTAACACATACGGGAAATAAATTTCGTGAATTCCTCCCAAGAAATGAATAATAGCTGCACCGGGTGCTGTCCGTTTAGCTGCTCCCTTACCGAAGAACCAGTAAGCCAGAAGAATTCCAAAACCAGGCCCTGGGTTGGCTTCCAGTAAGAAGAGAACGGATTCTCCGACTTTTTGCACCTGTTCAAATCCTAGTGGTGTTAACACACCGTGGTTGATGGCATTGTTTAAGAATAGGATTTTAGCTGGTTCAATAAAGAGACTTGTTAACGGAAGAACGCCAACATCTAATAACCATTCAACGCCGCCAGCTAACCAACCTGTCAAAACGCTTACACTTGGTCCGATTAATAAATACGAAATAATTGCTAAAAGACCGCCTAAAATTCCCGAGGAAAAGTTGTTGACAAGCATTTCAAAACCGGGGCGAATTTTCCCTTCAATTAATGAGTCAAATTTCTTAATTACCCAGCCACCAATAGGACCCATTAACATCGCACCGAGAAACATCGGAACGTCCGAACCGACGATGACCCCCATTGTGGCGATAGCACCTACAACACCACCCCGGGTATCGTATATTAACTTACCACCAGTGTAACCAATTAAAAGGGGCAATAAATATTTAATCATTGGATCGACTAAACCGGCTAATTTTTCGTTCGGTGTCCATCCGGATTCTATAAACATGGCTGTTATCAAACCAAATGCTATAAATGCACCGAGGTTTGGCATAACCATTGAGCTTAAAAAGTTACCAAACTTTTGAATACGCATTTTCAATGTTACTTGTTCTTGTGCCATTTAACTTACTCCTCTCTAACTTAATATCCTTCTAATTCCATCTTAAAGTTTCAACCGCTTACAAACAATGATAAGTAGAATTGATTTTGTCGCAATGCAGAGCGACAAAACTTTTATTATTGTATTTATATATCTTGTAATCTCCTTTTTTCACCATGGGAGCAGGATTGAGGGGCAAGACGAAAGAAATTTCGGACAAATAATGCGAAAAATTGAACTTAAAAAGAGAGGTTAAATCCACTACTTTTTGATGAATTCGTTTAAGCGGATGAAAAATTTGTCCCAGGTTTTAGACAATGGAAAAAAGTGGCTAAGAATTTCGCACAAGTTTCGCATGAATCGACCCAAGTCCGGGAGGGAAAAGTATCAAGTTGGAAGGGAATTGACCAAATAGACAGGCAGATTTGACTCAAGGTTGCGTTGCAATGAATCAAATGCTGCTTTGAAACAGACCAAGTATTTGAAAAATTGGACCAAGGGACACGGCGGATTGTCAGGAGGCGAATTGGATCAAATTCGAGAGGAATTTAGCCCAAGTACTAGCGGGATTTGATTCGAGTTTTTAATAAAATTGCCCATGATATAGAGCATATAAATCAAGTTTGCGATGTTAATGAAAACAAGTGTGCATATTCAAGTTGATCCAAAGCCAAATAAAAAAATGCCTTCAAGAAAAACTCTCGGAGGCATGGATCATTTCGAAAATTTAATTAAAAATTATTTTTAATTTGGTCTATAATAAATTTCGCGTCATCACCAACCCCTTGTAATAACGCAGAACCGCGACGATATTGCCATGGCAGACTTATAAAATAAAGGCCTTGCACATTCGTAATCCCTCTTTGGTGCACGACATTTCCTGAAGAATCAAAAACTCCATCGATATTGAGCCAGGAATAATCAAATTTATATCCTGTAGCTCAGATGATATTGTCAACCTTTATTATGGATTTATCCGCAAACTCAACTCGCTTTTTCTGACTTCCATATTCTGAACGGTAATACCTCTTGTTCACCGGGGGATTGGAATCACCTAACCTCTTCCTTTGCGGAATAAATCAACGGGTTTTTGTACAATTTTGCTAAGAGGAATGAACGTCAAGATTTTTCCTCTAAACCTGACCTTTATCAATGGTATTAAATTACAGTTCAGGAAGTTCCGTTTTATCTACCGATTCCACATAATAAAAAATTTTATTAGTGGAATCGATATAAGGTTTAACCATCCCTTTTACGGTTTCAATCGACATATCCTCATTTTCCAAAATACCGGTGTAGATGATAAACCTTTTTTTCGACGGTATTTCACTTTCCCAACTGACTTGAGATCCATTTACAATTATATGGGGATCTGACCTAAACCAGGCGAATTGACCATTTTTTTCAATTATATTTGCAACGCCTAAGCCCAGTCCATCTTCCGTTTTTATTTTATAAAAAATAAAGCGCTCGCCGTTTTCGGTGATTTCCCCGATCAAATCTTGTTGCTTAATGTTTTCTTCTTGTAATCCATATTCAATTGCTTCATCTACCGTTTGAAACCATTGCAAATTATCCATAGCTGCTGTAGAACATCCAGAAACAATCAGTAAAACCATCAATAAAATAAAAAGTTTCTTCAAAAAACATCAACTCCTTAATCATATTTATTTTGATCAAGCGAATGTTTGGTAAATACCGGGATTTTTAATATGGAACAAAGATACATCAAGTCTAAGTAGATGGCTGATTATTCGGATAAACCACCGGTGAGGTGAAGGAACTGTTTATGATTTAAAATAAAAAATATTATAGCAGAGGGAAAAGTATGCAAATGTTAAAAAAGATAAGTTTCAAAAGTTTATCCTGCTTAAAAGCACCATGATTAGCCGAGATTACTAAAAAGGAAGATGTACTAAATCCAATATTGTCTGAAATAATGGGGAGAATTGAAATGGGATTCAACCTGAATGAGTGTACCTAAACGAAGCTCGTTATTTAGTAATAGGAACTTTTCTTTTAAAAATTTAGTTTCTTACGTTTTGCTTCTTTCCCATCTCTTGAAACAGATGAAAACTCCGAATAAAGTTTTATATCAATATCCAGACAATCACCTCCAAAGTTTCTCACTCATATTATTTATTCGACGAAAAAACAATTTTCCTACTGGATTTCATAAAATTCATTAAATTCCCGGCAAAAAGACTAAAAGCTTATCTCATGCCATAAGGTGAAACAATAATCCTTAAATGAATGCTCTATTACGGCAATAAAGAAAGGCTGTAGAAAACAAAATTCCTACAGCCCATTTATCTCTGCCAAATTCTTACGTTCGAATTTCCAACAACCAGGATCTAGAACTTATATTCCTCCCGCAAAATTCCATATACATCAAAATCTTCATATACATTATGTAAAAGTCGATCCTGTTTTAAAGTCCCTTCTTTTTGTAATCCGGCTTTTTCTAACACTCTTTTCGATGCTAAATTTCTCGTAAGTGCGGACGCCCAAATTTTGTTTAAATTCAATTCGTGAAAGCCAAAATCGATCATTTTGTTTACAGCTTCTGTTGCATAGCCATTCCCCCAATAGTCTCTGCCAATCCAGTAACCAAGTTCACCTTTACGATTATTTTTGTCAATTCGCAAGGTTATCGTACCGATGATTTCGTTTATTTCTTTCAAAACTATTTTTAGGGGATATTTAACACCCGTTTTGAGTAGTTCCGGATGAAGGGCAATCCATTCTTCGGCATGTTTTAATTCATAAGGATGGGGCAGTCCGAGAATACTCGCTAGATCTTTATTATTGGCTAAATCTCTTACTCTTTTGGCATCCTCTTTTTGAAAAGGTTGTAAAATTAAACGTTCTGTTTTTAAAATTAAGTCCATCATGCTCACCTGATCTTCATCTAAATTTATTTCTAAAAATTAAACCCATTCTTTTAAAGCACAGACAACTTTTATCTAAAAAGGAATGACAACGAGAAACTGCCATTCCTCAAAAAGAAAATTTATAAGATTTGTCTAACTTCCCATTCAGGAAAATTATGAAATTTACTTTTAACTCACATCCGACTGCCATTGCTTGTCATGATCCACGAGGATGACCCCGAGTTCATGGTGTTCCCCTTCATACAGTGCTTGCTGGACATACCGCTTTTCACCTTTCAGGTCAATGACTTCCAGCTTACAAAAAGCCCGGTTAACCTGTAACGCCTCGTAAAATTCCTTATCATTATTGACCGAAACACCATTGACCTTCACGATAATTTCACCGACCTGGATCCCCATTTTATCTGCCGGGGAATGAGGGATGACATCGAGCACGACAATACCGGATTCATTCCGCAAGAAAAATAAGGGATGCTTTTTATTTTGTACTCGACCACGCCAGGCGATAACAAGACGACCAATAATGGCAAGCAAGGCACTGGCAATCGAGAGAATCGGATACCAAAAACCGGCAATGGCGAGGCCAAAGAGAACAACTCCCAGACCGATAACCTGTTTTCCGGTGTTCTGAATCGCATCCTTCGGTAACGTATAATAAACGTCCTGTCCGAAACCGATTAAATACGGAAAGATAATCAATGAAAAAGTTTGTTCCCCGATGGGAACAACCGGCCAGTAAGGAATATTGAGTGAAAATACGCCTTCGGGAATGAGAAAAATCAACGGGACGAGCCATAACCGTTTTGACTCATGAACTCCTACTTGCAATCCCCGCTTGCTCCGGATAATTTTCGGTGAGGTATTAGCTGAAGCATTGCGCACAATTAATATTCCCTCAATAACGATAAGTAAGGCCATCACAACAACAGCCTCTGGAGCAATCATTCCAGACAGGGATTCAAAATGTTCCGCAAAAAAGGGCACGTCCATTTGATAGGCAACAATCGCCATTAATAAGAAGAATGATAGACTTCCCGTATAAGCGGGAGATAGGACACTTGGCTTTCCGAAAATCGATAAAAAGAGTGTTATAGCCGTTGCGGTAATCAAGAAGGCTACGGGTACCATCACCCCAAGCAAAACTAAAATAATGGAAGAGATTAATCCGCTAATCAGGCCTTTCGTCCAGTAAGTCCGGAATTCAAACCAGCCGTCCTGCACCCGGATATGGAAGTTTTTCCGCTCCCGTTTTACCCGAGTATAGCCAAGATATATCGCATAAAAAAAGCCAACATATAGTAAAGGGTTTACAAACAATTTTCCGATTGCTCCCAAAATCTCGTTCAACCAAAACACCATCATGTCACCCCTGTGTAACCTTTATATCAATCAAATGATTTTTTCGTAAATGGATACTTCTATTATACCGTTATTTTCAAGTAGAAAGATAGACAGTCGGGAAAACTATTTTTCTTATTTTAACAAATTTTCGTATAAATGGATACTTAAAATTCAATCGTTATCGGTTCGCCTTACATGTTGTCAGGTAGTAAATTCAATTTAATTCGCGAGTTTGTATTGATAATCATAAAAGTAAGAAATAATCCTTGATCTATTCGAGAAAAAAACAGGTACCGCAAATGTTGAAATGATGGTATCCTACTCCTTCCCCTCATATTTGTTAATTATCTTTGCCGTATTCAAAATACATTAAAGCCATCATTAACTGTTTATCATTTTCTAGTTTCTGTTTTTCCTGACGGACTACCGTGGCCATTGTTTGCGCCGTTTTACTATCTAAAACGCCAGTTGCGGGCAAATCATGGTCTTTCTGGAATCGTTTGAGCGCTGCTTCGGTTGAATCATCAAAATAGCCATCGGTACGTGCCGTTTGATAGCCGAGACTTCGTAATGTATGCTGTGCATGTTCAATCTGTTCATTGTTCATATTACGGTGTAACGGTTCCCCCACTAGCAGCGGATGGAGGTTAAATAATTCCGATTGGGTAACTGGAATATCCGGTTCCAGTCCCTTTTTATGAAGCCAATTTCCATCGGGGGTCAACCATTTATATGTCGTTAATTTCACTTGACTGCGATCCGGTAACTCGATTTGTTGCTGAACGGTACCTTTGCCAAAAGTTTTTTCACCAATCGTTGTGTATCCTTCCCCTTCATGGAGAGCCGCAGCAAGAATCTCTGAAGCCGATGCGCTTCCCCGATCGATTAACACGACAATCGGATAAGGCTTTTTCTCTTTTGCCTTTGATAAAATTTGCTCTTTCTTACCATTGCGATATTCGATTTGTACGATCGGCTTTTTATCCGTAACGAAATGTCCCGCCACTTCATGAACACTGGATAACAAACCACCGGGATTTCCGCGCACATCAATAATGAGCCCGGAGATTCCTTCCTGTTCTAAAGCACGTAAATGTTTTGCAAAGTCTTTGCCAGTTTCGCGGGAAAAAGAAGTGATTTCGATATAACCAACTTGTTTCTCACCATTTTCAAGAACGGCTGAAAACACCGTTTCGATGGGAATCTCCTCCCGCGTAATTTCCAGCTGTAACGGTTTAGAAAGGCCTTCCCGCTGAATTTCTAGCGTGACAGTCGTTCCTTTTTTACCGCGGATTTTCTCAGTCACTTCATAAATATTCAATCCCGTCACATCTTCCCCATCAACCTTTAAAATCTGGTCAAAGGGTTGGATGCCCGCCTTTTCCGCCGGTGAGTTTTTAAAAGGGGCGACTATGATAATCTTACCGTTTTCCTCACTGATTTCGGCACCTATTCCCTGAAAAGAAGAATCGAGGGACTGTTGAAAATGTCGGGACTGCTTCGCATTCAAGTAAACGGAATACGGATCCTCCAATTTTTCCAGCATCCCTTCAATGGCCCCTTCAATCAACATCTCTTCATCGACCTTTTCCACATATTCATTTAAAATGATATGGAAAATTTGATTCACCTTTTCCAGGTGCTCCTTATGCCGGGATGATTCTTTGATAACGAGTCCCCGCTCCTCGATATAGTTCATTCCGAAATACGTTCCGATTGCTGTAATGATCATCGTACAAATCATATACAAGACAACTGTCGTTCTTCGCAAATTTCGTCCCCCACTTTCCGCGAACTTCGGAATCTATTTAACTATATGAGGGAATTGGACAAGGTATGCTTGCAAGAAAACGAGTGATTTCCACCCGTTTTTTGGGAAAAAATAAACTGTAACAAGAAAATGTATTATATAATAACAAGTGGATTTACGATTAAACTCGATAGCCTTATAATAAAATTAGCTTTTTGACCATGCATAAATTTATCTGGACTTTTCAATTTTTATAGAAGGTGAGTGTTTTACTATGGGTCGTAAATGGCAAAACATTAAATACAAAAAGGCACAAAAAGACCAAAGTACGAGCCGAATTTATGCGAAATTCGGAAGAGAAATATATGTTGCTGCTAAAAAAGGTGTTCCCGATCCAGAAGCCAACCAAAATTTGAAAATGGTGATTGAACGGGCGAAAACGTATGATGTACCGAAACATATTATTGACCGGGCTATCGAAAAAGCAAAAGGCGGAGCCGATGAAAACTTTGACGAGCTTCGCTACGAAGGATTCGGTCCGAGCGGATCGATGATTATCGTTGATGCATTAACGAATAATGTAAACCGGACAGCTTCAGAAGTCCGCGCCGCCTTTGGTAAAAATGGCGGAAGCATGGGTGTTAGCGGTTCTGTCTCTTACATGTTCGACCATACGGCTGTCTTTGTCTTTTCTGGAAAAACAGCCGATGAAGCTTTAGAGATTTTACTCGAAGCGGATGTCGACGTGCGTGATATTATGGAAGAAGATGACCATTTGGTGATTTATGCAGAACCGGATCAATTCCATGCGGTACAGGAAGCATTGAAGGCAGGGGGCGTAGAAGAGTTCACCGTTGCCGAACTTTCCATGATTCCGAAGTCAGAGGTTAAACTCTCAGGAGAGGATTTGGAACAATTTGAACGTCTCATTGATGTCCTGGAAGATTTAGAAGACGTGCAGCAAGTTTATCATAATGTCGATTTAGATGATTAATTTATACGGGCGTGTACAATTAAGTACACGTCTTTTTTAT
>CALGAD010000099.1 GCA_937951955.1 uncultured Bacillaceae bacterium
GCCCATGGACAAAGATTTTACAAAATCAGGAAATATTTTTTATAAAAAGGCTTGTCTTTTAAAAATTAATTTAATGCAAAGCTACTGATATAGATTATTTTTACGATAAAATTACATCATGGTGCCCTTAATTTACGCACGGGAAGATGGTATTTTAGTACAAGGAGATACCGCCATTTGGAAAGGAAGGATTCCGAAATTCTTTTCAGGCTAGGTCATGTAGTTTTGCAAAATATCAATGATATCCATGGAAGGAAATGTTTTGCGGCTGCTGGAACAGCAAGTGGCTTGTTATTTCGTCAAACTCTTTCTAAGCTAATATATAGGGAATCGATCTTAAGGTGATCCACATGAGGCATGAACGGATTTGGTTGAAAACCTATGATGGAAGAGAAATCCTTTTATATATATGGTGTAAAAAAGGACATACTCCCAAAGCTATTGTGCAAATCGCTCACGGAATGGTCGAACATATGGGGCGTTATGCGGATTTTGCCCATTTTCTACTCAAACATGATATTTACGTTTATGGAAATGATCACCGCGGACATGGTAAAACCGGGGAAAAAAGCGGCCAGCTCGGTTTTTTTGCTGATGAGGAAGGGTTTGAACGGGTAACGGATGATTTACATATAGTAACCCAATGGATCAAGGAGCAATATCCTCTAACGCCTCTCTTTCTCTTCGGTCACAGCATGGGTTCTTTCCTTGTTCGTCGCTATCTACAAAAATATCGCGAGCCCCTTGCCGGTGTACTTTTATCAGGTACGGCCAATGACCCGGGCATTTTAGGAACATTTGGGATTTGGCTTGCTAAATTGAAGAAAAAACGAGGAGCAAAAAGACCGAGTCCTTTATTAAATAAATTGATATTCGGAAGTTACAACCGGAAAATTACCGATCCCCATACACCATTTGACTGGTTGTCCCGAGACGAGAAGATGGTGCAAGCTTATATTGACGATCCTTTGTGCGGTTTTATATGTACGGTCAGTTTCTATGAGGATTTATTAACGGGCTTGCGCTTGATTCACCGGCCAGAGGAGATGGCGAAGACATCTAATGAAGTTCCACTTTTCATCTTCAGCGGGAAAGAAGACCCGGTAGGAAATTACGGTAAGGGGGTCGAAAAAGTCATTCAGCTTTATAAGGAAAACGGAAATCCGATTCACTCGAAGATCTATCCGGGAGGTCGTCATGAAATGTTGAATGAAATTAATCGTGATGAAGTATACAATGATATTCTCAGTTGGCTTAATAAACAACTGGAAAAACAGTAAATCCCATAGGCAAAAGGTATGGAATGTAAAAAATTAGACCCGGAAATAAAGTACCGTTCCGGGTCGGTCTTGCAATTCAAGCAACAGGTGTCCCATTTTTTACCGGCTCATCAGGTGTCAATAAAACGACATCTCCATCTCCAGGAATACCGCCAAGGACAAGTACTTCTGATTTAAAACCGGCAACGCGAAGAGGCGGAAGATTGACAACAGCCACAACCTGCTTGCCCACGAGGTTTTCTGGTTTGTAACGTTTCGTAATCTGGGCCGACGACTGTTTGGTACCTAGTTCACCAAAATCGATCCACAATTTGTAAGCAGGCTTTCTCGCTTCAGGAAAATGCTCGCAAGCGATGATCGTTCCGATGCGGATATCCCATTGAAAAAATTCCTCAACCGTTGCCATCTTCACTCTCCTTCCCCAACTTTTGTTACTATCACTTTACCATAACCGGAACCAGACGGGAAATGAAAATACCGCAACGGTTGATTCGTCTCCTGTACCGCGTCAGTCCCTTAAAAATTTTTTGTAGAATAATGGCAAAATATGTCAATTTTTGCAACGGTCAAGAATACCAAAGAACTGGGAAAATGTTACCTTGACAATTAGAAAAATAAAAGTATACTAAAGTAGTTGTCAATAAGATAATTTACAATTCGTCTTGTTTATGTAAAAATATTTACAATTACTTATTAGATTTTATATAACCTTGATAATAATTTGTTCATATTTAAAAATTAAGATAGAGGTAGAGTGGTTTTCGTATTTTCATATATTGAAAAGAATTAAAATGTTTACCCGGAAAGTAGGTGACAGGAAAAATGAACCAAAATAAAGAGTTGAGATTTACTTTTATCCAATTTTATGTAGTAATGGTCGCAATCCTGTGGTTTAAAACATATATCACCCAACTATTCCAGTTTAATCTGGGCGTACAAGGGGTGCTCCAAAATTTCTTATTATTGATCAATCCGCTTGGTTC
>CALGAD010000100.1 GCA_937951955.1 uncultured Bacillaceae bacterium
TACATTCCTACACCTGAGCGTGAAGTTGACAAGCCGTTCATGATGCCTGTTGAAGACGTATTCTCCATCACAGGTCGTGGTACTGTTGCAACAGGTCGTGTAGAACGCGGTCAAGTTAAAGTTGGTGACGTTGTTGAAATCGTTGGATTGAAAGATGAATCCACACAAACAACAGTTACTGGTGTAGAAATGTTCCGCAAATCCATGGAATATGCTGAAGCTGGTGACAACATCGGTGCATTGCTCCGTGGTGTTGCTCGTGAAGACATCGAGCGCGGTCAAGTTCTTGCACAACCAGGAACAATTAAACCGTATACGAAATTTAAAGCGCAAGTTTACGTATTGACAAAAGAAGAAGGTGGACGTCATACTCCATTCTTCTCTAACTATCGTCCGCAATTCTACTTCCGTACAACAGACGTAACTGGTATCATTACATTACCAGACGGAGTAGAAATGGTTATGCCTGGCGATAACGTAGAAATGACAGTTGAATTAATTGCTCCGGTTGCTATCGAAGAAGGAACGAAGTTCTCCATTCGTGAAGGTGGCCGTACAGTAGGAGCAGGTTCTGTTTCTGCCGTTATCGAGTAATCAGGTATAACGAACAATTGAAGAAAAGAGAAAAAGCAGATAGATTTCTATCTGCTTTTTTTCTTGAATATGGGTATTTTAACATGTATTCCCTGTATAAAATTTTAAAGGGGAAATTGCATTCAGATCGTTCCCTATGTATAATAGAAAAGCGCGTGTAAAACAACACAAAACCACCTAGTTTTATGTTGCGTTCCATGTCGAGATTATGTATAATAGACAATGTTGGTTAAAAAGCGATGAAGTGAAAGGTTGCTGACACACCCGGCCGCTTTGCCATGGCGCGTGTGCAGGAAATTTTCACGGAGTATGTCTATTGTAAGTAGGCGAAAAGGAGGGAAAATAATGGCAAAACAAAAAATCCGCATTCGATTAAAAGCATATGATCACCGGGTTCTTGATCAATCAGCTGAAAAAATTGTGGAAACGGCAAAACGGTCCGGTGCAAAAGTGAGCGGTCCGATTCCGTTGCCAACAGAACGATCTGTATTTACAATTTTACGAGCTGTTCACAAGTACAAAGATTCCCGTGAACAATTTGAAATGCGTACACACAAACGTCTAATCGATATCATTAATCCTACACCTCAAACCGTAGATTCATTAATGCGATTAGATCTACCTAGCGGTGTAGACATTGAAATCAAATTATAATAAGGAACATTTTACAGGAGGTGTGACGAATGACCAAAGGAATCTTAGGTAGAAAAATCGGTATGACGCAAGTATTCTTGGAAAATGGCGACCTCGTACCGGTAACAGTTGTTCATGCAGAACCAAACGTTGTCTTGCAAAAGAAAACTGTTGAAACAGACGGATATGCTGCTATTCAACTTGGTGTTGAAGATAAAGCAGAACATCGTGCAACAAAACCGGAAATCGGTCATGCCAAAAAAGCGAATACTGCGCCTAAGCGCTTCATTAGCGAAATACGCGACGCAAATGTCGATGAATACGAAGTTGGTCAAGAAGTCAAAGTTGATATTTTTGAAGAAGGAAGTTTAGTGGATGTTACTGGTATCTCGAAAGGTAAAGGATTCCAGGGTGCCATTAAACGTCACGGTCAAGGACGTGGACCGATGTCCCACGGATCTCGTTACCACAGAAGACCTGGTTCTATGGGTGCGATTGACCCGCAACGTGTATTCAAGTCTAAAAAATTACCGGGTCGTATGGGCGGAAAACGAGTAACAATCCAAAACCTTGAAATTGTGAAAGTTGATCCTGAACGCAATTTACTATTAATCAAAGGAAATATTCCTGGACCGAACAAGGCATTTGTAAAAATCCAAAGCGCAGTGAAAGCAAAATAATTAAATATTGCAGGAAAGGAGGATAATTGAATGCCGAAAGTATCTTTATACAACCAAGCTGGTGAACAGATTGGTGAAGTCGAATTAAATGATGCTGTTTTTGGAATCGAACCAAATAAACATGTAATCACTGAAATGGTACTTAGCCAACGCGCTTCCATGCGTCAAGGTACCCATAAAGTAAAAAATCGTTCTGAAGTTCGTGGTGGCGGTAGAAAACCGTGGCGCCAAAAAGGAACTGGTCGTGCACGTCAAGGTTCCATCCGTTCACCTCAATGGGTAGGCGGTGGTGTCGTATTTGGACCGACTCCGCGCAGCTATGCCTACAAATTACCGAAAAAAGTTCGTCGTTTAGCTTTGAAATCTGCATTGTCTGCAAAAGTTCTTGATAATGAAATTTTCGTGTTAGATCAACTTAACTTTGAAAAGCCGAAGACAAAAGATTTCGTAGCATTCTTGAATAATTTATCATTGAACGAAGAAACAAAAGCCCTCGTAGTTACAGGGGATCTTCAAGAAAACGTATATTTATCAGCACGTAATTTACCAAAAGTAAAAGTAGTCGATGCCAACGGAATCAACGTACTTGACCTTGTCGGTTATGATAAGTTAATCATAACGAAGGATGCCGTTGCCAGAGTAGAGGAGGTGCTAGCCTAATGGACCTACGTGATGTGATTAAGCGCCCCGTTATTACAGAACGTTCGATGGAATTACAAGAAGAACGGAAGTATACTTTTGAAGTCGATTTGAGAGCGAATAAAACCCTTGTCAAACAAGCGGTAGAAAAAATCTTCGATGTAAAAGTTGAAAAAGTTAACATCATGAACTACAAAGGTAAATTCAAAAGAATGGGTAGATATTCTGGCTACACCAATCGTCGCAGAAAAGCAATTGTTACCCTAACTGAAGATAGCAAACCGATCGATATATTCTAATTTATAAAATGTAGAGGAGGGAAATATAATGGCGATCAAAACTTATAAACCTACCTCAAATGGCCGTCGCGGCATGACAGTATCCGATTTTTCCGAAATCACAACGGATAAGCCGGAAAAATCCTTATTACAACCACTGAATAAGAAAGCCGGCCGCAATAGCCAGGGTAGAATTACTGTTCGTCATCAAGGCGGAGGTCACAAGCGCCTATATCGTGTAATTGATTTTAAACGTGACAAAGATGGCATTCCAGGACGCGTTGCCACGATCGAATACGATCCAAACCGCTCTGCCAACATTGCATTGATTCATTATCACGATGGTGAAAAACGTTATATTTTAGCACCAAAAGGATTAAAAGTTGGCACAGATATCATGTCCGGTCCCGATGCGGATATTAAAGTAGGAAATGCACTTCCTCTTGAAAATATTCCGGTTGGTACAACGATTCATAACATCGAATTGAAACCTGGTAAGGGTGGACAGCTTGTCCGTGCAGCAGGTACGAGTGCTCAAGTACTCGGTAAAGAAGGTAAATATGTACTCGTTCGTTTAGCATCTGGAGAAGTTCGGATGATTCTCGGCAAATGCCGTGCCACAGTTGGAGAAGTTGGTAACGAACAGCACGAATTGATTAATATTGGTAAAGCAGGTCGTTCCCGCTGGTTAGGTAGACGCCCTTCAGTACGCGGATCTGTAATGAACCCGAACGATCACCCGCACGGTGGTGGGGAAGGAAGGGCACCAATTGGACGGGTTGCACCAGTTACACCTTGGGGTAAACCGACTATTGGCTATAAAACCCGTAAGAAAAACAAAAAGTCCGATAAATTTATCGTTCGTCCACGCAAACGATAATAGGATAAGAAGTGGGGTACAATCTCGAAGGGAGGTTCACTTATGGGTCGCAGTTTGAAAAAAGGACCATTTGTTGATGAACATTTAATGAAGAAAGTGGAAGCCTTAAATAAGGAAAATAAGAAGCAAGTGATTAAAACCTGGTCACGTCGCTCGACGATTTTCCCACAGTTTGTAGGACATACATTTGCCGTTCATGATGGTCGGAAACACGTGCCGGTTTATGTAACGGAAGACATGGTTGGTCATAAACTTGGTGAATTTGCACCAACCCGTACGTTCAAAGGACATGCCGGTGATGACAAGAAAACAAGACGTTAATGAGAGGAGGTCACGTCAATGGAAGCTAAAGCTGTTGCTAGAACAGTTCGAATTGCACCTCGTAAAGCCCGTTTAGTGATCGACTTGATCCGAGGAAAGCATGTAAGTGAAGCAATGTCCATTTTGAAATTAACTCCAAAAGCTGCTTCACCGATTATTGAAAAAGTTTTAAAATCAGCGATCGCCAATGCTGAACATAACTATGATATGGATGCACAAGACCTTTACATCGTTCAAGCATATGTAAACGAAGGCCCGACATTGAAACGGTATCGCCCCCGGGCACAAGGTCGTGCAACACAAATCAACAAACGCACAAGTCATATTACAATCGTAGTGTCAGATAAAAAGGAGGGATAATGAGTGGGACAAAAAGTTAACCCAATAGGTTTGCGTGTAGGTATCATTCGTGATTGGGAATCAAGATGGTACGCTGAAAAAGACTATGCAACGCTATTGCATGAAGATATTAAAATCCGTGAATACATTGAAAATCGTTTGAAAGATGCTTCTGTTTCCAGCATCGAAATTGAGCGGGCTGCGAATCGGGTGAACATCACCATCCATACTGCAAAGCCAGGAATGGTTATCGGTAAAGGTGGTTCCGAAGTCGAAGCTTTGCGTAAAGCATTGAACAAACTTACTGGAAGAAAAGTTCATATCAATATCGTTGAAATTAAAAAACCTGATCTAGATGCAAAATTAGTAGCAGAAAATATTGCTCGTCAATTAGAAAACCGTGTATCATTCCGTCGGGTACAAAAACAAGCTATCCAAAGAACGATGCGCGCTGGTGCGAAAGGTATTAAAACACAAGTATCCGGACGTCTTGGAGGGGCTGACATCGCCCGTGCTGAACATTACAGCGAAGGAACTGTTCCACTTCACACACTCCGTGCCGACATTGATTACGCCCATGCCGAGGCCGACACAACATACGGAAAATTAGGTGTGAAGGTTTGGATCTACCGTGGCGAAGTCCTTCCTGCTAAGAAAAAATCCGAGGAAGGAGGAAAATAATCATGTTGATGCCTAAACGTGTAAAATATCGTCGTGAGCATCGTGGCAGAATGAAAGGTCGTGCCAAAGGTGGTACAGAAGTACAATTTGGTGAATACGGCCTGCAAGCACTTGAAGCTTCCTGGATTACAAACCGTCAAATCGAAGCTGCTCGTATTGCCATGACTCGTTATATGAAACGTGGCGGTAAAGTATGGATTCGTATTTTCCCTCATAAAAGCTATACAGCTAAACCTCTTGAAGTCCGGATGGGTTCCGGTAAAGGTTCTCCGGAAGGATGGGTTGCTGTTGTAAAACCGGGCAGAGTTATGTTTGAAGTTGCGGGTGTTCCAGAAGAAGTTGCCCGTGAAGCTTTGCGCCTTGCATCGCATAAACTGCCAATCAAATGTAAGATCGTAAAAAGAGAAGAAATTGGTGGTGAAATAAATGAAGGCTAAGGAAATTCGTGAATTAACCACTGCTGAAATTGAAGAACAAATTCAATCACTCAAGGAAGAATTATTCAACTTACGCTTTCAATTAGCGACGGGTCAGTTAGAAAACACAGCACGTCTTCGTGAAGTTAGAAAGACGATTGCCCGGATGAAAACAGTTATTCGTGAAAGAGAGCTCGGTATCGATAACTAAACCCAAGGGAGGTATTTGAATGAGCGAACGGAACAGACGCAAAGTTTACACAGGGCGTGTTGTTTCTGACAAAATGGATAAAACCATTACCGTTTTAGTCGAAACAAAGAAAAAACATCCTCTTTATGGTAAACGAGTCAAGTATTCCAAAAAGTACAAAGCTCATGACGAGCATAATGAGGCAAAAGTTGGCGATATTGTTCGGATTATGGAAACACGTCCGCTTTCTGCAACAAAACGTTTTCGCTTAGTGGAAATCGTTGAAAAAGCTGTTATTATATAATGTTTCAAACTTGTCTACTCGAAAGGAGGTTCTTTAAATGATTCAACAGGAATCACGCTTAAAAGTAGCCGATAATTCTGGTGCTCGTGAAATCTTAACGATTAAAGTATTAGGTGGTACTGGTCGTAAGTACGCAAACATCGGTGATGTGATCGTTGGTACGGTCAAACAAGCAACACCTGGGGGCGTTGTTAAAAAAGGTGATATCGTTAAAGCTGTTGTCGTACGTACAAAACGCGGTGTCCGTCGTAACGATGGAACATATATCCGTTTTGACGAAAATGCTTGCGTCATTATCCGCGATGATAAGAGTCCCCGTGGAACCCGTATTTTTGGACCTGTGGCACGGGAATTGCGTGACAAAAACTTCATGAAAATTGTTTCATTAGCTCCAGAAGTATTATAGCCTATCATGTGCTTGGTTTAAGGAGGTGCGGATAAATGCATGTCAAAAAAGGTGATAAAGTAAAGGTTATTACAGGTAAAGATAAAGGTAAAGAAGGCGTCATTCTACGTGTCTTTCCTAAAGAAAACCGTGTGATTGTTGAAGGTGTGAATTTAGTTAAAAAACACGCAAAGCCTTCTCAAGATAATCCTCAAGGCGGTATTATCACTCAAGAGGCTCCCATTCATGCATCGAATGTGATGCCTATTGATCCGAAGACTGGTGAACCTACACGGGTTGGATATAAAATCGTAGACGGTAAAAAAGTACGAATTGCTAAAAAATCAGGTGCGGAATTAGATTAATGATCGAATTTGAGAAAGGAGGTCCATGTGATGAACCGCTTGAAAGAAAAATATCTCAACGAAGTTGTTCCATCTTTGATGAAAAAATTTAATTATAAATCTGTAATGGAAGTACCGAAAGTTGAAAAAATCGTTGTCAACATGGGTGTTGGCGATGCTGTGCAAAATCCGAAAGCACTGGACGATGCAGTAAACGAATTAACATTAATTTCAGGACAAAAACCTGTAATTACGAGAGCGAAAAAATCGATTGCTGGTTTCCGTCTTCGTGAAGGGATGCCAATCGGTTGTAAAGTAACCCTTCGCGGTGACAGAATGTACGATTTTCTCGATAAATTAGTTTCTGTATCCTTACCACGTGTTCGTGACTTCCGCGGTGTTTCCAAAAATGCCTTCGATGGTCGCGGAAACTATACATTAGGTATTAAAGAACAATTGATCTTCCCGGAAATCGATTATGATTTGGTCAATAAAGTGCGGGGAATGGACATTGTTATCGTAACAACTGCAAAAACGGACGAAGAATCCCGTGAATTGCTCAGTCAATTAGGTATGCCATTTCAAAAATAATAGCAAGAGGAGGCATGAGCGTGGCTAAAAAGTCGATGATTGCGAAACAAAAACGGCCTCAAAAATTTAAAGTGCGTGAATATACCCGTTGTGAACGTTGCGGCCGGCCCCATTCCGTATATCGCAAATTTAAATTGTGCCGTATTTGTTTCCGTGAGTTAGCCTATAAGGGTCAAATTCCTGGTGTGAAAAAGAGTAGCTGGTAATAGCTCAGTTTGAAAGGAGGTAAAATAATATGGTCATGACAGATCCAATCGCCGATTTGTTAACTCGGATTCGGAATGCTAACATGGTTCGTCACGAAAGTTTGGAAGTAGCAGCTTCCAATATGAAAAAAGAGATTGTGGATATTTTAAAACGCGAAGGTTTTATCCGTGATTACGAATACATCGAAGATGACAAACAAGGTATTTTACGTATCTTCTTAAAATACGGTCCGAACAACGAACGCGTTATTACAGGATTAAAAAGAATTTCAAAACCTGGTTTACGTGTTTATGTAAAAGCTGATGAAGTACCGAAAGTATTGAACGGTTTAGGTATTGCGATTATCTCCACATCCAAAGGTGTGTTAACGGATAAAGAAGCTCGTGCTCAACGAGTCGGAGGAGAAGTAATCGCCTACGTTTGGTAAGATATTGAATTGAATGGAGGTGCAACGAATGTCTCGTATTGGTAATAAACCTATTGAAATTCCTTCTGGTGTAACCGTAACAATCGACAACAATACGGTTACAGTAAAGGGACCAAAAGGAGAACTAACAAGAACATTTCATCCTGATTTGACAATTACGCAAGAAGAAAACGTAATAACGGTCACTCGTCCATCCGATTCCAAAGAACATCGGATGATCCACGGAACTACCCGTTCATTACTTGCCAACATGATTGAGGGTGTATCGAAAGGATTTGAAAAAAGCTTAGAACTCATCGGTGTTGGATACCGTGCACAAAAACAAGGTAAGAAACTCGTTTTAAGTGTCGGCTATTCTCACCCGGTTGAATTCGAACAAGATGACGACATTGAATTTGATGTTCCGTCCAATACCAAAATCGTTGTTAAAGGTATTGACAAGGAAAAAGTCGGTAAAATGGCTGCAAATATTCGTGCCGTTCGTCCGCCGGAACCTTACAAAGGTAAAGGAATTCGCTATGAAGGCGAACATGTACGTCGTAAAGAAGGTAAGACAGGTAAGTAATGTATAACCGGTTTTTAGGAAAGGAGTGACAAGAATGATTAAAAAACCTGATCGTAATGCTGTTCGTAAAAAGAGACATCAACGGATCCGTGCAAAAATTTCCGGTACTCCTGAACGTCCGAGATTAAGTGTTTACCGTTCTAACAAGCATATTTATGCACAATTAATAGATGACACGAAAGGAATTACTTTAGTAAGTGCATCTACTTTAGATAAAGAATTTGACCTCGATTCCACAAGTAATGTTGAAGCTGCTCATAAAGTAGGCGAATTAATTGCGAAAAGAGCAGTAGAAAAAGGATATAAATCCGTTGTCTTTGATCGGAGCGGCTATATCTACCATGGTCGTGTCAAAGCATTAGCAGAAAGTGCTCGTGAAAATGGATTAGAATTTTAACATAAAGGAGGGAAACTATTCATGAGTTTTATTGATCCAAACAAACTTGAACTAGAAGAGCGTGTAGTTGCGGTAAACCGTGTTGCTAAAGTTGTTAAAGGTGGCCGTCGTTTTCGTTTCACCGCCCTTGTAGTTGTCGGTGATAAAAATGGACATGTGGGCTTCGGTACAGGAAAGGCTCAAGAAGTACCGGATGCCATTCGTAAAGCTGTTGAGAACGCCAAGAAAAACTTAATTAACGTACCAATGGTTGGAACAACAATCCCTCACGAAATCGTCGGTCGTTTCGGTGCGGGTAGAGTACTCTTAAAACCTGCTCGTGAAGGTACGGGAGTTATCGCCGGCGGTTCTGTTCGTGCCGTACTTGAATTAGCTGGTGTACAGGATATCTTAACGAAATCCCTTGGCTCTAACACCCCGATTAACGTTGTTCGTGCTACCATCGAAGGACTTAAAAACTTAAAACGGGCAGAAGAAGTTGCAAAACTACGCAATAAATCAGTTGAAGAGCTGCTAGGATAAGGAGGGAAGTTGAATGGCAAAGAAATTAGAAATTACCCTCAAACGTAGTGTAATTGGACGCCCTCAAGATCAAAAGGATACCGTAAAAGCTTTAGGTTTGCGTAAAACGAACCAAACCGTTGTAAAAGAAGATAACGAAGCCATTCGCGGAATGATTGCGAAAGTAGCCCATTTGGTTTCTGTAAAAGAACAATAATCGATGCGATAAAATAAGGGAGGTGCAATGATGAAACTTCACGAATTACAACTAGCTGAAGGTTCTCGGAAAGAAAGAAAACGAGTTGGTCGTGGAATGGCTAGCGGTCACGGAAAAACTAGCGGTCGCGGTCATAAGGGACAAAAGGCTCGTTCCGGTGGCGGTGTCCGTCCTGGATTTGAAGGTGGACAAATGCCTTTATTCCAGCGCTTGCCGAAACGTGGTTTTACCAATATTAACCGGAAAGAGTATGCCATTGTCAATGTTGAGACATTAAACCGTTTTGAAGATGGAACAGAAGTTACTCCGGAGTTGTTAATTGAATCCGGTATTGTTAGAAATGAAAAATCGGGCATCAAGATTTTAGGAAATGGTTCTTTGAAAAAGAAATTAATCGTAAAAGCCCATAAATTCTCGGCTTCAGCTAAACAAGCCATTGAAGAAGCGGGCGGTCAAACTGAGGTGATCTAATGTTCCAGACCATCGCCAACTTTTTTCGGATAGCGGATATCAGGAAGCGGATCATTTTCACTTTACTCATGCTCGTCGTGTTTCGCATCGGTACATTCATTCCCGTACCGGGTGTCGATTCACAAATGCTTGCCTTCACTAGCCAAATGAATGCATTTGGCGTACTCAATATATTTGGTGGGGGCGCCTTGCAAAACTTCTCCATTTTTGCGATGGGGATCATGCCGTACATCACCGCTTCCATTATCATGCAGCTATTGCAAATGGATATCGTTCCCAAGTTCACGGAATGGTCGAAACAAGGTGAAGTTGGTAGAAAGAAAATTGCACAAGTAACCCGCTATGCTGCGATTGTTTTCGGTTTTATCCAGGCATTAGGAATGAGCTATGGATTTAACGTGCAAACGGGTGGTCTTTTAATTAAAAACCCGTCTCTCGGGACATATTTGCTCATTGCCCTGGTTTTAACGGCGGGAACTGCATTTTTATTATGGCTGGGAGAGTTAATCACAGAAAAGGGTGTAGGAAACGGAATATCCGTCATCATATTTGCCGGGATTATCTCTGAGATTCCGTCCATGATCAACCAAGTGTATGCATCAAAATTTCAGAACGCTGGTGACGATTTATTTATCAACGCCGTTGTTGTTATTTTACTGATTCTCGTCGTATTGGCGATTATCGTTGGCGTCATTTTCATTCAACAGGCAACAAGGAAAATTCCTGTACAGTATGCCAAGCGAGTGACTGGCCGAGGAACAATGGGGGGAAATGCATCCCATATTCCGCTTAAGGTGAATGCAGCAGGGGTAATTCCGATCATTTTTGCTGTATCATTCTTAATTACGCCGCCTACCATCGCGTCATTCTTTGGCGAGAATCAAGTGACCCAATGGATCGTTAAGCATTTTAATTATAGCGACCCGTTCGGGATGGCCCTATATATCATTCTAATCATTGCCTTTACTTACTTTTATGCTTTTGTCCAGGTAAATCCTGAAAAAATGGCCGAAAACTTGAAAAAACAAGGCGGATACATCCCTGGTATTCGTCCAGGTAGACAAACACAAGATTATTTCACCGGTGTTTTATATCGTCTGACCTTTGTTGGTTCACTGTTTTTGGCAGTAGTCGCGATTTTACCAGTGTTCTTTACAACATTTGCTGATCTACCGTCTTCTGTACAGATCGGTGGAACATCCTTATTAATTGTTGTCGGTGTCGCACTTGATACCTGGAAACAACTAGAGTCTCAGCTGGTAAAACGTCACTACAAAGGATTTATCAAATAGTTTGAAGGTTTAGGAACGCGTGTCGTGTTCCTACTATCCTTCCAATTAAGGGGGCAAAAACGTGAATTTAATTTTAATGGGGTTACCTGGTGCAGGAAAAGGAACCCAGGCCGAAAAAATCGTTGAAAAATATGGGATCCCCCATATTTCCACAGGGGACATGTTCCGTCAGGCGATTCAAGAAAAAACTCCGTTAGGTTTGGAAGCCAAGTCCTTTATGGATAAAGGCGAACTCGTTCCTGATGAAATTACGGTAGGTATTGTCCGGGAGCGGTTGTCGAAACCTGATTGCCAAAAAGGATTTTTACTGGATGGCTTTCCAAGAACGGTTGCCCAGGCTGAAAGTCTTGAAGATATCTTGCAAGAGTTGAACAAACAAATCGATTACTGCTTGCATATCGAAGTGGATCCTGACATTTTAAAAGATCGGTTGACCGGCCGGAGAATCTGTAAGTCCTGCGGCAGCACCTATCACTTGCAATTCAATCCTCCACAACAAAGCGGTGTTTGCAACAAGTGTGGTGGCGAATTGTATCAACGTGCTGATGATTCACCGGAAACTGTACAAAACCGCCTGGACGTTAACATGAAACAAATGGAACCTTTGCTGAAATTTTATGCAAACAAGGGCTATTTAAAAACCATTAACGGAGATCAGGATATCGATAAAGTTTTTCAAGATATTGATCGACTTCTGGGAGAATTAAACAGTTAATATCATCAAGCTAAGTGTATACCAGATACGAACTGGTTAAAATTTCTACTGGAAGATGGTAAAAAACTGTATGTTTCTTTCATGTCATCCTGTATAATAATTTTTTGGGATTATATTTGGTTCGCCATTTTGTCAATAATGACCACGTGATCTAAACAATCCCTTGATCAAGTTCCTTTTGAATATTTATAGGGTCATTAGAGAAGCTGCCGTTAATTTGAGTTTCAGGGTATGAAAGATTTCAATCTCCATATGTTCTTATGAACGCAATCAACAATCGGTCGAGAAACCAGTGGATAGCTTTATATATCCTGCATGGGTTGAGATGCAGAATACTTGGCTAAGAGGAGGGAGTCGATCTGGATGGCAAAAAGTGATGTTATTGAAGTAGAAGGAACGGTTGTCGAAACATTGCCGAATGCGATGTTTAAAGTTGAGTTGGAAAATGGCCATACGGTTTTAGCTCACGTGTCGGGTAAAATTCGCATGCACTACATTCGCATATTACCAGGAGATCGTGTAACGATTGAATTATCTCCATACGATTTGACTAGAGGTAGAATTACGTATCGGTATAAATAAGACTCCGACTAAAAGGAGGTTGAAGACATGAAAGTAAGACCTTCGGTAAAACCGATTTGCGAAAAATGTAAAGTAATTCGTAGAAAAGGTAAAGTAATGGTTATTTGTGAAAACCCAAAACATAAACAAAAACAAGGATAATTTTTAAGGAGGTGCTTGAATTTGGCACGTATAGCAGGTGTTGATATTCCTCGTGATAAACGGGTTGTTATTTCTTTAACCTATATCTATGGAATTGGAAAACCGACCGCACAAAAAATTTGCGCTGAAGCCGGTGTTTCTGAAGATACGAGAGTCCGTGATTTAACAGAAGAAGAAGTGAATAAAATCCGTGATATCGTTGATAAATTAAAAGTCGAGGGTGACCTTCGTCGTGAAGTAAACATGAACATTAAACGCCTCATCGATATTGGTTGTTATCGTGGTTTACGCCATCGTAGAGGTCTACCTGTTCGTGGACAAAAAACGAAAACGAATGCCCGCACTCGTAAAGGTCCTCGTCGCGCAATAGCCAACAAGAAAAAATAATAGGTAAAGGAGGTTATTTGAATGGCTCGTAGAACGAATACACGTAAACGTCGTGTGAAAAAGAATGTTGAAACGGGAATTGCTCATATTCGTTCAACGTTCAATAATACAATTGTAACGATTACAGATGTGCATGGAAATGCGGTATCCTGGTCATCAGCAGGTTCCCTTGGTTTCAAAGGATCCCGGAAATCAACCCCCTTTGCTGCACAAATGGCCGCAGAAGCAGCAGCAAAAGCTTCTATGGAACAAGGGATGAAAAGTTTAGAAGTGTATGTTAAAGGTCCGGGTGCTGGTCGTGAAGCCGCCATCCGTGCTTTACAAGCAGCTGGATTGGAAGTTACAGCAATTAAAGACGTAACTCCAGTACCTCATAATGGATGCCGTCCGCCAAAACGTCGTCGTGTTTAATTTTCAAGTTTAGATTTTGTATCATTGTCTATAATGGGTTATGATACGGTAAAAATGTGAAAATAGAGCACATTAGGGAAATACCTTTTTGGGGGAATTTCGGTTAGGAAGATCCTTACCGGGGTTTCGACGTTTTGAAGGAGGGTATATTAAATGATCGAAATTGAAAAGCCAAAAATTGAAACAGTGGAGATCAGTGACGACGCCACATACGGGAAATTCATCGTAGAGCCGCTCGAACGCGGGTATGGAACAACTTTAGGGAACTCCTTACGTCGTATCCTGTTATCCTCCCTCCCAGGTGCCGCTGTCACATCCATCCAGATAGATGGAGTATTGCACGAGTTTTCAACAATCGATGGCGTCGTGGAGGATGTAACGGAAATAATCTTGAATTTGAAAAAACTCGCCATGAAGATTTATTCGGACGAGGAAAAAACGATGGAAATTGATGTTCAGGGTGAAGGTGTTGTCACCGCTGCTGATATTACCCATGACAGCGATGTGGAGATTTTAAATCCAGACCTCGTCATTTGCCATCTTGCCAAGAACGGTAGATTACACATGCGGCTAACTGCCAAGCGAGGACGAGGGTATATAGTTGCGGATGAGAACAAGCGGGACGATCAACCGATCGGAACGATTCCAATCGATTCCATTTATACACCGGTTTCTCGTGTATCATACAATGTTGAAAATACGCGGGTCGGTCAATCGTCTGATTATGATAAATTAACGTTTGAAGTATGGACGAACGGAAGCATCGGTCCTAAGGAAGCCATTAGCCTGGGCGCTAAAATTTTAACTGAACATCTGAACATTTTCGTTAACTTAACGGATGAAGCACAAAACGTTGAAATTATGGTCGAGAAAGAAGAAGACCAGAAAGAAAAAGTGCTTGAGATGACCATCGAAGAACTGGATCTTTCCGTCCGTTCTTACAACTGCCTGAAACGGGCTGGAATCAATACCGTTCAGGAACTTACGACGAAGACTGAAGCGGATATGATGAAAGTTCGGAATTTAGGTAAAAAATCGCTTGAAGAAGTTAAGTCCAAACTGGCTGAACTCGGTCTTTCATTACGCAAGGACGATTAACCTTAGTACGAGATAGACACTCATAAAGGAGGGAACAACGTGGCATACAGAAAATTAGGACGTACGAGCGATCACCGCAAGGCTTTGCTCCGTACATTAGCAACCGATTTGATTATTTTTGAACGGATTGAAACAACAGAAGCACGGGCAAAGGAATTGCGTTCTGTTGTCGAAAAACTTGTGACTTTAGGTAAACGCGGCGATTTGCATGCACGTCGTCAAGCAGCTGCTTTTGTTCGCAAAGAAACTGCTGACGAAGAAACGAACAAAGATGCATTGCAAAAATTATTCGATGACATTGCACCGCGTTATCAAGACCGTCAAGGTGGTTACACACGAATCTTGAAATTAGGTCCCCGTCGTGGTGATGGTGCACCTATGGCCGTTATTGAATTTGTTGAAGCCGATTAATATTGTTGTTTAAAAGTGATTTTGAACGACAGGTAGAAATAGGGCATGACAGTTTTATGCTGGTGTATGCCCTTTTCTATCATTTATTAATGGAAGCGAATTAGATGATTTTATAATGAAAAAAGCGAGTGTTACGATGAGGGCATGAAACCTTCGTCTAGCTCTAGTGCCCTTTCCATATAAGACGTGTTTGAAGCTGTTTATCGTGCAAAATCCATAGATTTGAAAATTCGTCTGCATTGGGAAGGGTGCAGGCTTTTTTTATTGTAAAGTCACCTAATTAAAGTCAAAGGTTTTAACTGACTGGATGGATGAAAATGCGTTACAATTGTTTCAAGGTCTAGAACAGCTAGACTGGATGATTGAGTATCTAAAATCGAGGTCGAAGCGAATGGGGCAAGAAATTGTAAAATTTGATCGCGTCTCTTTTCAATATAACGAAGGGGGACCGTATGCTTTAAAAGATGTCAGTTTCTCAGTGAAAAAAGGTCAGTGGCTGGCGATTGTCGGCCATAACGGGTCCGGTAAATCAACGATTGCCAAATTAATGATCGGTCTATTTGTTCCGAATCAGGGCACGATTCATATTAACAATTTTCTCCTTTCCGAAGAAACGGTCTGGCAGGCCCGGGATACGATTGGTATGGTCTTTCAAAATCCAGACAACCAGTTTGTCGGTACAACCGTTCAGGATGATGTAGCCTTTGGTTTAGAGAATCACGGCATTCCCCGGGAGGAAATGGTGAGACGGGTGGAAGATGCTCTGCAAAAGGTAGGCATGGCCGATTTTATCAACCAAGAACCCCATCACCTTTCGGGGGGACAAAAGCAGCGGGTGGCAATCGCCAGCGTGCTGGCATTACGACCGGAAATTATTATTTTAGATGAGGCTACTTCCATGCTCGATCCGCGCGGGCGAAAAGAAGTTTTGGATATTATCAAGCAGTTAAAGCAGGAGGAAAATTTGACGGTTATCTCCATTACCCATGATTTGGACGAAGCAATCATGGCTGATGAAATGATTGTGATGAATCGCGGGTCCGTTTATAAAAGAGGGACTCCGTTGGAAATTTTCTCCTTGGAAGATGAACTCGTCCAGCTCGGATTGGACGTTCCTTTTATCTATAAGCTGAGCAAAGAGTTGAGAAAGAGCGGAATCCCTATAGCCGAGCAAGTATTAGCCGAGGATAGGTTGGTGGATGAATTATGGAAATTATTGCGAGAGACTTAGAATACCGTTATCAAGCCAATACGCCATTTGAACATCTGGCCATTTACGATATCAATTTATCGATTTTACCTCATAGTTATACAGCGATCATCGGACATACAGGTTCGGGAAAATCGACGTTGCTGCAACATTTCAATGCTTTATTGCAGCCCACCTCAGGCGAGATTCAAATCGGCGATCGCGTGATTACTGCCGGTGTAAAAGAGAAGAATTTAAAACCGGTCCGCAAACGAGTGGGCATCGTGTTTCAGTTTCCAGAACACCAATTGTTTGAGGAAACGGTCGAAAAAGATATTTGTTTTGGCCCGCTTAATTTTGGCGCAGATGTGGATGAAGCGAAGGCAAGGGCAAGGGAAGCGATTCAACTCGTGGGGCTATCTGAAGACATATTGACGCGCTCTCCTTTTGATCTATCAGGAGGACAGATGCGGCGGGTAGCCATTGCTTGTGTTTTAGCGATGAATCCTGATGTCCTTGTTTTAGATGAACCAACGGCGGGACTGGATCCGCGAGGACGTCGCGAAATCATGGATATGTTTTATCAATTATATAAAGAACAAAATATCTCGATCGTTTTAGTTACACATAGTATGGAGGATGCGGCACGCTATGCCGACCAGATTATCGTCATGCATAAAGGGACCATTTATAAAGAAGGAACACCTAGGGAAATTTTTTCCGCACCGAAAGAATTGATGGAACTCGGCCTGGATGTACCCCAGACCATTCGCTTTCAAACGAAACTGGAGGAAAAACTCCAGGACACGCTCGGAAATCCGAGTCTATCACTGGAACAGTTAGTGGAGAATATCACGGCCTATGTTGCAGCTAGGAGGCAAAAATAGCAATGGGAAAAATGTTATTTGGCCGCTATATTCCGGTGGATTCCTTCTTGCATAAAATGGACCCGCGGGCGAAGTTATTGATTACGATTTTATTTATTGTTGTCGTATTTCTCGCAAACAACACCGTTACTTATGCACTGTTAGGATTATACACGTTTTTAGCAATCTATTCGTCAAATATACCGATCAAGTTTATTCTCGGCGGTTTTAAAATTTTATTATGGCTCATATTCTTTACCTTTTTCCTCCACATCTTTTTCACAAGAGGTGGAGAGGTAATTTTACAAATCGGTCAGTTCAAAGTTTATGAATACGGGTTACAGCAAGGAATATTTATTTCCCTGCGCTTCTTCTTCTTAATTTTGATGACCGGTTTACTCACTTTAACAACGACACCGATTGAAATTACCGATGGTATGGAGAGCTTGTTAAATCCATTTAAGAAGATTCGGTTCCCTGTTCATGAATTTGCCTTGATGATGTCCATTGCCCTTCGTTTTATCCCAACGTTAATGGATGAAACGGATAAAATCATGAAGGCCCAGATTGCAAGAGGCGTTGATTTTAGCCGGGGTTCACTCAAAGAACGGGCGCAAAACTTTATTCCTTTATTGATCCCCCTCTTTATCAACGCGTTTAAACGAGCGGAGGATCTGGCCATCGCTATGGAAGCGAGAGGCTATCGTGGGGGCGAGGGACGGACAAAATACCGGGTACTCAAGTGGGAAATCAGGGATACAATGGCCCTGCTTTCCTTGTTCGTACTGGCGGTAGTCTTATTCGTTTTCCGTTCCTGAAAATAATCATTCAAAAAATGATTGAAAAGGACGGTTGGTGATGAAACGGATTAAATGCATCGTAAGCTATGACGGGACAAATTTTCAAGGGTTTCAAGTCCAGCCAAATGGAAGGACCGTGCAGGGAGAAATTGAACATGTACTCCGTAAAATGCATAAGGGGGAGCCTATTCGCATTCATGCATCTGGAAGAACCGATGCCAGGGTTCATGCGAAGGGCCAGGTATTCCATTTCGACACCCCGCTTTCGTTAACGGAGGAAGCGTGGAAACGGGCATTAAACAGCCAGTTACCGCAAGATATCGCAATCAGCGAGACGGAATTTGTCAGTCCGGATTTTCATGCCCGCTTTTCCAGCATTGCGAAAGAATATCGGTACATGGTCCTTTACCAAAAGGAGCGGGATCCGTTTCTCGTCAATTATACCCATCACCATCCGTATCCGCTTGATATTGAGCGAATGAAAGAAGCGATGCAATATATCATCGGCACCCATGATTTTACAAGTTTCTGCTCGGCGAAAACCGAAATCGCTGATCGTGTGCGAACAGTAGAATTATTTGCGCTGCATGAGCAGAAAAACAAGCTGATTTTCCAAATTCGCGGCGATGGATTTTTATATAATATGGTGCGCATTATAGTCGGGACGATGCTCGATGTTGGTTCTGGCAAATTAGCACCCTCCGATATACCGGAAATAATCGCAGCGAAGGATCGAACGAAAGCGGGAAAGACGATTTCACCAAACGGTTTATATTTATGGAAAGTGTTTTATTAGTGGCAAATATTACCGGCACCAAACGCTTAAAAAAACGATAAATTGTCAAATCTTTACCTTGACACTTGAGTGCTAAAAAGTTATGATAGCTTGTGGTACATTGATTTTTCCACGATAAGCCCCGGAAACTTATTGTGTTGAAATAAAACAATGACTGTACTTTAGGAGGAAATGAAATGCGTACGACTTATATGGCAAAGCCAAATGAAATTGAACGTAAATGGTAT
>CALGAD010000101.1 GCA_937951955.1 uncultured Bacillaceae bacterium
GGTATGAACGGATTTTCTAAGATAACGATTTAGGATAGTTGATTTTAAAATTTATATTAGCCCTCAAATAAACCGAGCAGTAAAAAATAAAAGTTATTTTTACAACTGCTATGGAAAAGAGGAAAAATTTTACATCGAAAATCAAGGCTGAATTAGTTTTATCCTTGTTGCGTGGAGAGGATCCGGAGCTGCTTAGCCGTGAATACGGAGTTACTCTGGCTGATATCAACCTTTGGCGGGATCAATTTATCGAGAGTGGTACCGACGGGTTCAAACGTAAACCCGACGATTCGAGGCTGGGTGCTGCCGAGCGTAAGATCGGGCAACTGCAGATGGAGCTCGAACTCACAAAAAAAAAGAACGAATTGGCAGCAAAACTAAAAAGGAAATAATCTCCATGCTGATAGAGGAACATTATCCATTAACCGGGAAACCATATCCGAAGCGTTTGATATTCAAGGTAGTCGGCTACAGCAGCAGCACCTGGTATGAAAACCCTACTCCCAAAACAGGGAAACGGGGCAGAAAACCCAAGCATAGCGATGAAGAGGTTTTACAGGAGATTAAGGAAGAAATTAAGAAGAGTACATTCAACGCTGAAGGTTATCTGAAAGTGAAGAAGCGCATGGGTAAAAGGAAGATAAACGCTCTGGTAGCCGGCAAGGCACGTGTGAACCGCATCATGCGGGAAAACAACCTGCTGAGCCCCTACAGAAGGCCCGGGAAGACGAATAAGCGCGAACATGATGGTACTATAATCACGGATGCACCCAATGTAATGTGGGCCACTGACGGGAAGAGGTTTTGGATTGATGGGTCAGGTTGGCATTGGTTCTTTGGTGTGATCGATCACTTTAACGATGAGATTATCTCATGGCATATTGCAAGGAAAGGCAACCGGTTTGCCGCCATGGAGCCTGTTAGGGCCGCTGTACGGAAGACTTTCGGTTCGGTAGGTAAGGATGTGTGTAAAGGAATGAAGTTGCAATTAAGAAGCGACCATGGCTCGCAGTATGACTCTGCTGATTTTATGAATGAAATGAAATTCCTGGGATTGGAGGTGTCCAAAGCGTTTGTACGGTCACCGCAATGCAACGGGATAATAGAGCGGTTTCACCGCACCCTGGAAGAACAGGTGTTGCAAACAGAAACATTTTCTTCCTTTGAGGAAGCTTATAACAGTATTAATCAATTTATTAATGACTACAACACGGATTGGATATTTCATAGACTGGAATACTGTTCTCCTGTAGAATACAGGGAAAAGTACGCCGAAAGCCAGCGAAAAGAAAATGATGACATACCATCGGGCAATAAGGATCCTGAGGTTCAGCTTGTCCTCATTTCAAGTGGCTCAATGCCACGAAGAAATGAAATAGCTCTTCAGTCAATGATAAAAGGGGCAATTACTTACAGTAACACCCCTTCAATAAATCCTTCGGTATAATATATCACCATCGGATCAGCTTGTCCGATACAAAAGTAATAAAAAAGATTAAATACAATTAATGTGCTCGGTTATTACGGGCTAATACAGTTGATTTTAAAATTTATTTTCTACCTTTGTCACACTATGCGGCAGTAAATAAT
>CALGAD010000102.1 GCA_937951955.1 uncultured Bacillaceae bacterium
AAAATAAGACTTCCAATTAAATGGAAGCCCAGCTTATCTCAAATATATTAAAACAATAATCATTGAATCGTATTCTATCTGTCTGAATTCAAATAATCTATGAGATGAACGAAAGTCGAAACCGCTGTCATTAAAGCATCTTCTTTAAAATCAAATTGCGGATGATGATGCCCGGCTGGTAAAGGACTGGAAAAAACTAAATAAGTCGCTATCCCACCACGTTCTTGAACCCGTTCCATCATAAAAGTAACATCTTCAGAACCACCCATCTCAACTTCATCAACGATTTCCGTGACATAAGGATTATTTTTGTTTGCTTGCTTAACAATTTCCTTCCATTCAGGATCACATGGTGTGCTTAATGTTCTCCCTGCATATGTAATCTCAGCTTTTACATCATACAATTTACTGCTTGCATCTATTATACGAATTGCCTGTTCTTTCATATATTCAGCTAATTCCGACGTTTCTCCCCGGGTTTCGATTTCCATATAAGCATGGTCGGGAATCACATTGCGACCAGAACCCGCCACTAACTTTCCTACATTTATTCGCGTTGCGCCGTCTTTATGGCGGGGTATGCTATTTAAATGGATGCTGGCAGCAGCTGCCGCTAACAGGGCATTTTTCCCTTTATTCGGCTCAACTCCGGAATGGGCAGATTCTCCCTGGAATTCAACATTCATTTTCGTGCTTGCTAAAAATTTTGTCGCTGTCGAAGCAATGACGCCGACTTCTTTATTCGTAATGCCCAAGTGACCACTGATAAAATACTCAACATCATCGAGCCAGCCTTTGGCCACCATGGCATATGCGCCACGACCACCTTCTTCAGCCGGTTGAAAAAGCAGTGTGTACTTGCCGGTTAACTGATCTTTCATGGCATCAATATATTTTGCTACAGCCAAACCAATTGCCGTATGACCGTCATGGCCGCATGCGTGCATGATGCCTTTCCGCAAAGACGCAAATCCTTCTTTTTTAGGAAAATGGGCATCTGAGTCACTTTCTAAAATAGGTAATGCATCGATATCGAAGCGAAAAGCTACATGTTTTCCTCGTTTCCCTGTATCAAAACAAGCGACAACCCCTGTATTTCCACCGGCAACTTTTTCGATAAAGCCTTGTGGTACACCATTTTGTAGGGCGAACTGTTCCGCTTCTTTCAAAATTTCATCATCCGGGACGCCAAACCGCTCCCCGGGTACGAGTGCATCCTGACCGATATAAATTTGAAAACATGTATCTTTTAATTCCTGGACAATTTTATATGTCGTCATATACTCGGTAAAGCCAAGTTCCGGATAACGGTGAAAATCACGCCGCATTTTTATGACATACGGCTTGATTTCAGATAAAAAATTTTCCCTATTCAACATAGGCCATCTCCTTCAACTCAATGAGCGTATCAATGGCCACTTGCGTCATCAGCTCTACGCCGTAATGGAGGCATTCTTCATTCAATTTGAAATGCGGATCATGTAACGGCTTTTGATTGTCACCGATAGAGCATCCTAACCAATAATAAACACCCGGATACTTTATTAAAAACCGTCCGAAATCTTCTCCGCCTAAACTGGGGGTGACTTTTGGTAAACTCTTTTCACCGTAAAGTTTTTCAGCCGTTTTGCGAACGCGGTGGGCCCATCGCGGGGTGTTGACCGTTGCTGGATATCCATCAAAATATTGAATGTCAGCTTCCGCTCCCATCGATGTAGCCACACCGTTAACGATCTCATGGAATATTCGTTTGATCTTTTTCTTCGTTTCATTCGATTGGGTCCGGATTGTTCCTTCCATCGTCACCTCATCGGCGATGACATTGTACCGGTAGCCCCCTTGCATTTTTCCTATGGTTAGCACCGCAGGATCAAAAGGATTCACATTGCGACTGACGATGGTTTGCAATGTGGTGAACACTTGGTTAGCGATAACGAGAGCATCGACCGTCTCGTGCGGCATCGAGGCGTGACCGCCAGAGCCTCTTATCGTTACCGTAAAACGATCGGAGTTCCCCATAATCGGCCCTTCCAGCACCCCGAACTGCCCGACGGGAAGACCCGGCCACACGTGCTGGGCGATAAGCACATCGGGTACATGTTCCCGGAACAGACCATCGTCCATCATTTGTTGAGCGCCACCTCTTGGTGAATCCTCTTCTGCCGGTTGGAAAATTAACAGGACCGTTCCTTCCACTTCGTCAATTCGTTCCATTAAGTATTTCCCAACTCCAAGAAGCATGGCCGTGTGGGCATCATGACCGCAAGCATGCATTTTTCCCGGAACTTTCGATTTAAAAGGTACATCCGTTTTTTCAATAATCGGGAGTGCATCCATATCTGCCCGTAACCCGATCGTTTTCCCGTCTTTTTTCCCTTTAATAACTCCTAGAACACCGGTTTTCGCATATCCCGTTTGAAAGGGTATCCCGTATTCTCGTAATTTGTTTTGCACTTTTTTCGATGTTTCAAATTCCTCACCACTTAACTCGGGATATGCATGCAAATCACGACGAATGGCAATCACTTCATCAATAATTTTGTTCAATCCGCTCAATTTCCCCATCCCCTATCTTTCTTTTAAAAATTAATGCTTTAAAATCGAGCCAGTATGAACATTTTATTGTAAATGCAATTTATAAATAATTTTCGGCCGTCCTCTCCCGCTTGATTCTTCACCGATCTTCTCTGCCAGTCCGATTTCCTCTAATTCTTTTAATATTCTTCTTGCATAACGTTCTGTTATATTGAGCCAGTTGGATAACACCTTCGATGTGACTTCGGTGATCTGATAGTAATGGGTAAGGGATTCGATCTTGGCCAGGATATTTCTACTAAACGAAACGCGCTCTAATTTATCCCCCCATTTATCAAACGGGTTTCTTAATTGATACTGTAAATGTTCATCATTGCTCCGATATTTCGTTAAGTTTTTCATCTCATCAATAACCACGACGGCCGCTTGCTTATCTTCATCGGCAATGTTCAGTGCTAATAGCAGATGGTCTTTAGCTTCGAGAACGGTGTTACCGTATCCTATGCCGATTTTCACGGACAAATCACTTACATTTTCCATATCCGTTATAAATTGTGCAAAGGAATGATTGACTTGAAATAGCTCCAGGTCTCCCTTTGTAGTATAAATATAAAACAAGCCTTTACCAGCACTGAGCAATGTGCCATTTATCTTTTCAACAAAATCGATCAAAAAACGATATAATTCCACTTCTTTTCTCATATAATGAAAGGAATTGATCGGTCTTTTGAGCTGGTCGTCATCGTTCACTTTGATTCCAAAAATTGCAAACTGTTTCCGCTCATAATATTTCGCATATGCCCGCTCCCGTAAATATTTCAATGCACTGCTAATCGAATATTCGGATTGGTTCACCCGAAAAACGGGTACATTCCGTTTCTTTAACGCTTCATAAACGGAACTGATGCAGGTCAGGGCCACTTCTATTTTCTTTTCCTTAAAAAGGGTTTCATGAAATTGAACAATGTCTGGAACGGATAAATACCGCTTGGAAGGCATACGGTAAATTTTAATAGTTCTAATCGCGTAAGAATCTTTAATCTCGTCTAACTCTTTTTCACCGATCGTATCTAAACTGATCGTTTTAATTACTTTCCCAAGTTTTAAATTGGCTTCGAGTAAAGTTCCGAAAAAACTACTGCCGTGTAAGCGGACATAAAATCCTTTATGCGGCGATATTAATTTTTTCTTCACGGCATATTCATAAGGAACAGGACCTGAAAACAACCAGAAATCAATTTTATATTTTTTCTGTTTTAAAATTTGTTCTGTTTCTTCTATTTGTCTATAAATAAATGGAACAATTTCTATATCTTTAAACCGTTTCGCAACGGTTTTTATTTTCTTTACAGAATCATTAGGTCCTATAACACCAATGTTGATCATGCATATCACCTGGTTTCTAATTCTATCGTTAACGGAATGGAATGTAAAAAATTTATTGGTAAACGAATCAATCAAACTACAAATATCTTTATCTATTGAATGTCACAATATGTTTGGTGCTACCGACCTAATTCTTCCCTATTCACTAAAATAGTTACTCAATCGGAAAATGACAGGCGGCTAGATGGCCTTCATGATAGTCTTTCAATTCCGGTGCACTCGTTTTACAAATTTCTTGAGCATAGGGGCAGCGTGTATGGAACGGACAGCCACCAGGCGGGTTGGCCGGATTCGGTAAATCACCTTTCAGCGGTTCCCTTTTCCTCCGTAATCTCGGATGATCGACTGGAATCGAACTCAATAAGGCTTCCGTATACGGATGCTTCGGGTTCGCAAACAATTCATCCCGCTCTGCGATTTCCACAATTTTTCCGAGATACATCACGGCAATGCGATCGCTGATATGCCGGACAGCTGGCAGCCCGTGAGCGATAAACACAAGGGTTAAATTGAATTCTTTCTGTAATTTTTTCAGTAAGTTTAAAATTTGTGCCTGGATGGAAACATCGAGAGCTGAAACGGGTTCATCACAGATGATGAGTTTCGGTTTTAACGCAAGGGCCCGGGCAATGCCGATTCGCTGGCGCTGACCACCACTAAATTCATGAGGATATCGCTTGAGCTGTTCCTCATTGAGACCGACCACTTTCATCAGGCGGATGACTTCCTCACGTATTTCCTGTTTACTCATGGATGTATGGAGCTGTAAGGGTTCACCAATAATTTGTTCAACCGTCATCCGCGGATTTAAGGAAGAATAGGGGTCCTGGAAAATGACCTGGATGTCTTTGCGGATTTCCCGCAATTCTTTTTTATTTAGTTTTGTCAAGTCTTTCCCCATAAACTTTACGGTACCTTCCGTCGGTTTTAACAATCCTAACAGCATTTCCCCCGTTGTCGATTTTCCACAACCCGACTCACCGACAATTCCCAATGTTTCGCCTTCGTATATTTCAAAATCGACCCCATCCACTGCTTTAACTTCGACTATTTCCTTTTTAAAAGTCCCTTTTTTAATCTCGAAATGCTTTTTTAACCCCCTCACTTCCATTAACACTTTACGCGATGGTTTCTTTAGAGCTGTTGTCAAGGTTCACTCCTCCCTTCACTAGGAAACAGCGCTTATAATGATTTTCACGATACAGTTCCAATTGCGGGTGCTCTTGTTTACATAATTCAGTGGCAAAGGGACAGCGGGGATGAAACTTACAGCCTTTTGGCATTTGCGACGGTGTTGGAACAGAGCCTTTAATCGGTTGTAATTCTTCCACAGGCCCGGTCATTTTCGGTACCGATGCCATTAAGCCGCGTGTATAAGGATGAACCGGGTGATCAAAAATTTCGTCCACTGGAGCTTCTTCCACAACTTCGCCGCCATACATAACCACAACCCGATCAGCGACTTCCGCAACCACGCCCAGATCATGGGTGATGAGAATTACACCGGTATTAAACTTATTTTTTAAATTGACGATTAAATTCAATATTTGTGCTTGAATCGTGACATCAAGGGCTGTTGTCGGTTCATCGGCAATTAACAGTTTCGGGTTACAGGATAGCGCCATCGCAATCATAACTCTCTGTCTCATTCCGCCCGACAACTGGTGGGGAAACTGTTTCATCACCCGCTCTGGATCAGGTATTCCCACTAAATCGAGCATTTCAATCGCTTTTTTAACAGACTGATCCTTATCTAATTTTTGATGGAGTTTAATCACTTCCACGATCTGATTTCCGATGGTGAACACTGGATTGAGTGAAGTCATCGGTTCCTGGAAAATCATCGAAATTTCATTGCCGCGAATTTTTCTCAATTCCTTATTCTTTAATGTTGTTAACTCTTTTCCCAGGAATTGAATCGAACCGTCAGAGATTTCGCCAGGATACGGAATCAAGCCCAGTATCGAAAGTGAAGTTAAACTTTTTCCGCAACCCGATTCCCCGACAATAGCAACGGTTTCCCCTTCATTAACGGTAAAACTCACCCCATCGACAGGTGTGATGTAGCCATGTTCCGTTTTGAAGCGAATGCGTAAATTTTCTACCTTTAATAATGGCTCACTCATGCATTTCCCCTCGCCTTCTTCTATTTAATCTTCGGATCGAGCACATCACGTAGCCAGTCTCCCAAAAAGATGATGCCTAACACCGTAATCGTGATCGCCAGGCCTGGAAATGTGGCGACCCACCAGCTCGTTGCCAGATAATCCCGACCATCACTCAACATCAGTCCCCACGACACTTCCGGTGGCTGGATGCCCAAGCCTAAAAAACTTAAAGAGGATTCCAGGATAATCGTTGTCGCAACATTTAATGTCGCGATCACGATAAACGAGGAAATGATATTGGGTAAAATATATCGGCGAATGATGATAAAATCGCTCGCACCAACGGCACGTGCCGATTTCACATAATCCCTTTCTTTCACACTTAACGTTTCACTTCGTACCATCCTGGCATAGACTACCCAGGTCGTAAAACCTAACACGATGATGATAGAAGCAAGGCTTGGACCAATCACCGCTAAAAAGATCAGCATGAACAAAATATTGGGAATCGCCAGGAACGAATCGACTAATCTCATAATCACTTGATCGATCCATTTCCCGTAGTATCCCGAAATCAATCCTAAAACGAGACCGATAAAACCAGCAACAATCACTGAAGATACGCCAACAAGGAGGGATACTCGCGAACCGATGATAATCCGGCTCAAAACGTCCCGGCCGAGATTATCGGTTCCTAATATATGTTCGGGAGAACCCCCTTCCATCCAGAACGGCGGCATTAACCGATTATCAACATTCGTTTGCGCATAATCGTGCGGCGCTAAATAATTCGCGAAAACCCCGACAAACACAACCGTGAGAACGATAAAGAAGCCGATGAAGCCGGTTTTACTTTTCAATAAAGACTGGATGATTTTCAAAAACCTGGACTTATCCTTTTTCGTTCCTTCCACGACATTTGGTTCCACCTGGGTCTGCATGCTCATAAAATCCCCCCTAATCCTCGTACTTAATTCTCGGGTCTAAATAACGATACACTAAATCGGCCGTTAAATTGCTGAGAATCACGAGAATCGCGATGATAAACGTTGCGGCCTGGACCACCGCCATATCCCTTAAATTAACCGCCTGGACGAGCAATTGTCCCATCCCCGGCCAGGAAAATACGGTTTCCGTGATCAGCGTACCCCCGATTAATGTGGATGTTTGCAGGGCCATGATCGTTACAACCGGAATCAATGCATTGCGGAGAGCATGTTTATTAATTACGAAAGCTTCATGTAATCCTTTACTCCGGGCCGTCCGGATGTATTCCGAATTTAAAACTTCTAACATGCTCGAACGGATTAACCGCGTCATCTCGGCAGCAATACCGGTTCCTAAAGTGATGGAAGGTAACACTAAATGGGCTAATGTTCCCGAACCCGATACGGGGAAAATGCCCAGGTTGACGGAAAACAATAAGATTAGCATGATCCCGACCCAGAAGTTCGGCATCGCTTTCCCTAAAACGGAGGCTCCCGTGATGATTAAGTCAGAAAATGTATTGCGTTTGATGGCCGAATATATTCCGGCAGGTACCGATAATAAAACAGCGACAGCCATTGATGAAAGCGCCAGGGTAAAACTTGCCGGAAGCCGCTCCAGTACGATCCCTAAAGCCGGTTGATTATACCGTAATGAATCACCAAAATCCCCTCTTAATACATCCTTCATATAGTTGAAATATTGGATATATAAAGGGTCATTTAATCCTAAAGCTTCCCGAAGTTCTTCCCTTTCCTGATCCGTCGCCGTTTCCGGAAGCATGAGAGCAACCGGATCCCCCGTGACGCGAACGAGGATGAAAACAATCAACGAGATTAGAAATAAAACGGGAATAATTTTAATCACGTTCGAGATGAAATAGCGCATCGCTTTCCCTCCTTAATGAAAGATAAGGAAAACTGTCTGTAAGTACGGTTACAGACAGCTTTTCCCGATAACAAATCAATTAATTTTTCGTAATATCATCCACATAGAACATCTCGTCTAATCGCGGTTCAAAATTGATATTCGCTTTTAACCCGTAAACGGAATCCATCTGGAACAGGTAAATTTGCGGGCGCTCTTCCGCAATAATCTCCTGTACGCGTTGATACTGGGCGATTCTCTCTTCGGTATTCATGTTACTTTCCGCCACTTGCAGCAACTCTTCAACCTCATCATTGATGTAGTCTGTTTCACCGACGTTTTCTGCTTGTTTTAAACGAACAAGGGCTAAAGCCGCATCAAACATCGAGTTTCCGTAGGCGATCATGAACATTTCCCCGAAGCTTTTTTCCGCATATTTTTCGGAGAAGGTACTCCATTCATGGAAGGTTAAATTCGCCTTAATCCCGACTTCGGCTAACATCGATTGAATGAGCTCGGCTGTTTCTTTATCCTTTAGATAGCGTCCGCTTGGTGCATCAAATTGAATCTCGATCCCATCAGGATATCCGGCTTCGGCAAGGAGTTCCCGGGCCCGATCCGGATCATACAGGCTCGTTCCATACAACTTTTCATTTGCCCCGACATTTCCAGGAGTAACCCGCGTTCTTGTCGGTGTAGCCGCACCGTTATACAGACTTTCAACGATCGCCTCTTTATCAATCGCCAGATCAATCGCCTCTCTTACGCGCGGATCACTCGTGACATATTCATCGGCTGTGCGCAATACGAGCAACATCACGCGCTGGCTCGGGCTTTTGGCAAGTTTTAGATTCTCATCATTTTCGATACGCTCCCAGTCATCCGGCGGAATGTTTGTCGCAATGTCCACGCCACCGGCAAGTAATTCCGAAACTCTGGTTGAATCTTCCGGAATCGCCCTGAAAACGACCCGATCCCATTTCGGCTTTTCACCAAAATAATTTTCATTCGGTACTAAAACGACCCGGTCATCCTTAATCCACTCGGAGAACTTATACGGTCCTGTACCGACCGGCTGCTCGAGGAAGTGCTCCCAGCCATTTTCTTCAATATAATTTTTCGGGAGCATACCAGACCCTAGACGCGAGAGCCGGTTTAGCAATGCTGGTTCAGGATTATGGGTCACGATTTCCACTTCATAGTCACTAATCACATTAACCTCAGCAATTTGATTGTAGTTTCCGTGTTCCAATAGCGTATTGTCTTTAGCCACCCGCTCTAAAGTAAATTTCACATCCTCTGCTGTAAACGGATCCCCGTTATGGAACTTAACATCCTCTCTTAACTTAAAACGCCATGTTTGGTCATCAATGATTTCCCATTCCGTGGCCAGATCACCGACGAAGCCACCTTCCCCATCGTTTTTCACCAAATAGTTGAACATGTTTACATGAATGGCTTCTGTCGATGTGTTGTTGTGGTCGTGAATATCAAAGGTCACCATGTCCGAACCAGCTGCAATAATTAATTCATTCTCCCCCGATTCCGAACCATTACCAGAGACCTCCCCTGAACTATCCGGATTACAGGCCGTCAGGAAAAAGAAGAAAATCGCTGCGAAGACAAGCCATCGAAATTTCATTTTTTACCTCCTATTCATTTTGTTCAATATAATGGATAGCAAATCTTGCCAGCATGGCAGACCCATACGGCAAAGCATTTTCATCGATGTCAAATTTCGGATGGTGTCCCGGATAGCGTTCCATCGCATCATTTCCCACACCTAATCGGAAAAAGATGGAAGGAACTTTTTCCGAGTAAAAGGCAAAATCTTCCCCACCTAAAGACGGTTTTTCCCTGGAGCAATTGCCTTTCCCTAATACAAGCTCAGCCACTTCTTCCACCATATCTCTCAAACGAAGGTCATTGATAATCGATGGAAAGCCGAAATTGTATTTAAACTCGTAAGTGGCGCCGAAAGCAGCAGTGATTCCTTTTATGACATTTTCCATCTTTGTCGGCAGCAGTTTCCGCAGTTTTGGATTTAACGTGCGAACAGTGCCTGTCATTTTCACGGTTGGGGCGATGATATTTGTGGCCGTGCCACCTTCAATCGTCCCGATGGTAATAACGACCGAGTCGATGGGCGGGATTTGTCGACTAACAATTTGCTGGAGTGATGTGATCACTTCACCGCTTACCGCGATTGCATCGACGGTCTGATGCGGATGGGCAGCGTGTCCGCCGCTGCCGATGACCATTAATTCGAACGTATCGGCGGATGCACAACCAATCTCCCCTTCAGTAACCGTTATTTTCCCTGTATCAATTCCGGTATTCACATGGAGACCGGCCATGACATCAACTTTTGGATTGTCTAAACAACCTTCTTTGATCATCAATTCAGCACCGCCTTCTCCCTCCTCGGCCGGTTGAAAAATAAATTTGATGTTCCCCTTTTTTAATGGTCGTCTGGACAAAATCGTTGCCGCTCCCATAAGCATCGCGGTATGGGCATCGTGCCCGCAGGCATGCATTTTTCCGTCAATTTTCGAACGGTAAGGCACATTTTCTTTCTGATCTTGAATCGGCAGGGCGTCCATATCGGCCCGCAGACCAATGGTAGGTCCGGGATTCTCCCCTCTTAATAAGGCAACGACCCCGGTTTTCCCCACATTGCGCTTGACTTCGAGACCGAGACTTTCTAGATAGTTCGCCACGATGGTCGATGTTCGAACCTCTTCAAAACCAAGCTCCGGATGTTGATGAAAATCGCGTCGCCATTCAATGAGTTGTTCCTTTAAAGTTTTTGCTTCCACTAAAAACTCATCTTCCAATCCTGGCAAAACAATCCCCCCTTTTACTGTTTCGCAAATTCCTCTATCACTTTGGCAATCACTTTAATGCCATCGATGTAATCTTTAATGAAAATATTTTCATTCGGTGCATGATTATTGGACTCAAAATTGCCGACACCCACGGAAACTGCAGGAATTCCAAACTTTTGACATAGCTCATACATCGGACCGGTGCCTGGCGACATTGGCAAAATCGTCGGTTCCATCTTCGTCACATATTCTGCAGCATTTACGACACTCTGGACGAGCGGATGATCAGGTGCTGTTCGTGCTGGATACTCCAGTCCATACACCTTCATTTCAATATCTGCAAAACCATTGTGATCCAGATGTTCTCTAAGCTGTTTCACAATCTTGTGCGGATCTTGATTCGGCACCAAACGAAAATCAAGTTTAACCTTTGCCCATGAAGGCAATACCGTTTTCGCACCTTCATCAGTATAGCCACTTTCAAACCCGCAAATGTTACATGTCGGTGAGAAAATCAATTGCCGTTTTAATGCTTCACCCGTTAAATTATTAACAAAATTCTGAATTCCGAGTTTCTCCTTCGTCTCTTCCTCGCTAAAAATAAATTGTTTAGTTAATTGGTAGTCTTCTTGGGTTAATTCAGCCACATCGTCATAAAATCCGGGAATCAACACTTGATTCTCTTTATTTTTCATCGATTCAAGCGCCCAGATGAGCCGCCAGGCCGGATTCTCAATAATCGCCGCATTGGCCGAGTGAAGATCGGTATTCGCCCCTTTACAAATGAGCTCAACATAAACCATTCCTTTTACACCTAGACTAATTTGCTGGCGACCGTCAGCATTTTTATATCCGAATTCCCAGATGCATCCATCGGCCTGTAACAACTCCTTATTGTTTTCGGCGAAATCTCCTAAATTCGGACTGCCTATCTCTTCTTCTCCTTCAACAATAAATTTGATATTGATAGGAAGTTCACCGTAAACTTGCTGGTAAGCATGGACGGCAGCGATTCTCGCCATTAAATTTCCTTTATTATCCGCCGCCCCTCGCGCGATTAGCTTCCCATCGACAATCTCTGCCGCAAATGGCTCGACATCCCATAACTCAACAGGATCTTCTGGTTGCACATCATAATGATTATAGAATGATAGAGTTCGGCTAGTTTTTCCTTTAATCTCACCAAAAACGACGGGAAATCCTTTCGTTTCTATTAACCGTGCACTTGCTTTGGTATATACTTGTAAATCATGAAGAACTTTGTTGGCCGCTTCTTCCATTCTGCGATTTTGCGCAGCAACACTTGGAATGCGACAAAGTTCTTGCAACCACCCGATATACAAATCTTTGTTTTCGTCGATATAATGAAATAACCGTTCCAATCTATCACCCCGAATACATTGATAAAGGATAATTTCTTTTATTGTTCCTAAAATATGTTATTATAAAATATAATATAATATAAATTTTGCGTCAATTTTTAATTTAGTTTTTCTTGATAATTTTTGATAATTAAGTGAAGGGATGATGAATTTGGATAAGTTGTACCGGTACTTGGAAGAACACAAAACGAAGATGACTGACGATGTGCTTACTTTAGTGAAAGCCGAATCTCCTTCCGAAAATAAGGCATTGGTCGATGCATGCGGAATAACACTACAACAGATGGCAAAGCGACTTATTAACGGTACGATAGAAACATTTCCCCAAACGACCCGCGGGGATCATTTTAAAATGACTGTGGGACAAGGGAAACGCCGCGTACTTGTATGTGCGCACTTCGATACGGTCTGGCAGCAAGGTCGCTTGCCGATCAAAATAGAAGACGGAAAGATTTTCGGACCCGGCGCTTACGATATGAAAGGCGGAATTGTCCAATCTTTATGGGCGGTCAAAGCGTTGATAGATAACGGGGAATTCCCCGAACACGAAATCGTCTTTTTGTTTACATCCGATGAGGAGCTAGGAAGCCAGACTTCCCGAAAAATTATTGAGGAAGAGGCATTGAAAAGCGACGTCGTCTTAATCACGGAGCCTCCGATCGACTATACCGGGGAGTTAAAAACCGCGAGAAAAGGTGTCGGTATTTATCAATTAGAAGTTTTCGGGAAAGCGGCCCATGCCGGAAATAATCACAGCGCAGGAAAAAGTGCCATTTTGGAGCTTGCCCAACAAATTATTAAACTCGAAAACTTAACGAATTATCACCTCGGTACAACGGTGAATGTAGGTGTCGTTCGCGGTGGAAGTAAATCGAATGTCGTTTCCGACTATGCCGTTGCTGAAATCGATTTTCGCGTGGAAACGGATGAGGAAGCAGAACGTTTGGTAGATATCATGGAAAATTTACAGCCCCTTACGGATGGGGTGGAAATTAAAGTATCCGGTGAGCTGAATCGCCCGCCGATGGTCAAAACAGAAAAAACGGAAGAACTTTTCCGCAAAGCGCAAGAAGCCGGTGCATTAGTTGGGCTCAATATCGGGGAGAAACTTGCCGGTGGCGGTAGCGATGGCAACTTTACAGCCAGTTTAGGGGTCCCTACTCTCGATGGACTGGGGGCTCTAGGGGCTGGTGCTCATACGGAACATGAACATATTATTATCGATGAACTGCCAAAAAGAGCGGCAATGTTTGCAAGGTTATTGCAAAAAATATAAAAAACAATTGTAATAACGATAAATATAAGAGAATACGAAACGCAAAAAATGCTTCATTAAATCTTGTCATCGTAACAAAAATACGGGTAATCGCGTAGAATTCCCTCTACGGATTACCCGTTGTTCATTTATAAAGTACTTAACCAGGCGCCAATTGCCGATCCTATATAGTTGCCGATAATATAGCCTAAAGTACCTACAAGCATGATCGGTCCGACTAGTTTGATCCAGCCTTTGGAAATCGCCATTGCCGCGGCCGTTGTTGGTCCTCCAATATTCGCATTGCTCGCCAGAATAATTTCTTCCAGTGAAAATTTAAAGATTTTCCCTATACCGAAGGAAATGATCATGTTGATGATCACCATCAAAGCACAGAATACGAAGATGAGCGGTGCATTTTGCAAGATGACTTGAATGGAAGCCGGAACACCGATCACGACGAAGAAAATGTAAATTAAAAACGTACCGATTTCCTGAGTTCCGTGGATGTTTTCAAAGTAACGCGGGAACAGAGTTACCGCAAGCAGTGTAATCGTCGTTAACATCAAGTAGTTATCGCCAAATATTCCGTTTAAAATATTTAAAAATACATTCACATCTTCACCAGAAGGAATCAATTCATCAAAGAAACCGGCAATTGTAAATGAGATAGCGACAATGACAAATGTCGTCCCGACAGCTTTGGCAATATCGAGCAAGGAGATATCTTTTCTCTTCCAGTAGGATGCGGCGAGATTTTCCTCCCCTTTGACGTTACTTTCCAGCTCATCGATGTACGGGGTGTTGAAAAATTTTCGGAAAAACGTTAATGATGGAATCAAGATCAACACTAAGAAATAAAGCGCCATCACCATATTATCAGCAACAACCGTCGCTGATACGAGATCGCCTGGTGTTTCAAATTTTGCGGTCATCGCAACAAAGTTGACGCCGCCACCGATATAAGACCCGGTCATCATCGCAGAAATCTTATATAGTAAAGGAATATGATCTTTGAGTAAAAAGAAGGCGATAATAGCACCAGCCACAGTTCCGACAGAACTAATCAGGAAAATTATCACTAATCTACCACTTTCGCGCCAGATCTTTCGTATATTCGATTGAAAAAGGAGTAACGGAATCGCTAACGGGATGACATACGACCAGACAGTGTCATACACCGGTGATTCAGTAGGAATGATATTCAAGTTGGCCAAAACCATCGCACCAACAAGCGCGATGATCGCCCCGGATATTTTGGCAGCCCATTGATATTTTTGTTCTAAATAAATACTGATCGCTGCCCAGCCGACCAGGATCGCCCAGAGAATCCATGTATCATCCGGTTGAATCAATGTGTTCGTCATTTCCCAACCCTCCAATTTTTATCAAAATTGAATGCATTAACCAATATCGAAAAGAAGTGAATAAATTTGCCGCGGTCTAGCTCTATTGACCGGCTTTTCCTAAACCGTAACCGCTACCAATCTTCTAATTGAATAAACAGTCGCCGCACACTTATTGGTGAAATTCTTAACCTATTCGCCAAGTCTATGGCGGTTACCGAATTTTTGCCGTGAAATTCGAAAAAGAAAGAATTCGGTTGATGGTCGAACCGCTCACAATCGCTTTATTTGCGATTTCTAAAATCTTTTCATCATCATTCCCGCAGTGAATATGTCAAAACCTTGATTGCTTAAAATGTTGCGAATCGTCTAATTGTCAGCCACCCCAGGTGATGATAAATCCTAATTCGCGCCTTTTGATCCATTTGATAACGGGCTACGTCTCTTCCCCGTAATCTACTAGACTTTGCTGTAAAGCTAGTAGTCTTCCATGAAATTGTTATCCCGTTAAATCAACCTGCTCGAAAATTTCTATAAATCGATAAACCCAGTCGAAATTAGTAAGTGATTCGATGTCCGACCAGTTCCAGTACCCCACCATAAATCGCATCATTTCCCGTTTTCAATGCCCAATTTTGATTGCCGTAGTCATAGTGCCACCATTCTTCGGGGTAATTCGTAAATCCGGCCTGTTCCATAATACTTTTTAATAGTTTGCGATTCTCTTTGATTTGTTTCTCTTTTTGAGTGGGGTTTTGAATATGTTCGTAATAGTCTGTTCTTGCTTTATCTATAAAATCATCAAATGCTGTCCCCATATTCAGCGGACCGTGTTGATTGGCAATCGTTAAATCAATCGCACCACCGGTTAAGTGATTGGCCGGTCGCATCGGATCCTTCGAAGGCCTGGCCACATACTTCGTCAATTCTTTTTTCAGTTCATTACCCGTAAGACCTTTTAACTGTAGTTGCTTTTCTAATTGTTGATACAGTGCTAACTGAACCTGGTAAGGTCGCCAGGCGTCAAAAACAATAAAATAATGGTCCTCAGGAAGGTATTGAACCGCGTTTAAAAGACGTTTGACAGCACCTTCCCTGAGATAACAATCATCCAGCGCACCTGGAATATTGTTTTGAAAATAATACGGTTCGACAACTATTTTTTCAGATATCCCTGTTAGTGATACGAGTTTTTCATGATTTTCAATAATCGGGATTTGCGCCTTCGTTCGGTAAATTGTTCATCATCCCCCTTTTAAGAACTAGAAGATAAATGCCCGCCATCGTTTCCAGTAATATTATGAATTTTCAATTATATATTTTATTTCTAGAATTTCTCTCGTCAACGTCCTTTAATCATCTGAAATTAAAAAAATCGTGAGAGGACACCTCTCACACTTCAAATAGAAATCTCGTCCCGTCCATGTGTGCGCCGGACTGGAATAACGATTTTCCGGTCGCGATGAATACGATGTTCTTTTCCGCTTAAATCGTAATCTTCCTATTTTCCTGAAGAGTTGACTCATCTCTCAGCAAGCTTTTTACGGTTACAATTTCCCCATTGGCAACATACCGTCTTGGCACACGTTTGCCAATCAGGCAGGCGGCTTCGTAATGAATCGTGTCCATGATATGTGCTACTTCATCCAAAGAGACACATCCATCCTGCGGATCGCCGAAAATCGTAACGACATCATCCGTGGTTGCGTGCGGTACACGGCTAATGTCGATCATCGTTTGATCCATACATACCCGACCAACGATCGGAACTCTTTCTCCCTTAATCGTTACATGACCTTTGTTCGATAAAGAACGGGATAAACCATCCGCATATCCGATCGGAAGGGTTGCAATTAAAGAAGTGTCCCCGGGTTTATATGTGCAGCCATAACTAATCGGTTCATTCGCCTGAACAGTTTTAATAAACACCGGCTTCGTTTTTAAACTCATGGCTGGCCGTAAAGAAATTTGCTCTTTCATGTGCTCTTCCGGATACAGACCGTATAAACTGACGCCGACCCGGACCATATCTAAATGCATCTTTGGATATTGGATCGTAGCCGCACTGTTGCAGCAATGTTTAATCGGAATATAAATATTATTTTTTTCTAAATACGATACGACATCCATGAAATGCTCGAACTGCTTCTCTGTATAGGCAGGATCAATATTATCGGCATCGGCAAAATGCGTGAAAATGCCTTCTAAATATACGTACTCCGAATGAATTTTCTGCACGAGTGCATATACTTCATCTTTATCTTTTATGCCTATCCGATTCATTCCACTATCAATTTTCACATGAATCCTTGCCTGCATTTGGCGCTCGTCTGCAACTTTTTGAATGGTAGCGAGGACTTCTTCGGTAAATACGGTTAACGTAATATTTTGTTCAATCGCTTTAAGAACCGATTCAGGCGGGGTATATCCGAGAACGAGTACAGGGGTTTGTATCCCGGACTCTCGTAAAATTAAAGCTTCATCAAGAATCGCCACCGCCAGGTAATCCGCCCCCGCTTCCGTAGCCGCACGGGCAACTTCTACTGCCCCATGACCGTAACCATCTGCTTTCACCACTGCCATTAATTTTGTTCCATCCGCTATATAATTTTTAAAAGCAGCTACATTATGACGGATCGCATCGAGCGAAATTTCAGCCCAGGTTGGTCGATAACTTCCGTAGTTCATTCCCGGTACCTCCTGTTTTTAATGCGCATATTTTTCTCCGATTCATCAATTGTTTCTTTCTAAAAAAATTTAACAACTAAATATATTTTAGATACAAAAAGGGGGTGTCCTCATACGGGTAAACTATCTTCAGTCGGACACCCTCTTCTCTATATTTAACGTGGAAATGTTGTTTTCAAATAATATACTTTCGACGTTCCGCTCACCCTGAAACGATCAATTACCCTTTAATAACTTCCTCAACGGGAACGTAATCATAACCGAGATCAGCAGCTACTGCCTGATGGGTGACTTTTCCGCCCATGACGTTCACACCTGCACGAAGGGGTTCGCTTTCAAGTACGGCTTTTTCAACACCTTTTTGGACAATTTGTAATGCATATGGTACCGTCACATTGGCCAATCCGACAGTTGCTGTTTGCGGTACGGCACCTGGAATGTTCGGAACCGCATAGTGTAGCACACCATGTTTGACAACGATCGGATTGTCATGGGAAGTCGGCTCATTGATCGTTTCAAAGTTTCCACCCTGGTCAATCGCTACATCAACAATGACCGATCCCGGCTCCATCGATTTGACCATTTCTTCGGTAACGAGTTTCGGAGCTCTTCTTCCTGGAATAAGCACGGATCCGATGACAATATCAGAATCTTTTACGGATGCGGCAATATTCGCCGAGTTGGACATCAACACTTGTACATCTCTACCAAAGATATGTTCGAGTTGACGGAGTCTGTCTGGATTAATATCGAGTATCGTCACATCCGCTCCTAATCCGGTGGCAATTCTCGCCGCATTTTCGCCAACAACCCCGCCGCCGATAATGGTCACTTTTCCGCGTTTAACGCCAGGAATTCCGCTCAGGACAACCCCTTTTCCACCCTGGGATTTTTCTAAATAATGGGCACCGATCTGTACGGCCATCCGGCCCGCAATTTCACTCATCGGTGTCAGAAGTGGTAGCGTTCTATTCACGGTAACCGTTTCATAGGCGATGGCTGTCACTTCATTTTCCACAAGGGCTTTTGTCAAAGCAGGCTCCGCAGCTAAATGTAAATAGGTGAAAATGATTAACCCTTTGCGGAAATATTTATACTCTGACTCGAGCGGCTCCTTTACTTTCAAAATCATATCCGCTTTTTCCCAGACCTCTGAAGCGTTTTCAACAATTTCAGCACCTGCATTTTTGTAATCCTCATCAGTAAAACTGCTACCCAATCCTGCACCAGCTTCAATCAGCACTGTTTGACCGGCATTTACTAGATCGACTACTCCTGTTGGTGTAATGGCTACACGGTTTTCATTGTTTTTGATTTCCTTTGGTACCCCTATAATCATCTCCACATCTCCCCTTTTTGTTTTACAAATATAATAAATCATTTTATAGCCGCTCTCATTATTCAAATAAATGAAAATAGGTACATATTTTTGTTTGTTTACACAATTACTTATATAGCTTATCAATGATAAGATCAAGATAAACGGTTGTTTTTTGATTCGGATCGTTTAGATCGATATCACCAATTTCTTTGATTCTCTTTAAACGATAGTTTAGTGTATTCGGATGGACGTGTATCTTTTTAGCCGCATCAAACACATTGCAGTTACTTTCCAAAAAAATCCATAGCGAATGGAGTAATTCTGTATTATTTTTTTTATCATATTGTTTTAATCGTTCAATGATTGGATTTTTATAGTTCTCCTTAATTTTATTATTATATACAACATCTAAATATTGGAAAATACCTAATTTTTCATAAGTAAATACATTCTCGAGTTCCTCTTTAAATTGTCGCTTTAAACGCACCACTTTTTTCGCTTGTTGATAACTGTAATGCAGGTCTAATGGGGTTTGGTAAATTAAACCACTGCCGCCAACGATTCGATCTGTTTGCAATCGATTATTAATTTTATACAGGAAAATTTGTAGATTTTCATGTAAGACCGTCTTTTTATTTGCATTTTCATTTAAACGAACAAGTAATATGAATTGATTTTGATCAAACATCCGCCCTACAATTTCTACCTGCTCCATTCGATCGACTAAATAATGGGCGTGTTTTTCATCCACTCCGGTTACTTCTTTTCCGAAATCGATCACGACAATAGATAGATCCCCATTTAAACTCAGGGACAATTGCTTCGCTCTTTGCAAAATGACCGGTTCTTCTTTTATATCCCCTAATAGTAATTGCCAAAAGAAATCCCGAAATTCCTTTTCATTTTCCCTGCTTGTACTTTTATTTATAGCAAAATACTTTTTTACTAAATCTGCAGCTACTTTAAATAATTGTAATTCTTTTTCATGAAAATCTCTCTCATCAGTATGTGCCCATATAAAACCAAGAATTTCATTGTCTTCCCAGATAGAAATCGCGACCCTGTTGCCCAACCCTATATTGTGTATAGGCGGAATAATGACCGGTTCATCCCTTTCAAATAATTGTTTCATCACGCCACTTTTCCACAAGCCATTGACGACATGATCCGGTACCTGTCTCTGTACGATCGTTGACATCCGTGCTTCATCAATATTCCCATTATGTTTACTGTAAGAAATTAATTGATGATTCGCATCTTCAATGGTGATCGGACAACCCAGAATCTCTGCTATTAAATCCGCTAGTTTTTCTGGTGTGGCAACGGATTCTGACTGAAAAGCATCGTATAACTGTTTTTCAATTAATACCTGGTTCAATCATTTCTCCTCCCCTTTTAGGCATTGCAGTTAGAACATGCTTTTCATAAATAACCCCTTTACTTTATATTTAAAATATATTTTTCCAATTGTCCATTTTTACAAATGATAACGTGTACTTTTTGTTTTTTTAATAAACAATTTATTCTCATGATTAATTATAATAATTTTACAAATAAAATAATGGTCAAACAAAGGGGTGTACTTCTTTGAAAGATCTGAAGGAGATTTTTAGAATTGGAAGCGCTTTTATCGGGATAATCGTTGGAGCTGGCTTTGCCTCTGGTCAGGAGATCCTCCAATATTTCACTAGTTTTGGATTAATGGGGATAGCAGCTGCTGTCATTTCTGCAGCGATTTTTGCATATTGCGGCATGGTTCTCGTTTGGTTGGGCAGTCGAACACAGACGAATTCCCATAAAGATGTCATTTACGGTATCAGCGGTCGTTTCATCGGCACACTCGTTGACTATATCTTGATTCTCACGCTTTTCGGAATCGGTGTCGTCATGATCGCCGGTGCCGGTTCGAACCTCCAGCAGCAATTCGGTTTGCCTTATTTTGTTGGCTCATTAATTATGACCATTCTAGTGTTAATTTCCGGAATGTTTAATACGGATCGAGTCGTGTCGATAATTAGTGCCGTAACACCTTTTTTAATTATTTTCGTTATCATCATCTCTATTTACAGCTTATTTACCATCGACAATGATGTTGCATCATTAAATGATATGGCCCTGGCAACGTCCACCACCCTGCCCAACTGGTTTGTCTCTGGTATTAACTATGCATCTTTTAATATCGCGGTTGGTGCTTCGATGTCGATCGTTATGGGCGGAACAATCAAAAATACAAGAGTTGCAGCGTTAGGTGGACTTTCCGGTGGATTGGGTCTAGGTATCTTAATCGTCCTCAGCCATCTAGCCATTTTTACAAAAATTGAATCCGTTGCTGAACTGGACATGCCTTTTTTAGGAATTGTTAACGAAATCTCGCCAATTTTAGGATTGATTATGTCAATCGTTATCTTCGGTATGATCTTTAATACAGCTATTAGCATGTTCTATGGATTTGTGGCCCGGATTGCTGAAACAGGTACTAAGAAATTTAAAATTTATTTAACAATCACGATGGCTATTGGCTTCGCATTAAGTTTTGTCGGTTTCACTGAACTGATCGCCTATTTCTATCCATTTATCGGATACCTCGGTCTGTTATTAATTGCCGTGTTAATCATTGCACCGTTTCGGGTTAAGAAAGTTAACGAAAATAAAAAAGCAGCATGATTCGTACTAAGAGAGTAGCTAAATGAACAAGTACCGATCACTGACTTTCATGTTCTAGAAGATTAATATTTGAGTAAAAGAAAATAAGTTACTAAATTCAAATTAAAAACAAGTGGAGCGATAAATTTTCATTCCTCCACTTGCTTTTTTCAATTCCTTTTTTCTTATACTACTATTAATAATTTCTTTTAAGGCATTTATAAAATCATTATATCGTTACTAGATTTCGCAAAATCTAATTAACTCCACTGGATCATTTGCGCAAATGTAATCGCCACAACGGCCAGGGTCACGAATACTAAAAATAGCGGGAAATAGAAACGCAGCCATTTTTGATAAGGAACGCCGGCAATTGCTAATGACGCCATAAAGTATCCGGATGTCGGGAAAATAAGGTTAGCAAAACCATCCCCCAGCTGATAGGCGAAAACAGCAATTTGCCGGGTCGAACCGATCATATCCGCTAAAGGTGCCATAATCGGCATGGTCACCAGCGCTTGCCCGCTCCCGGACGGAATGATAAAACTTAACAGCATCTGGACAAAATACATCCCGACCGCACCAATTACAGGTGGTAAGGTACTGACGACATTCCCTAAACTGTAAACGATCGTATCGATAATCAAGCCATCTTCCAGGGCAACAGAAATCGCCCGCGCCACACCTACGATTAACGCGCCTTCCAGGACATCGCGAAACCCTTCATTGAATCCTTGGCAAATTTGCAAAACCGATAATCCGGCGATCATGCCAACGGTAAAGCCCATGAAGATGAACAGCCCCGACATCTCCTGCATAAACCAGCCGTGACCGATTACCCCATATATTAAAACGATAAAAAATAATAGAGCAACAGCTAAAGCGATCTTTTGCCTTCCTGTTAAATGTTTTTCATCACCGACTTTTTTCTCATCCTGATAAAGTTTCCGTTTCTCAGTATCATCTTCATACACGAAGCTGCGTAACGGATCACTCTGTATTTTTCTGGCATAACGGACGATGTAAAGGATGGCGATAACTAAAGCCACAACAAACACAATGAAGCGGTACTCCATTCCAGAAAAGACGGGAATTCCGGATACCCGCTGGCCGAGACCGGTGTTGATCGGATTCAAAACCCCAACCGTAAATCCAACCCCCGTACCAAGCAAAGCCACGGCTGCGGCCACGATAGAGTCATATCCTAAAGCAATCAGTAGAGGTAATAGAACAGGAATATAGACGAGACTGAGCTCCGGAACACCGATGACAGTGGCAACGGATGAAAAAACGACCATTAAGACCGGGATGAGCAGGACGCTTTTGTTGGCAAATTTTCTAGTGAGTTTATCGACAGCAATTTCAATAATCCCGGTTTTTAAAAAAACCCTGAACAAACCACCGATGATCAATACGAAAAAGATGACTTCCGCTGCCGCTATCAAGCCTCTTGGAAAAACAGTTAGGAATTCCATTAGTGAGACAGGCGACTGTTCAATAAATTGAAACGTTTCGGGATCGATCATTTCCCGGCCATTCGGACCTTGAATGCGTTCAAATGAACCGGCAGGAATGATATAAGATGCCAGAGCAGCGAGTGCAGCCAGGAAAAAGAGCAGGACATAAATATGCGGCATTTTCAATTTCCTTTTCCCTTCTGTCATAAAAACTCCCCCTTCCCTTTTGGAATCGTTAAGACATTTTATGTGTTTGATACATATTTACAACAAAATTGTGCCATTTACCAATCATTTACCTGCAGAAAAAACGATAAGGAGAAGAAATATCGTTCATTAATGATTCATCAAAATCTTTTAATCGAATAAGATGACTGAGGATTTGCATAATAATATTAAATTTATATATTAATATAATTCCATAAAAAAATAAACAAATATGATCATGGGAATGCGATTTTAGATTCTAACAAAATTTTCCTGTAACTGATTTCGCAATAAAAAAAGCTTGTCCCATCACAAAATCAAGAGACGGGACAAGCGAAATTGACAAGAATTATTGTGCCGATGTTGCGGACATACCGCCATCAATCCGAACAACCGTACCATGGATAAATCTCGATTTATCGGATGCCAAAAATACCATTAAATCGGCAATTTCTTCAACAGTAGCATAACGGCCAAATGGTACTGCTGCAGCGAAGGCTTTTTTCGCTTCTTCTGCTTTATCCTCCCCGCCGGAAACGTTGGCCTCAATTCGTCTCATCATATTCGTATCGGTGGCACCAGGGGCAACGGCATTTACTCGAACACCGTATTTTGCCGTTTCCAGAGCAGCCGATTTCGTTAAACCGACGATGGCGTGTTTTGAAGAGACATAAACACTCATACCCGGAGAACCGAGCCAGCCACCGTTGGATGCAGTGTTAATGACAGAACCTGATTTTTGTTTTTCCATTACCCGTAATACATATTTTAAACCGTAATATGCACCAAAGAAGTTGACATCCATGACAAACCGAAGATTTTCATCCGTTTGTTCTGTAATATTGGCTGCCTTCCCATTGACACCGGCATTGTTAATAAATACGTCAATCCGTCCGAACTTTTCCACAGTCTGATCAACATATCTTTTTACTTGTTCTTCTTTCGTGACATCAGCTTCTAATAAAAGAGCATCTTCGAGGCCATGTTCTTTTGCTACTTTTTCCAAGTCCTCCATCTTCAAGTCAACAAGCGCTAACCTGGCACCTTCTTTTTTGCAGGCTTTTGCAGCAGCAGCTCCGATACCACCAGCAGCACCAGTAATTAGAACGACTTGATCTTTGAGTAACATAGTCTTCTCCCCTTCAACAATATGAATAATGATAAAATTGAGATGAAAAATATTTGTAAGCGTTACCATTATTATACTAAAATATTATTTGTACTTTTCTGTAATCAGTGAATAAACAATTAATAATCAGTTAAATTATTGTGAACATTTCGCTAATACATCGCTAGTTGCTCCAAAACGATAAAAAATATTCAAACAACAACAGCAAGAATCCTGTCATCCAGAGAATAGAATACATACTAACCATTCTTTAAGAAGGCTTTCAACAACTCTTGCCCCACAAGCACCTATTCCGGCAGGATTCCTAAAATCGTCTAATTGTTACATCTTTTATAATTGAAAAAGTGTTTTATGCATTATGCGTTCTCCTAAATAAAATTCTGTAATCGCGGTTTCTATTTATTTCTGTATAAAATGAAAAGGATTGTTTGCAAATGGATACATTATAGATGGGTGTTTGTCAAAAACTTTTATAAAATTGCTGTACTTGTTATTAGCCAAAAATGGGTTTGTTGAAGGCCCAAATACGTAGTTTTGAGGAGGATTTTATGAAACTCGGCGCTTTTTCCATCAGTTTGAATGTGAAAGATATTCAAAGTTCAAAGGAATTTTATGAAAAGTTAGGGTTTCAAGTATTGGGCGGGGATATCAATCAAAACTGGCTGATTATGAAAAACGAACATTGTTTAATCGGTCTTTTCCAGGGAATGTTCGAGCAAAACATTTTAACCTTTAATCCAGGCTGGGACGAAAACGGGGAAAATGTCGATCCCTTCACCGATGTCCGGGAAATTCAAAAGAGGTTGAAAGAGGAAGGGATTCGGATTATCCGTGAGGCCGATGAAAATACGGAAGGTCCTGATTTTATCACTTTTGAAGATCCGGATGGCAATCTCATCCTGATTGATCAGCATCGCTAGCAAAAATATTGTAAATCTATTTTACATATGGGGAAATTATTTTTGCTACAATTACAAAATAGAAAAAGCTAACGAAATGGGTAATCTCAAAGCCATTCCGTTAGCTTTTCTGATGTCTATCAATTTTCACGAATAATTATTTCGGTTTTCACCTGATTTGATGTCTCACGAATAGTATTGATAAAAAGGGTTTAGGATATGCCTCCGGGATGCACGAGCCTCCCGGAGATATTTCACTTCACTTTTTGTCACTCACGAAATCTTTTCTAAGGATTCCAGCCAATTTGCTGATTTTTTAGTACAATAGATGTTAGGATTGGATTTTCGAAACAAAACCGTATGAATCAATCTGTTACAAGTGGTTGTGGATATTTGCAGTTGGCAGGTTGGGTTACCTGAGAGAGACGTTATACTGTAACGGTCTCTCTTTTTTCTGTTAAGTGTTTGGCAGCTGTTACCACGCGTTGTGCCAGAAGTGTCGTAGTGATTGCACCAATTCCACCTGGCACGGGTGTGATATGAGATGCTAATTCTTTTACGTTATCGTAGTCCACATCACCTCGCAATTTTCCATCTACATAACTGGTACCTACGTCAACAACGACTGCCCCTTCTTTCACATAGTCCGTTGTGACAAGTCCAGCTACACCTGTGGCAGAAATGACGATATCTGCCTGCTTACAAATTTCTGCTGTATTTTTCGTATACACATGGCAGATCGTCACGGTTGCATTTTTATCTGCAAGTAACATGGATAACGGTCTACCGACTACGCGGCTATGACCGATAATAACTACATTTTTCCCTTCTAATTCAACCCCGTAGTATTCCAATGTCCGCATCACCGATTCGGGAGTAATGGGAACGAAATCTCCTTTTTGCGGCGAAAGTACTTTTCCAATATTGACCGGGCTCATGCCGTCAATATCTTTATCGGGATTGATGATATAGCTAATCTTCTCTTCATCGATTTGAGAAGGTAGTGGACGAAGGAGTAAAATACCATGAATATCGTCGTTATTATTGATCTTCTGGAATTCCTCGATAAACTCTTCTTCCGATATATCGCCAGGGAAATGGAAACTTTGACTTTCTATTCCTAATTTGTTGAACAGCTTGATCGCTGCATTTTCATAGCCGATCGAGGCGGAATCATCGCCGACTCTCACTATTGCCGCTCGAGGGAAGATGTTCTTTTTGTTTAATTCCAGTAAATCGTTGTTCAACTCTTCTCGAATATGGTTAGCAACTTCTTTACCGCTCATAACTGTTGCCATCTCGTCACCCTCTTTCGTTTGTGTATCCCATGTTGCGGTCAATAAGTTTATCATAACATCTCGTATTGTAGTGAATATTGTGAAAAAGGTATCAATACTTCACGCTGTCTATCCGTTCATGATAAAATATAAATGGTTTTACATGCATTTTTTTGGAAGAATTAACCGATTGTAGCTTATGCGATGGCGTATTCGCAAAAAATCTTTACAGTGAACGTTGATCCATTTCATTAATATGATCATTTTCACGTTCCCGTGTTGACGAGAAACGAGCGTGATTATTTTTACCTTAGTACACCCTGTATTCCATACTTTCATTGGAACATTTTGTTTTTTCCACAAAAGAGATATACGATCGAACTCATGGGAAATTATTCAAATTGTTTCGCAACTCTTTGGAAAATTTCATCTGCTTTTTGTCTGCCTTCTTCGATTAATTGATAGGCTTCTTCATTAATTTTTGTGCGGACAGCATCGTTTTTCATCATTTTCGTATTGATGAACACATTGAGACTGGCGCCTTCAAGTGCTGCTTTCAAGAAAACGACACCGACGCCGACATCACTGATTGCCAGCTTATTACCGATTTTTTCAAGTCTGGCATGCAGATCGATCGATTCGACACATTTCCTCATAATCTCTAATGGTACCTGGCAGGCTTGATAAAGTGCTTCTTCTAACACTTTTTCCTTATATGCCTTTTCTTCTGGCGTGGATTTCGGTAAACCGTATGCTTTTGCAAGGGGTTCAAAATTCTCCGCATCTTTCTGGATAAGATCTTCCAGTTCGTGCTGGAGTTTTTCCGCCGCCTTTAAAATTTCTTCAATTTCATCTTGAACATCGGCATATTTTTTCTTCCCCAAGGTTAAGTTCCCTACCATGCCACCAAGTGCAATACCTACAGCGGCGACGAGGGCCGAAGCCCCGCCCCCACCAGGTATCGGTTTTTTCGAGAACAAATCGTCGAGGAACTGCTCAATGGAGAGATCTTTCATGGATTTTCAACCTTTCTCGAATTAGAATAAACCGACAATATGTCCATCTTCCGTGACGTCCATGTTTTCCGCTGCTGGTTTCTTCGGAAGTCCAGGCATGGTCATGATATCACCTGTGAGCACAACGATAAATTTGGCTCCAGCAGAAACGCGTACTTCGCGAATCGTGATCGTAAAGTCTTCAGGACGTCCGTATTTCGAAGGGTCATCCGTAAAGGAGTATTGGGTTTTTGCCATACATACCGGCAAGTTTCCATATCCTAATTTTTCTAAACGCTCGACTTCTTTTTGCGCATTTTTTGTCAGTTCAATTCCTTTACCACCGTATACTTTGCGCACGAGTTTTTCAATTTTTTCGGTGATCGAATCTTCTAAGTCATAGGCGAAACTGAAGTTATTGTCTTGTTCGGCGAGTCGGACAACTTCGCGAGCAAGATCTTCTCCTCCTGCGCCACCTTTTGCCCATACGTCAGCAAGAACGACATTTACGCCTAATTCTTTACATTTTTCTTCGACCAATTTCAATTCTGCTTCGGTATCTGTCGGGAATTTGTTAATGGCAACAACTGCCGGTAAACCGAAGACATCGCGCAAGTTCTCCAGGTGTTTGATCAAGTTCGGCATACCTTTTTCCAAGGCTTCCAGGTTTTCACCGTTGTTCAATTCGTTCTTCGGTACACCGCCGTGCATCTTCAAGGCGCGAACCGTCGCAACGACAACAACAGCGGAAGGTTTCAAGCCGGACATGCGGCATTTAATGTCGATGAATTTCTCAGCTCCTAAATCGGAACCGAATCCTGCTTCTGTTACTACATAGTCAGCGAATTTCAAGGCTAATTTGGTAGCTTGTACACTGTTGCAGCCGTGAGCAATATTGGCGAACGGTCCACCGTGAATGAAGGCAGGTGTATGTTCGAGGGTTTGGACAAGGTTCGGTTTGATCGCATCTTTCAAGAGAGCTGCCATGGCACCGTGCGCATTTAATTGACCGGCTGTTACCGGCTCATCATCGTAAGTATAGCCGACGATGATGTCTTTCAATCTTTCTTTAAGGTCGTTCATATCATTGGCCAGGCAGAGAATAGCCATGATCTCAGAGGCAACGGTGATTTGGAAACCGTCTTCACGAGGATAACCATTCTTTTTACCTTGTAAGCCGATGACAATGTTCCGGAGTTGACGGTCGTTCATATCAACGGCCCGCTTCCAGGTGATTTTTCGGGGATCAATGTTTAATGCGTTTCCTTGATGGATATGGTTATCCAGCATGGCTGCTAAGAGGTTGTTTGCTGCACCGATTGCATGGAAGTCACCCGTGAAGTGAAGGTTGATATCTTCCATCGGTACAACTTGAGCATATCCACCACCAGCGGCTCCACCTTTAATCCCGAAAACCGGTCCTAAGGAAGGCTCCCGCAGTGCAATGGCCGATTTTTTACCGATTTTTTGCAAGGCATCACCGAGACCGACGGTTATGGTCGTTTTTCCTTCACCCGCAGGAGTCGGTGTAATCGCTGTAACGAGGATTAATTTTCCATCTGGACGTTCATCGAAGTCTTTTATTTTCGCTTTATTGATCTTTGCTTTGTAGTTTCCGTACAGTTCAACAGCATCTTGATCAATTCCGAGCTTGGAAGCCACTTCTGTAATCGGTAACAATGTTGCTTCTTGAGCAATTTGTACGTCAGATTTATGTGCCATTATACTACCACCTCAGCTGTAATATTTTTAAAAGTATCTGCAGGTTAACCAGGGGTGAGTGTATTGTACAGGTTAACCTGCAGGTTTTTATTCAGTTTTACAGATTATTCGTTCTCAGGTTTTTGATAACGAACGATCGGCTTTCTAGCTGCCTGAACTTCATCGAGACGACCGACAATCGTATTATGAGGTGCCTCGAGGACAACTTCTGGATTTTCTTCTACTTCTTTAGCAATTTGAATCATTGCCTCAGCGAATGCATCGAGAGTTTCTTTTGATTCCGTATCCGTCGGTTCGATCATCATGCACTCATCCACAATGAGCGGGAAGTAAACCGTCGGTGGATGGAAGCCGTGATCGAGCAGGCGTTTGGCCATATCGACCGTACGGACACCAAGTTTTTTCTGCCTTGAACCGGAAAGCACGAATTCGTGCATGCAGTTATCATACGGTGATTCGAAGTACGGTTCAAGTTTCTTCCGCAAGTAGTTCGCATGAAGAACGGCCGCATCGGAAACTTCATTCAAGCCTTCCGTACCCATTGTCCGGATATAGGTGTAAGCACGGACGAGGATGAGGAAGTTTCCGTAAAATCCTTTCACACGACCGATCGAACTTGGATGATCGGAGTTCAAGACAAATTTGTCGCCATCTTTTTCGACGCGAGGTACCGGTAAATAAGGGATCAAGAACTCTTTTACCCCAACAGGGCCAGCACCCGGTCCACCACCACCGTGTGGTGTGGAGAAAGTTTTATGAAGATTGAAGTGAACGATATCAAAGCCCATCAATCCCGGTGTTGTCTTACCCAGGATGGCGTTGGCATTCGCACCATCGTAGTAGAGTAAGCCCCCTGCTTCGTGAACAACTTCAGCGATTTCTTTTATTTCTTTTTCAAACAATCCGAGAGTGTTCGGGTTGGTGAGCATGAATGCTGCTGTATCATCGCCAACAGCTTTCTTGAGCTCTTCAAGATCGACCAATCCTTGATCGTTTGAAGGGACGGTTACCACATCAAAGCCGGCAACTGCTGCACTTGCAGGGTTTGTACCGTGGGCGGAGTCAGGAACGAGAACCTTCGTTCTTTTATCCTCGCCGCGTTCTTCAAAGTATTGTTTCACGATCATCAAGCCGGTCCATTCCCCTTGTGCCCCGGCAGCCGGTTGTAACGTTACCGCATCCATACCGCCGATAACGGCCAGCTCTTCTTGCAAGTTGTAGATGAGTTCCAGCGCACCCTGTACCGTTTCTTCCGGTTGGTAAGGATGGATGCGGGTGAAACCAGGGAGGCTGGCCACATCTTCATTGATTTTCGGATTGTATTTCATCGTACAGGATCCGAGCGGGTAGAAACCATCTTCCACCCCGAAGTTTTTCTTGGAAAGGGCCACATAGTGACGCATGAGTTCCAGCTCGGACACTTCCGGGAGGTTGACCTCTTCATCACGAATCAAGTGTTTCGGAAGTTTTTCTTCCAAATCCACACTGTCGACATCACTTTCTGGCAGGCTGTATGCCACTCTACCAGGACGACCAATTTCAAAAATCAGCTTGTTATACTCAGCCATTTACAGCCACCTCCAATGCTTCCACAAAGCGATCGATTTCTTCTTTCGTCCGTTGTTCCGTTACGGCAACAAGCATATGATTTTCTAAACCGTAGTCACGGCCCAGATCATATCCGCCGATGATGCCCTCTTTCAGAAGTCTTTCATTTACTTCTTTGACAGGACGGGAAAGTTCAACGACAAATTCGTTAAAGAACGGTGCCGTATTCAAAACAGCAAAGCCTTTGTTTTGCAATGCTTTTGCTGCATAATCGGCTTTTTCAATGTTTTGCAAGGCCATTTTGCGGATACCGTGTTTTCCAAGAGCGGACATGCAAACAGCTGATGCTAAAGCGTTTAATGCCTGGTTGGAACAAATATTCGATGTCGCTTTCTCACGGCGAATATGTTGTTCACGGGCTTGCAAGGTTAATACGAAGCCGCGTTTGCCGTTTTCATCAACGGTTTCACCGACAATCCGGCCTGGCATTTTCCGCATTAATTTTTTCGTTGTGGCGAAATATCCGCAGGATGGTCCGCCAAAGGCCATCGGAATGCCGAGGGGCTGCATATCTCCGACCACGATGTCAGCGCCGAGTTTTCCAGGTGCCTGTAATACGGCTAGAGCAAGCGGATTGGAGCTGACGATCATCATCGCGCCGTGTTCATCGGCAATTTTTCTAATTTCTGCTAAATCTTCAATCGAACCGAAGAAGTTCGGATATTGAACAATGACAGCAGCAGTATCTTTATCGATTTGTTTCTTTAATTTTTCAAGATCGGTTATATCGGTTGCCAGGTCGACTTCTTCAACGCCGTATTCTTGACCTCTCGCCACCGTATCCAATATGGCGCGTGCTTCCGGATGAACGGCTTTTGATACGAGAACTTTTTTCCGGCGTTTCGATGCAACCGCAAGGGAAGCTGCCTCAGCAAGTGAGGTCGGCCCATCGTACATGGATGAGTTCGCTACATCCATACCGGTTAACTCGCAAACCATCGTTTGGAATTCGAAAATAGCTTGCAGTTCACCCTGGCTGATTTCTGGTTGATAAGGAGTATATGCCGTGTAAAACTCTTGCCGGGAAATCACGTGTTTTACAACGCTCGGAATGTAATGGTCATAAATACCGGCTCCGAGGAAAATCGGGTATTGATCGGCATTTATGTTACGACTTGCAAGCTTTTGCATTTTTTTCATTAAGACAGGTTCCGGATCAGCTGCCGGAATATTCAACCCGTCCTTTAAACGCAATTCTTCGGGAATAACTTTAAAGAGTTCTTCTGTGGAAGACAGATTTAAGAAATCAAGCATTTCCTTTCTGTCTTGTTCCGTATCGGGAAGATAACGGTAGGTGTTTGTCATCTTATTCCCCTCCTTCTTCAATAAAGGCCTTGTAAGCATCCTCATCTAATAATTCTTTTAATTCTTCAGGGTTTGAAAGTTCGATTTCTACCATCCAGCCACCTTCATAGGGCTCTTCGTTCACTTTTTCCGGCTCATCTTCTAAGTCTTCGTTTACAGCAACCACAGTTCCTGATACCGGGCTGTAGATTTCGGAAGCAGATTTAACGGATTCTACAGTTCCGAGTGACTCATCCTTTTCAACTTCTGTTCCTTCTTCAACTAATTCAACGAAAACGATATCTCCTAATTGATCTTGAGCATAATCGGAAATACCAACGCGTACTTTATTATCCTCTAATTGTAATACCCATTCGTGTTCTTTACTGAAAAGTAAGTTTGCCATTCTGATACATCCTTTCCTTGGTTGTGATTGGTTTATATAAAAGGTTAATGAACAAACATTGATAAGATAAATGGAATTACAAATCAGTCAGTATTTTATCGTTTATAAAATGGTTTCTTTACAACGACTGCATCGACTAATTTTTTGCGGATTTGAATTTTTACTTCTGTTCCTACTTCTGCATGATCAACCGATAGTAAAGCAAGACCTAATTGTTTACCTAATGTCGGTGATTTCGTTCCTGAGGTTATATGACCGATCTCCTCTGTACCATCGGCAGAAAAGACTTTGTAGCCATTACGAGGAATTCCTCTACCGGTTACCTCAAGACCGACGATTTTCCGTTTGACACCCTCGGCTTTTTGTTTTGCCAGGAATTCTTTACCGATAAAGTCCACTTCTTTATCCACTTTAACGGCAAAACCGATGCCAGCTTCTAGCGGGCTCCAGTCCTCGGATAATTCATTTCCGTAAAGAGCAAGACCGGCTTCGAAACGTAATGTATCCCGGCAACCGAGACCACAAGGTTTAATTCCTTCGTCTTTACCTGCTTCGAGCAGTTTGTCCCATAATTCAGTGACTCTGTCAGCTGCTAAGTACAGTTCGAAACCGTCTTCGCCTGTGTACCCTGTGCGGGAAACGAGGACATCCGGAATACCGGCAACTTCGACACCTTGTGCAAAACGGTAGAAGGTGATTTCACTTAAATCCGTATCGGTTAATTTTTGCAAGATTGCCTCTGCTTTTGGACCTTGTAAAGCTAACTGACCGATTGAATCAGAGATATTTTTAACAGTTACATCACCTTTTACGTGCTGCATGATCCATTCATAATCTTTATCGGTATTTGCAGCGTTGGTAACGATCCAGTATTTCTGTTCGTCCAGCTTGTAGATGATAAAGTCATCAATGATTCCGCCATCCGGTTTCACCATAGCGGTATATTGGGCTTTATTCACCTGACATTTCGTCACATCATTCGTAACGAGGTAGTTCAGAAAGCTTTCCGCATCTTTTCCTTCCACAAGGATTTCACCCATGTGGGAAACATCGAAAAGACCGGCGTCATTTCGAACGGCATGATGTTCTTCAATGATTGTTGAAAACTGTACGGGCATTTCCCAGCCACCAAAGTCAATCAACTTCGCATTCAGCTCTTTATATTTTTCAAAAAGGGGTGTACGTTTTAACTGGGTTTCTGCACTCATTTATTGATCCTCCTTCTATACATGAATCACATTTGAACATGTGATTACTTGCGATTAGTCTTGGTATGTTACCAACCTTTTCCACTATGAATTTAATGGAAAAATTTGGTATAAAACAACTACTGATCATATTTTGTCAATAGCTCAGAGGTTTACTGATTCCAACAGCATTTTTTCTTTTTACATGACATCCCCCCTGTCATGTGGAAATTCTCTTAAACTTTCTCTAATCTGTTTCTTGAAGATATCAATCCCACACGGTACTGAAAGATTCAAACCGTTATTTATCGAAATTATGTAAGGAAAGTTTGTGAAGTTATTTTCTTGCACACTTGGATACGGGAGATACGAATAGATGATTGTGAAAAACAACTTTTCCTTGCTATTTAACCATTTTTAACTGGTTAAAACTAGATTAGGGATTGAAGTTGTAATAGTTCGAACTGCGCTTCATTAGCAACACATGACAATATTTAGACAACTCTCCGTAAAAACGGACTTCTTCTCTCCGGTTTTCTGCATGGAATACCTGAGCCACAATCACGTTATATTCGAAGCGTTTTCAAAAACTGGAAAAACGATTCATTCTGCATTCAACAGTGAAGTTAGCCACCATTTTTCGCAACCTTTGTGTGATCAGCACGCGAAATGCAAAAAAGGACAGAAAAAAGGTAAATATGGTGTATATTTACCCTTTCTCTGTCCTTTTACCTGAGAGATTAACCCTGCCCTCTGCAGGATTTTCCCCGTTGGTGGCTAATCTCAGCACTCTCCAGAGATGCGTCCCGTTGTAGTCCTTTTACCTGAGAGGTTTGTTCCAAGGGTCTTTTTTTGGAACTTGCTCCTTCGGTGGCAGAACAATCTGCACTCTCCTACAACGGTCATCCGCCGTTATGAAATTGTAAATTTTGAATCTATATTTAGATTAACCAGATAAATGGAAAATGTCAATAGTTTTTT
>CALGAD010000103.1 GCA_937951955.1 uncultured Bacillaceae bacterium
ATTTAGCGAATCACCCGGAAAACTCCGGTGCCCGTCAAGTTGTCGCATCCACCGGTCAAATGGTCGCTGAAACAATCAATTATTACTATAATTCACTCGCTCGGATTCAAAAGGATCTCGGGATGGAGATCGATACGAAAGTGGATCATATTAATAAATTGATTTCGCAAATTGATGAGTTGAACCGGCAAATCGCCAGTGTCGAACCTCACGGTAGATTACCGAATGATTTATATGACCGGCGGGATTTACTAGTTGATGAACTTTCGCAATATATCAATATTAAAGTGAATACGGTAATACCGGAACAATACGGTCAACATCCGCCGAATGCTATCGGTCTTTACGAAATAGAGATCATTCAAACCGATGGATCCCCCTATACAGATGGAGCTGGGAATCGGGCAAAATTACTTTCCGTCGATTCGGTTACGGGAATTGCCACGATTCAGCAATTGGAAGTTACCGGGACTAATGCAGCAGGTGACCCGTTAACAGGAAAAGTTCAAAATATTCAAGTTGGTAGTGTCACCATTAATAATTTAAATTTTGTTGGTGAGCTCGGTGGACTCATTCGAGGTTATGGTTATGAATTGACAGGTGAGCAAGGACAGGGGCATTTCCCGGATATGCTCGACCGGTTGAATAATTATGCAAAAGTATTTGCTGAAGAATTTAATGCAGTTCATAAACAAGGCTATGATTTGTCCGGTGCTGAAGGAATTGATTTCTTTATCATTGATGATAGTAATCCCGCAGCATCCATACATGTGAATGATGTCATTGTCAATGATCCTGCAAAAATTGCCGCTGCCAAAGAGTTAACGGCAGATGGAGATGTACATAGCGGGGATAATCGGAATGCACTGGAACTGGCAAAGATTAAAGGAAAAGACTTTGCCGAGTTTATCAGTATTGAAAATATTGAGGATTTACCTGAGGGAATGGCAGCAGGTGGCACGTTAGATTCCTATTACGCCAGTATGATTGGTGACCTGGGTGTCGACGCCCAAAGTGCCATTCGTAATCGGGATAATACGCAAGTTCTTCTCGATTCAGTACACAACCAGCGTCAGTCCATCAGTGCTGTCTCACTGGACGAAGAACTAACGAATATGATGATGTTCCAGCATGCGTACAATGCTTCCAGTCGCATGATTACGGTATTAGATGAAGTGCTCGATAAAGTGATTAATGGCATGGGAATTGTAGGTAGATAGCTTTTAGGAAAAGGTGGTGGATGATGTGCGTGTAACCCAGTCGATGTTAACGAATAATATGTTGCGGAATATTAGCTCAAGTTATCGGGAACTTGGAAAACTTCAAGATCAGCTGGCGACACAAAAAAAGATTACCCGTCCGTCCGATGATCCCGTTGTGGCTATGCTCGGTCTTGGTTATCGTACAGATTTAAATCAGGTGGAACAATTCAGTCGTAACATTAGTGAAGTGGAAAACTGGTTGCATACAACAGACGATGCTCTCACCCAAGGGTCGCAAGTCTTACACCGGATACGGGAACTGATTGTCCAGGCGTCAAATGACACGTATGAAGAAAATCAACGGGAAGCGATTGCAGAAGAATTGAAAGAATTGAACGAGCAGCTAAAAATCATTGCGCAAACAAAAATTGGGGATAAATATTTGTTCAACGGTACAAATACGAGCCAATCACCAGTGCAAGTGACTGGTGGTGTGGAACAAATTGAGTTTTCTGATGGAGCTATCAATATTGAAATTTTCTCCGGAATTTTTATTCAAACGAATGTGAATGGACAAGATGTGTTTGTTGATGAAGACGGTAATACAACCTTTGCATTAATTGATGAAATTGTTTCAAAACTAAATTCAGGTGCAACAGGAGAAGAGATTAATGATTATTTAAGTGAAATTGATGGTGAACTGGATCGCTTTTTAAAAGTGCAAGCTGAAGTTGGTGCGAAACAAAACAGGATTGAATTAATGGCAAGTCGACTTCAGCAACAGGAAGTGACAGCAAAGAAAATTATGTCGGATAACGAGGATGTCCATATTGAAAAAGTCATCACTGAATTGATTACCCAAGAATCGATTCATCGGGCAGCTCTAGCTGTAGGTGCTCGCATAATTCAACCGACTTTACTAGATTTCTTACGTTAAGCTATTCTTGAGGAATAGCTTTTCTTTTTCAATTTTTTCATAGAGCTCTTAGAAAAAATCTGTTTTGGATTCTAGTTTAAAGAGTAGAGGAGATAACGATGCAACTACCGCAAATTCGGATGGAATCGCAATTTTTAAAAATCGGTTTGGAAATAACTCCACCGAAAATGACGATTAAACAACCGAAGGCAATCCAAAATATTGAACAAAGACCGGCAGAAATAGAGATACATTCGAAGCATGGAAAGCTGTATATTGATCAATCGCAAGCCTTTGCAGAAGCGAATTTAAAATCGATATATCAGTTGAATAAGGAATACGCCCAACGCGGAATACAAAAGGGACTTGAAGGTGTGGCACGGCGGGCACGCGAAGGTAGAGAGCTCATGTCAATTGAATATAAGGGTAAACCACTAATTCGACAAGCGGTTGAAAAAAGCCATCCCCCGCCAAAACGATTAGGAATTACATGGATCCCATCTTATGGCAGTGTCAAGTTTCACTATAAGCCGGCTCAAGTAGATATAAAAGTCACCATACATGAGCCGATGATTGAAGCGATCCCCCAAAAACCGATGATTCAATATACTTCAGGAGATGTAGAAGTTTACGTTGCACAAAAAAATGAATTACGAATTTGGTTTGAAAATCTCTTTGACAAAACAGTTTAATCCAATAACAGTAGGTGAAAATATGAAAATCCAAACGAAATACCACGGTGAAATTACTATTGAGGAAACACAAATTGTCCATTTTGAAAACGGGTTGCCTGGCTTTTTCGAGGAGAATGAGTTTGTCATTCTCCCTCTTACCGAAGAGCAAGTGTATTTTATTTTGCAATCGGTGAATACACCAGAACTCGCGTTTGTTATCACTAACCCGTTTCTATTTTATAAAGATTATGAATTTAAGTTAGAAGATGGAGTTATCGAGAAACTTGGTATAAAACAAGCGGAAGATGTACAAATATTTAACATATTGACCATCCAGGATCCATTTGAAAAAACAACCATTAACCTTCAAGCGCCAATCGTTATTAATATACAGAATAAACGTGCTAAACAAGTTGTTCTAAATCACGAGAGCTATACTACGAGGGAGCCGCTTTTTCAAAAATCACAGGTAAAGGAAAAGGGGTGATTCGATGCTAATATTGTCACGAAAAAAAGGGGAAGCAATCCAAATCGGTGACGGGATTGAAATTAAAATCATTTCCATTCAAGGTGATCAAGTGAAAATCGGCATCGATGCCCCGAAAAATGTAGAGGTGTATCGAAAGGAATTGTATGAACAAATACAACGGGAAAATAAACATGCTGCAAATGCGCCTAGCAGTCTTATTGACCTAATCCTAAAGAACTATAAATAAGCAAAATTTGGTAAAGAAAGGCTAAACACCTTTCTTTTTTTGTCGATATAAAGTATAAGATTCATAAGGGTCGGCCGGCCTTGTGAATCTCAGAACACATCACAAGGACGTGAAAAATATTTCAAGGAGGAAATGATATGATTATCAATCACAACATTCCAGCTTTAAACACGTATAACCGTTTAGTTGGAAACAACTCGTCTGTTCAAAAGAACATGGAAAAATTAGCTAGCGGTCTTCGCATTAACCGCGCAGGAGACGACGCTGCAGGACTTGCCATTTCCGAGAAAATGCGTGCCCAAATTCGCGGGTTGGATATGGCAACTAAAAATGCGCAAGATGGTATTTCTTTGATTCAGACAGCTGAAGGTGCATTAAATGAAGTTCATTCCATCCTTCAACGGATGAGAGAATTAGCAGTACAAAGTGCGAATGATACCAATACAGATAAAGATCGAGCTGAATTGCAAAAAGAAGTTGATCAATTAGCTCAAGAAATTACAAGGATTGCCAATGATACAGAATTTAATACACAAAATCTGTTGGGTGGCGATTTTACAGGAACATTCCATATTGGTGCAAATAAGGGGCAAAAAATTTCACTTACTATTGGAGCAATGGATGCCAATACATTAGGCGTAGATGATGGAACTGGTTCTGCTAGAGTAGATGATGGTAGTGGAACAATTACCCCTGCAAAAGCAACAAAAGGGATCGATATTTCAAGTGAACAAACAAAAGCTGATGAAGCAATTGATACGATTCAAACAGCTATTGAGACGGTTTCAAGTGAACGCGCCAAGCTTGGTGCTTATCAAAACCGTTTAGAACATACAATTAACAACTTAAGCACTTCATCGGAAAACTTAACCGCTGCTGAATCCAGAATTCGTGATGTGGATATGGCAAAAGAAATGATGGCATTCACGAAGAATAACATCCTTTCCCAAGCAGCACAAGCCATGTTAGCCCAAGCCAATTCATTACCGCAAGGAGTATTACAATTGTTACAGTAATATAAAACTGAAAGTTTTATATACATTGTGCTCCCTTATCAATAAAAACTTTTGGAAGTTTGTAATTAATCACTTTTTAACATGAACCTGTTTTTTATATAAGTAAGGTTTAAATAAAAAAGGTGAAAATGGAATTTCACCAATAATTTCAAGGAGGAAATGAAATGATTATCAATCACAACATTCCGGCTTTAAATACTTACAACCGTTTAGTCGGGAACAACACATCTGTTCAAAAGAATATGGAAAAGTTAGCCAGCGGACTTCGCATTAACCGTGCAGGAGACGACGCTGCCGGTCTTGCCATTTCCGAAAAAATGCGTGCGCAAATTCGTGGCTTGGATATGGCTTCAAAAAATGCCCAAGATGGTATTTCTTTAATTCAAACGGCTGAAGGTGCTCTGAATGAAACACATTCCATCTTACAACGTATGCGGGAATTAGCAGTACAAGCTGCAAACGACACAAATAATGATACAGATAGAAAAGAGATTCAAAAGGAAATAAACGAGTTAATAGATGAAATCGATCGAATTGCTGATGATACACAATTTAATACAAAAAATCTTTTAAATGGTGACTTGGATACTAATGGTGTGAAATTCCACATTGGTGCCAATGCTACTCAAGCTATTGAACTTAAAATCAGTGATATGAATAGTGAGGCATTAGGAACTGGGTGGAATGTAGGTGAAGGAACAGTATCTTCTTCTGTTAAATCACTAAAGAAAGATATATCTACGGATACATCTGGTGGTGTTCTTAATCAAACTTCTGCAGATTCAGCTATAACTGTTATAAATGATGCCATTGAACAAGTTTCTGCAGAACGTTCAAAACTTGGTGCGTACCAAAATCGTTTAGAACATACCATCAATAATTTAAGTACCTCTTCTGAGAACTTATCTGCTGCTGAATCCCGAATCCGTGATGTAGATATGGCGAAAGAAATGATGGCATTCACGAAGAATAATATCCTTTCTCAAGCAGCACAAGCAATGCTAGCTCAATCCCAACAATTGCCGCAAAGTGTGTTACAACTCTTGCAGTAATTGTTGCTGGGCGTCCAGTTTGGTAACGAACTGGAGGATGACCGGGTGAATTGCTGGAACCCCTTAGAGCTTTTCTTACCACAACGGAGCCGGAAACGGCAGACGTGAGGGTTTGAAAAAAGAAAAGATTGGGCAACCAGCAGCCAAGCTCCTGTGGGGAAACCCTGGAGAAGGTTCAACGACTAGGACAAATCGCCTAAAGAATAATATCAAGGTGATAAGGTCCGTAGGGAAGAAAGTTTTCCTGAAGAGCCCGGCCCCAAAAATTTGGGTGAAGATATAGTCTGTTCTCCATTCGAAAGAAGGAGTGGCAAGCAAGCCAATCAATTACCTCAGGGAGTTTTACAATTACTTCAGTAAAAGCTTGAAAAGGGACCTAAATGAGATTAGGTCCCTTTTCATATCTTTTACTAGAAATTTTTAAAAAAAGGTATAAAAAAATTTCCAAAGCTACCGATATCATAATTAGAAGCGAAGATTACGAACACTCAAGGATGAGTAACTGAACCGAGTTCATTCGTGCAGGAGGCACAGCATGAAGTTTGTCTGTTTATTCATCCCTTTTTTATAGGGGAATAAACAAGCATGTTGATCAATGAAATTTTGTCAATTTCAAGGAGGAGAACAATGCTCGTTTTAGGGAGGAAACCTGGGGAGTATGTCGTGATTGACAACAAAATTTTTGTGAAGGTTGTTAAATCGGATGAAGGTCATCTCCGCTTGGCCATTGATGCGCCAAAAGATATCCCTATTGTACGTGGAGAAATTTATGAAAAGCAGTTAACAAAAAAATAACAAAAATACTCAAGGACGAGTGAATCATTATGGACGAAACCTAATGCAGGATGCATCCAAAGGTTTTGCCCATATCATTCACTCGTCCTTTTTGTTGATGAACAATCGACTCCGGATAAGATTGGGATTCAACAAAAGGACAAAGATGAAAAAGGAAGTTCATCTAAAAAAATCCAGGGAGGAATCTAAATGATTATTAATCACAACATTCCAGCATTAAACACTTACAACCGTTTAGTTGGAAACCACAATGCAGTTCAAAAGAACATGGAAAAACTTGCTAGCGGTCTTCGCATTAACCGTGCAGGAGACGATGCTGCTGGTCTTGCCATTTCCGAAAAAATGCGTGCCCAAATCCGTGGATTGGAAATGGCTACCAAAAATGCCCAAGATGGTATTTCTTTAATCCAGACAGCTGAAGGTGCACTTAATGAAACTCATGCAATTCTACAACGTATTCGGGAATTAGCAGTTCAAGCAGCTAATGACACGAATACAGACGAAGATCGTGCCCACTTACAGGCAGAAGTATCAGAATTACTTACAGAAATTAACAGAATTGCTTCAGACACAGAATTCAATACAGAAACTCTGCTAGATGGAAGCTTTACGGATAAAGTTCTTCATATTGGTGCCAATGACGGTCAATCGATCCAGATTTCTATCGGAGACATGTCTGCAACAGGTTTAGGTGTAGACGGAATTGATATTTCTACTCAAGCAGGTGCAGATGCAGCCATTTCTACATTGGATGCTGCTATTGAGAAGGTTTCCGCAGAACGTGCTAAACTAGGTGCGAACCAAAACCGT
>CALGAD010000104.1 GCA_937951955.1 uncultured Bacillaceae bacterium
CCCGGGCTCCCTCCACATGATCCAGAATCCATTTCACTTTCGTTCCGGAAAAATAAGGGTCGATCAATAGTCCGGTCTTATTCCTGAAAGTTTCTTCATAGCCTTTTTCCCGCAATTCTTTACAGATATCTTCTGTCTGCCGCGATTGCCAGACAATCGCATTGTAAATCGGTTTACCGGTTTCTTTATCCCAAACGACCGTCGTCTCTCGCTGGTTCGTGATACCAATGGCAACAATTTGGGAAGGTTCGGCATCCGCTTTGCGGAGTGCCTCGGCCATCACGGCATGAATGGATGTCCAGATTTCATTAGCATCATGTTCAACCCAACCCGGTTTCGGAAAAATTTGCTCGAACTCCTGCTGGGCAATCGATAATATTTCTCCTTTTTTGTTGAAGATAATCGCGCGGGAACTTGTCGTTCCTTGATCGAGTGCCATAATATATTTTTCCATAAAAAACTCCTCCTACCATCGATTTTCATTGCCTCATCGTTAAAGGTTGTTTCGTTGCTAAATTAGCGGAACCAACAAAATTGCTAACTCGATAGACATTTACCAGAATGATGAAAATTTACGTAAGGACATGGGAAGCAAGTGTTTTGCGGCGGTTATCCATCGAAAAAACCTATTCCCATTTGAACACAAACTTACTATCGGGATCCTATCATTTATAAAATTTCATGTGTCGTCGTAGTTCATTTATAAGTTTCAGAGTTTGTAGTTCCACTGTTAGGTGGTGTTATACTTCCTCTATTTTAATATGATTTTAGAAAGAAATAATTACCATTAAAAAACTCACATGGATACATATCAACAATTCGATATGGACCATGTGAGTCATCCTTCCACAGTAACTTTTTTCTTAAAACTATCATACCTCTCTTTGCAAACGTTATCAATATTTTTCCGAATAAAATCTATTTATATTTTTTTCGCAGCACAAGGCGTACATGCACAATTACAGACACAAAAGAGAAATTAATGATTAATATTTGCACCCAATGCTTTATTAAATGTCTTTCAGGCACCTAAAATTCATCACCATATTGCCAGAGTTTTTTCTCAGATGTTGTAACAGCGGCTGCACCTGCCTGCAAGGCCCTTTTCACTTCTTCTCGTGAACGAATCAAGCCTCCTGCAAACAGAGGAATATCGATAGTTTCCTTAATTTCCTGGATCATTTCCGGGACGATGCCCGGCAGAACTTCAACGTAATCGGGCTGCACCTTTTGTATCATGTTCAACGTCTTTTTGAGCCCGCGGGAATCGATTAAAAACATGCGCTGGATGGAAAGAACACCGTTTTGCTTTGCTTTTTGGATCACATTTCCCTTTGTCGATATGAGACCGTGGGGTTTAAATTCCTGACAAATATATTCTGTTCCATATTCGTTATTATGAATCCCGTTAATCAAATCCATATGAAAGATGATTTTTTTATTATGCTGTTTGGCCAAAGCCATTACATGCTTGACCAGGGAAATATGAATTTCTAAAATAATGCCGATTTCACAAGGTGATTCTAAAAATCTCTCGAAACTTTTCATATCTTCACAGGCAGGAATTACTTTCTGTTCGATTGCTCTCACTCCTGGCATTTTGTTCGTTATTATTTTCTTTTTTGGAAGGAAACACCAAGTTTTATCTATTTTCCATGTATTTTGCTTTACAGGCTACTAGCGATAAAATCTTTAATAACCGATACAAAAGCCTCGACTTGTTTTAATTGAAAATTTGCTTCATATCCTAACAACCACGTATCGCGTCCAAGGGGTTGTTGGTGTTCGTCCAACAGCAGCGTTTTATACAAATCGTTATCCAAACCGTGCAGGGTTATCTCCGGAAGAATCGCATAACCGATTCCGTTTAAAGCCATTTGTTTACAAGTTTCTATTTGATCAACGACAATTACTCGTCTCGGGGAGCGCTGAAACCGAGTGTGCCACCAGTCTTGGATTTCCTGGTAGTAATTCGAGTCGCTCTTAAATTGGATAAACGGTCGATCGGTCAGGAATACTTCCTCGATCGACTGAATTTCCCGATCGACTAAATAGAGGTGGTCTTTAAATAAATGGATTTTCACACCTTTCCAATCCGGTTCTCCCCGGATTATTCCGACATGAACCTGGTCTTCATACACGGCCTTTAAGATTTCACTACTCCAACCGGTAATGAGCGAAATTTTAGCCTGGGGGAATTTTTCAACGTATTTTTTTAATACTTTTGGCAGCCAGTTTTGCCCTACGATAGACGCACAGGCAATTTTCAATGTTCCATAAACGTTGTTTTGCATATTTTCTACCTGTTCCCGAACGAGCTCTTCCTTTTCCAGCACTTCTTTTGCCAGTTGAACAATCAACTCGCCGGCAGGAGTCAAAGTCAAGCCTTTATGGGACCGGATAAAAATTTTCGTCCCCCAATCCTTTTCAATCGTCTGCAACCGTTGCGATAAAGCAGGCTGGGAAACAAAGAGTCGTTCCGCCGCTTTCCGCATATTTTTCTCCTCAGCAAGAGCAACTAATAGCTCATATTCGGAAAAGTTCATCGTCCATACTCCTTATAAGAAAAACTTATTGAAATTGATTATAATCATGAAAATTATATCATCAATACGCAAAAAAATTGAACTATTATGATTTCGGTGAACTAACCTTTCCGAATATGGGGATTTTCCTACATCTTTGTATCTACTTCTTTGTATGCGGCCAGCCGTTCTTCAAGAGTTCCCGTATGCAGTTCAAATAAATTATTGTCATAGTCGTAAAAATATATGGAATATCCTTCCCCCTTTATTCTCGGACGGGGCGGTCGCATCTCTAGTTTCAGCGATTTAATTTTTTCAATATAATAATCAATCTCTTCCTCCCGAATTTTAAATGCTACATGATGATAAGTACGATTGAGAATCTCTTGATTTTCCATTACGGCAATCCACTGACCGCCGATTATAAAAAAGCGCTCCTTTGAAATGGAATGGGTCTTTTCCCCACTATAATAAACTTCCCTGGCAGCAAATAATTCTTGAAAAAGCTTTGTCGTTTTATCCAAATCTTTCACAACAAACGTGATATGACTGATCCCTTCAATCATCTTCCTTTTCCTCCCGGACAATCGGCTTTTAAATAAAATCTTTATCGATTGGGTGAAAAATG
>CALGAD010000105.1 GCA_937951955.1 uncultured Bacillaceae bacterium
ACATATTACTATATTATTGGAATTACGTTAATTCAGTCAATTTTATAATTATTTTTACAAATAAAAAAGGAAATGATCGTGATGAATCATTCCCTTGGATAAAAAATATTCAATTATTCTCCTAAGGCTTCCCGGCGTAAATCTTCAGCTAAATCCGTTCTTTCCCAAGGTAAATCGATATCCGTTCTCCCGAAATGGCCGTAAGCTGCCGTTTGTTTGTAAATGGGACGCCTGAGATCAAGCATTTTAATGATACCAGCCGGACGTAAATCGAAATATTTACGTACTAATTGTTCGAGCATGTCTTCACTCACTTTTCCGGTTTCAAACGTATTGATTGCAATTGAAACTGGTTTGGCCACACCGATCGCATAGGCAATTTGCACTTCACATTTATCTGCCAGCCCGGCCGCAACAATATTTTTTGCCACATAACGGGCAGCATAAGCAGCGGAACGATCCACTTTTGTCGGATCTTTTCCGGAAAATGCTCCCCCACCATGGCGGGCATAGCCACCATACGTATCCACGATGATTTTCCGTCCGGTTAAGCCGGCATCCCCTTGCGGTCCGCCAATCACAAATCTTCCTGTTGGATTTATAAAGAATTTCGTATTTGCATCAATTAATTCTCGAGGAACGACTTTCTCAATCACATGTTCCATCATATCTTGCTTAATCTGTTCTAACGTAATATCCGGATGATGTTGCGTGGATATAAGAATCGTATCTACGCGCACCGGTCTATTTTCCTCATCATATTCCACCGTTACTTGTGTTTTACCGTCTGGACGTAAATAGGAAAGCGTTCCGTCTTTACGTACTTGTGCCAGACGACGGCTTAATTTATGGGATAGAGAAATCGGAAGCGGCATTAATTCTTCTGTTTCATTACAGGCAAAACCGAATACGAACCCCTGGTCTCCCGCACCGATCGCTTCAATTTCCTCATCGGTCAATTGTCCTTCCCGTGCTTCTAACGATTGATTAACCCCCATGGCAATATCGGGGGATTGTTCATCGATAGCTGTAATGACGCCGCAAGTATCCGCATCAAAGCCATATTTCGCTCGTGTATAGCCAATCTCGCGAACGGTCTCCCTTACAATTGTTGGAATATCTACATAAGCAGTTGTGGAAATTTCTCCTGTTACGAATACGAGTCCTGTCGTAATCGTTGTTTCCACAGCTACCCGCGCCTGTTGATCCTTTTCTAAAATGGCATCAAGGATCGCATCGGAAATTTGGTCACATATTTTGTCTGGATGTCCTTCCGTTACGGATTCGGAAGTGAAAAGTCGCTGCTTCATCGTCTACCTCCTAAACTAGATCAATCGGAAAAATGTTATATGGATATGCCACAAATTCAAATATTCACAATTTGCAATCAATTTTGTTGTAATATTTTTTTGAAGATTATAAAATAGTGAAAGAGTAATTTTTGAGTTATGTCTTTTAATTCTATAAAATGCTTTTTTTCTGTCCCTTAACCATTTAAAAACCGCTTACGCCTTGCAAAATATGAACGATATAGAAGTTTGAACAGTTGTAGTGAAACCGCAAATTATTTTCGAAAAAAATAAAGGAGGCGATCCACCTTTTAAACTTCCATCGCACATTATAAAAAATACTTATCAAACATAAATCATACACGAATATAGGAAATTCTGTCAATTCTTTTTGCTATACATTCAAATCATTTTCAATTTATCCACACGAAATTACAAAAAAACATATATAATGGTTTTATAATCAAAATAGTATGTAATATAGATATAAATATGTTATACTATTTTCGTCAGTATGAAAAAAAGGAGTAGGTATTCTTGATGAATTCGATCCGATTGGTAAATGATTTGGATGAACTACTCAAAAGTGATCATGTGTCTGTACAACTGTCTGTGCCGGAATTAGTGGAAAAAATCGTCACAAGAAGGGAAGGCCATCTGACGAATAAAGGGGCCGTTGTTGTAGCAACCGGAAAATACACCGGTCGCTCACCGAAAGATAAATATTTTGTCGAGGAAGAAAATGTAAAGGCTAAGATCGACTGGGGCACTATCAATCAGCCCATATCCCCGGAAGTTTTTGCGAACCTTTATGAAAAAGTGTTGAATTATTTAAAGCAGAAAGACGAAATTTTCGTGTTCAAAGGGTTTGCCGGTGCTGATCCGAAATATCGATTGCCGATACGTGTAATTAATGAATTTGCCTGGCATAATTTGTTTGCTCATCAGTTATTTATTCGACCGACTGAAGAAGAATTAACCGATCACAAAGCCGAGTTTTCTGTTGTTTTTGCACCCGGGTTTAAAGCCGATCCTGAAGTAGATGGTGTCAGATCCGAAACATTTATCATCATTTCCCTTGAACAAAAAATAGTATTGATAGGTGGTACGGAATATGCAGGGGAAATGAAAAAATCCATATTTACCGTGATGAATTACTTATTACCGGAACAGGGAATTTTATCCATGCATTGCTCCGCCAATGCTGGACCGAATGGCGACGTTGCCCTGTTTTTCGGTTTATCCGGCACGGGTAAGACAACTCTATCAACGGATCCGAATCGTAAATTAATCGGTGATGATGAACACGGTTGGACCGATGAAGGGATATTTAATATAGAAGGTGGCTGTTACGCCAAGTGCATCAATTTATCCGCGGAAAAAGAACCACAAATTTACCACGCCATTCAGTTCGGTACAGTATTAGAAAACGTCGTTGTTGATCCGGAAACGAGAATACCTGATTTTGATGATGATCGCCTGACCGTGAATACGAGGGCGGCTTATCCGCTCCATGCCATTGAAAATATCGCCGAACCGAGTATCGGTGGTCATCCAAATACGATTATTTTCTTAACGGCGGACGCTTTCGGAATTTTACCACCTATTTCCTTATTAACGAAGGAACAGGCCATGTATCATTTCCTGAGCGGTTATACAAGTAAAATTGCCGGAACGGAACGGGGCATTACTGAACCAGAAGCAACCTTTTCTACTTGCTACGGGGCACCATTTCTCCCTTTACCAGCGCAAAAGTACGCGGACTTGCTCGGTGAAAAAATAGATCAACATGATGTCAATGTATTTTTAGTCAATACGGGCTGGACCGGTGGCGGATATGGTGTTGGTGAACGGATGGAACTGGCCTATACGAGAGCGATGGTTACGGCGGCGATTGAAGGAAAGTTAACGATGGAAGATACCGTTCAGGAAGAGTTTTTCGGACTCCATGTGCCGAAAACTGTGCCCGGTGTTCCATCAGAGTTATTAATGCCAATCAACACTTGGCAAGATAAAGAAGCTTATAAACAAAAAGCAAAAGAACTCGCCAACCACTTCCGGGATAACTTCCGTAAATTTAACGGCATTGATCCGGTTATTGAAAAACTGGGCGGCCCCATTGTCTAGCCTGATATATAGCTGGAAATAAATAATGGAGCTGTTAAATAGGTCATATGAACAGACCTTTGACAGCTCCATTTTTTCTTTTTTTAAAACACTATTGAGTTACCTATATCCGCCCAAAATAAAAAATACAAACCTTATTTGAACAGTGACCGGCTTTACGGCATTCAAAATAACTTGCGTTAATTCGTCGTAATTAATTTAATTAAACGGTAATGGATTGTCGTTTTTCCACTAAATAATTCTAACCGATCGATAATTCCTTCCCCTGACGGGACATCGTCTGCTGATCTTTTTATGACGATGGGAATATCCAGGGGATATAGATGATAGCCTTCCAAAACAAGTTGAAATTCATTGTCGCGAATTCTTTTTTCTTCTCCATTGGTTAAAATTTCAATTTCCATTTGTAATGACATACCCATCGCGTTCCTCACCTTTCCGAAAAACGTTCTTTTGCTGTTATCCCATAATGAGGCCAAAGTATTAAGAATGGAAAAATCTCTACCTTACTTCCACTATATCAAAAATTACCAATAGCGAGGCAAACTTTCCTCATGATTCTAACGTCCTGCCTCCTCCTACTCGCCTTTTTTTGATTAAACTTTTTAATTTCGTAATTAGGCGTTCACACATTTTTCCTATACGACATAAGATAAGTTAGTCAATCGGACGTTTTGAATTTTTCAATACCACAGGGAGGACCATGTATGAAAAAATATGTAAAGTTAAGCTTTTTCGTGTCCTTAGGCCTTCTCATGTTTTTCTTTCTTTTTGCATGCTCCAAGCAAAACGATTTACAAAAAGTTCAGGTAGCCGAAGTTACCCATTCTATTTTTTATACTCCTCTTTATGTCGCGATTGAAGAAGGCTTTTTCCAAGAAGAAGGATTAGATGTGGAATTAACTACCGTTCCCGGCGGTGATAAAACGATGACCGCGCTCATATCCGGTGGAGCCGATATTGCCTTAATCGGAGCAGAAACGAGTATATACGTCAATGCCCAGGGAGCAGAAGACCCTATTATCAACTTTGCCCAGTTAACACAAACCGATGGCACATTTCTCGTCTCCCGTGAGCCGGTTACGGATTTTTCCTGGGAAATGTTAAAAGACTCGACCTTCCTCGGTCAACGAAAAGGCGGTATGCCCCAGATGGTTGGCGAATTTGTCTTGAAAAAGCATGGCATCGATCCCCATGCCGATCTGAATCTAATTCAAAATGTTGAATTTGCCAACATCGCCCCTTCCTTTGCCTCGGGAACAGGAGAGTTTGTGCAATTATTCGAACCGACTGCCAGTGTGTTTGAAAAAGAAGGAACAGGAACCATTGTCGCCTCCTTTGGAACAGAAAGCGGCTTTGTTCCATATACCGTATTTATGACAAAGGAAAGTACTATTGAAAACAATCCAGAAATGGTTGAAAAGTTCACCCGGGCAATTTACAAAGCACAGCAGTGGGTGATGGAAAATTCACCAGAAGAGGCCGCTAAAGCGATTCAGCCCTTCTTTGATGATGTCGATCTCGACATAATTATCTCCTCACTGGCGCGATATAAAGATCAACAATCCTTTGCGACCGATCCAATTATTGATGAAGAAGAATGGAACAATCTTCAGGATATTATGGATGAAGCTGGAGAACTTCCTGAAAGAAGTAGTTATGAGTCCTTTGTAAATACAGATTTTGCCAAAAAAGTGATGAACGAATAGATTCAGAACAGGTTGATACCAGTTTTCGTTCATCTCGCACTTTTAAGGTATCAACCTTTTTCTCACATTTTCCTCTTTAAAGGAGGCTGGCTATGGGCTTTTTAGAAGTAAATGATATTACCCATATCTACTTTTCCAAAAAAGCAACGACAACGGCACTGATCGATGTAAACTTCACCGTTGAAGAAGGTGAATTTATCTCGTTATTAGGTCCGAGTGGTTGTGGGAAAACAACTTTACTATCGATTATTGCAGGGCTAATCGAGCCGACGGTTGGCACGATTTCCCTGGAGAATGAACAGATTCGAAACAACAATAAAAAAATTGGTTATATGTTACAACAAGATTACTTATTCCCGTGGAAAACGATTGAAGAAAATATTTTACTCGGGTTGAAACTAACAAATCAACTCAATGACGAAACGCGGAAAACGACGATCGCCCTTTTAGAGAAGATGGGGTTATACAACGTTGAAAATAAATACCCTGCAGAACTTTCGGGGGGCATGCGCCAGCGGGTGGCATTAGTTCGCACATTAGCGACCAATCCAAAGGTGCTTTTGCTGGATGAACCTTTTTCCGCTCTTGATTTTCAGACGAAATTAAAATTGGAAGATTTAGTTTTTAATACTTTAAAACAGTTCGGGAAAACAGCCATTCTTGTCACCCATGACATCGGTGAGGCCATTGCCATGAGTGATCGGATTTACTTATTCTCAAACCGTCCCGGCACAATAGTAAAAGAATTTATTGTTCCCGACGAGTTGCGAATTTTAGAACCGTTCCACGCTCGCAATCATCCCTTATACAACGAGCGATTCCAGACGATCTGGGAGGAGTTGAACAGTCTTGAAAACGAAAATTCACATCGATCTCCTGCACGACGAATATAAAAGAGCCTTAATTAAAGAAAAGCGCTGGGTAACGATCATTCAGCTATCCATCCTCGTCGCTTTCATCGTCCTTTGGGAGATCTCATCCCGCATGTACTGGATCGATCCGCTCATTTTTAGTTCCCCTATGAAAATATGGGACTTATTAGTAAAGGATATCCTTGACGGCACTCTTTTACCTCATGTCTATACAACACTATTTGAAACGATTCTTGGCTTTATTCTCGGGACAGCACTCGGAACGATTATGGCGGCAATTTTATGGTGGTCCCCTTTTTTATCCAAAGTATTTGATCCTTACTTAGTCGTCTTAAACTCCATGCCGAAAGTCGCTTTAGGCCCTATTCTCATTGTTGCCCTTGGCCCGACCATGACATCCATCGTAACAATGGGCGCGATCATTTCCGTCATCATCACAACCATTGTCGTTTATACGGCTTTTCGTGAAGTGGATCCGAACTATTTAAAAGTATTACAAACCTTTGGCGCTACCCGCAGGCAAACATTTTCAGAAGCGATTTTACCCTCTTCTTTTCCGGTCATTATCTCAACTTTAAAGGTAAATGTCGGCCTTTCCTGGGTCGGGGTCATCGTCGGTGAATTTTTAGTATCTAAACAGGGGCTCGGATATTTGATAATATACGGTTTCCAGGTCTTTAACTTTACCCTAGTTCTCATGGCGCTCGTGATTATCGCTATTTTTGCAACGATTATGTATAAAGGTGTCGAATTTTTAGAAGGAAAATTGATTAAAAATCGTTAGCACGGTTGTGTTGCATAAATGGTATCGGAATAATTAAATGAGTTTCCTTTTTGCAATTTCTTCCAGACACTTTTGCAACACACCGTCTTTCATAATAAAACTAAAGTTTGCATCCAACTTTGTAAAATCAAAATTACCGGGAAGTAACACCGGTCCTAATGTTTCCAGGTACGATTTTCTTGCCATGATTTTATCAATCTCGGCAAAGTATACATTTTTCACAAAAGATCCATCGCTTCCCGAAACCTCGTATTGCCCGATGAACAGAAGATGGCTTACCACCGCGCCTGTTTCCTCCAATACTTCCCTTATTGCCGCTTCCCCGGCTGTTTCATTAGCTTCAATTTTACCTCCCGGGAATTCCAGTCCCCGTTGTTTATGATTGGTTAATAACCAATTATTTTTGTAACGACAGATAACAAGAACATGTTCTGCCTCTTTCGGAAAACTTCCCTTATTAAAGCTTAAGCGCACCCGGTTGCCATTAAAATCTGTAAAATAATACATCTCCTTCTCCCTCATCTACATATGTATGACAAAGGTTTTCTCTCTATTATTATAATTGGACAAGTTTCAATTGTCTTTTTTATGTTTTATCCAAATAAAAAAAAGAGATCGCACGATCCCTTAAAGAGAATGGTTTATGTTTTAAATAAGAAATAAACGGATAAACTGTTTTTTAAACAAATTAAGGAGGATAACAGTTGGAACTGATCGATCGGCTTTTTAACGAAGTGAAAGACCAGCATATTCCCGATGATGAAAATATTGAATTAGTTGTCGCGAATTTTTTACAAGGATATACCCGTAATGATTTGCTCCGGATTCTCGATAATCTTCCTGATGACGAATTGTATGCCCTCACAAGTACGTATCTCGTTGAAGAGTTGAGAAAGAAAGTAGCCAATTTAGAGGACTAAAGGTATCTACATACTACACTTATTGTTCTATATAAGCCCGATACATCCACATATGTTTTTCAAAACTGGCACTCATACCGATTAAAATATCATTTGTCACTTCATCACCATTATTTTGGGCAATTTCCATGCCATCATATAAATGGAGATTAATGACGGACAAATCTTGCAGTAATTCTTGCACCATTTCACTTTCTGATTGGGTACCGGATCCTTCTTGAATCTTTGTAAGCTCCAGACATTCTTTTAATGTTGAAATCGGTCGTTCTTTCAATTGTAATAATCGTTCGGCCACTACATCTACATGTTCCGTCACTTCATCGTATAAATCCTCAAATTTTTCATGGAGCGTGAAAAAATGTTTTCCTGTTACAAACCAGTGATAATGATGCAATTTCATATACATGACAACGAGACTGGCAAGCAAAACATTTAAATGTTCACGCAATTCTTCACTCAATAGTCTGTGCCTCCTATATTTAAATTTGCCTAGTTTGTCCTCTTTTACTAATATTCACAGCAGGTGGTATAATTATGTAAGTAAAATCAGGAAATCAAAACAGGAAGTTGGAGATTATGTTTAAAAAATTGTTTCTACTAATCATTCGGTTTTACCAGAAAGTCATTTCACCACTTTTTCCGCCAACCTGCCGATTTTATCCTACGTGCTCTCATTACGGTTATGAAGCCATTGAACGATTTGGTGTCATTCGAGGTAGCTATTTGGCGATGAAACGGATTCTTCGCTGCAATCCATTATGTAAAGGTGGATACGACCCGGTTCCGCTCGAATGGCCAAAGAAAAGAAAAGCATAGGTGAAAATATGCTGGAACCAAACGTGGAAATCATTCATTCTTTTTTCCACTAAATGATCGATCATGTGATCATTCAAGATGTGATAACTATGCTCTTCTATATTAAGGGTTAAATTCATTTACTCAAAACCGGACACTAAACCCGTTAAATCGATGAAGCCCTGTGCCGAATCTGATTAGATGATTGTCCCTTAAATACTGGACGGCATATTTTACTTCTTGTAATATGTCCGGATTTAGTCCCAACGTATTGTGTGAGCCATAAATCATTTAGACATTTCGGATATTCGCTATTTTTTCCCAGGAACGAACTAAATCTACCGGACACGTTGATGGATAAAAAGCATAAACAGGAGTATCGCTATACAGCAAATCCCCTGTAAACAAATAACCGTTCGTCTCATCAAAAACACATATATGCCCGGGAGAATGGCCAGGTGTGTGATAGATTACAAGGCGGCGATTACCCAAATCAAAAACATCACCGTCTTTTAAAATCCCTGTTGGCTTCCCTTGAAAAGGTTGATAAGTATCAGGATTAAATGTTTGTGGCAGAGGCAACGTTATGTCCCGACTGATACTTTCGCGAATTTGGTTAATGGACAAACCCTTTATCCCGTTAACTAACCAATCCTTATCAGCTTCATGGACATAGATTTTTTCAAATTCCCCATGACTTCCAATATGATCATAATGAACATGCGTAGTGATTACCTCGATAGGTAAGTTGGTCAATTGATCAGTTATTCTCTTAATGTTATCAATGCCTAACCCTGTATCAATCAGTATCGCCTTCTTCTCTCCCAACAGTAAAAATGAATGCACTTTCTCCCAATGACCATATTCACTGATTGCATATGTATGAATGTCAAGCTCCTGGACAGTGAACCACGAATCTTTTATCATTGTCCCCCTTCAAACCATACTTATTTCCTTTTCATTTTAAATTTTCATCAATAGGTTTATACTGTAATGTCAAAGTTTTCCTCAAAAATTTAGTTTCCACAATTTACTACAATTCTACCTTGGTGTAAACTGGCACATTATTTCAGACGGTGATTTTCAAAATAATTCAGCTCA
>CALGAD010000106.1 GCA_937951955.1 uncultured Bacillaceae bacterium
CATTTCAGAGATACCCTATCTATCTTACATTACACAAAATTCTTGACGGTACCTTTTTGAGATAAAGGGAGCGCCTTTATATTTCAAAGGATTCCCCGCGATAACGGCATATATTGATTTCTATTTCATACAAATAAATGTGGATAGTGAACAATACAAGGAAGTGGAATATTTTTGCGAATCTCGTATATATAGGATAGCAAGTCTTAATTTCAAAGTAATTACTTGATACGTAAGAGAAGTTCAGGTGGGACACCTTTAAAATGTCCTCATGACTTGATAATAAAAGAGATTAAGAGGCTGCTGTAAATACACTTGATCAAATTTTTGATCAAGAAAACATAGAAAAAATGGAAAACGACTAAATGCGGGGGAGTGGATCATGATAGAGAGGATGGCTGAACCATTTAAAATAAAAATGGTCGAACCGCTACGAATCATTTCAAGGGAGGAAAGAATTACAGCTTTAAAAAATGCCGGGTATAATCCATTTTTGCTAAAGTCAGAGGATGTGTATATCGACTTATTAAGTGACAGTGGAACGGGAGCGATGAGCGATTATCAATGGGCAGGTCTCTTGCTAGGTGATGAAGCGTATGCCGGCAGCAAAAATTATTACCATTTAAAAGAAGTAGTAGAAGATATTTTTGGGTATCCGTACGTCATTCCTGTGCATCAAGGGCGCGGGGCGGAACAAGTACTATTTCAAGTCCTGATAAAAAAAGGGCAATACGTGTTGAGCAACTGGCATTTTGATACGACTCGGGCCCATGTCGAGCTTGCCGGTGGATATGCGATTGATCTCGTCACAAAAAAGGCATTTGCTACGACAACACCGTATAACTTTAAAGGTAATTTTGACCTGGAAAAATTAGAAAAAACGATTCAAGAAAAGCGTCCGGAAAATATCGCGATGATTATCATCACGATCACAAACAACAGCGCGGGTGGTCAGCCGGTTTCCATGGCAAATATTCGTGCGGTTAGTAAAATGGCTAAAAGTTATCGAATTCCTGTCATTATGGATGCAGCCCGGTTTGCCGAAAATGCATATTTTATTAAGCAGCGGGAAAAAGGATTTGAACATGCTTCCATAAAAGATATCGTTCGCGAGATGTTTTCCTGTGCGGATGCGTTTACCATGTCTGCTAAAAAAGATGCCATCGTGAATATCGGGGGGTTAATCGGTATTCGGGAAGATAAAGAATTATTTGAAGCAACGCAAACGGCTGTCGTGCCACTCGAAGGTTTTCCGACCTACGGTGGTATGGCCGGACGGGATATGGAAGCGCTGGCAAGGGGCTTGCGGGAAGGCATCGATGAAGAATATTTAAAATATCGCATTCATCAAGTGCAATATCTGGGCGAACGATTAATCGCTGGCGGAATTCCTATTCAGACACCGCCGGGCGGTCATGCCGTTTTTGTTGATGCAGCGAAACTGTTACCGCATATACGGAAGGAGCAGTTTCCCGCGCAAGTCCTGGTCAATGAATTGTATATAGAAGCGGGCATACGAGCGGTGGAAATTGGCTCACTCCTGATCGGACGGGATGCCAGGACCGGAAAACAACTGTTTACTCCCCTGGAACTTGTTCGCTTGACGATCCCCCGCAGAGTTTACACATACAATCATATGGATGTCATCGCTGATGCTTTTATCAAGATCAGAGAACGGGCGCATGAGCTTGTAGGCCTGGAGTTTGTCTATGAACCGAAAGTATTGCGGCATTTTACGGCACGTTTAAAGCCAGTGAATAAATAGAGTTAACATTGTCCTGGTTTATTTTAGAAAAGCAGTAGTGGAATTAAATTCATTTTTTAATAGGCTCTGTTTCCTATTGAAATATAAAAGAAGATAGGGGGAACCCGCTATAGTTTTGGGTTTCCTCTTTTTAGTTAATCACTAAAGTTTTTAAAAAATGTTTCTAACTCGCTATAATCGTACAAATCTTTATCACTGAGAAATTTTTCGCTTTCTACTGTTCCATTTTTTCGCAAAAGAAATGAACGTTCATTCATTTTGTGGTAAGCTTTCGGTAAGAGGGGAGTGGGGGTTATGTTACGTCCTAAAACCGCCTTTAGTGAAAAAACAGTCAAAAATGTTCATATAGGAAAAGGAACGGTCAAATTAAGAAATTTTCAATTAGAAGTGTATTGTTTTGTTACGGACGGGATATTAATCGATACGGGGGCAAAAACACTGGAAAGAGATTTATTGCCCTTTTTTGCAAAACACGATATTGATAAAATAGTCATTACCCATCATCATGAAGACCATACCGGCAATGCTGCTTTTTTACAAGAAAACTATCAACTTCCGATTTATATGAGCGATGAAAAAATTGATGAATGCCGCAAAAAGGCCGAATATCCATTGTATCGCAAGGTTTTTTGGGGGAAGCGGGACCCGTTTTTAGCCCAGCCAATTGGAAAAACATTTTCATCCCGCACTTTTACATGGGACGTGATCAAAACACCCGGGCATGCCATCGACCACATCGCTTTATTCAATAAAGAGACAGGACAGCTTTTTACCGGTGATTTGTATTGTTATGAAAAAACGAAAGTTGTTTTACCTGAGGAAAGCATTTCGACGATTATCACTTCTATAAAAAAAGTTCTTACTTATGATTTTGACGAGGTTTTTTGTAGTCATGCAGGATATATCAAAAACGGTCGGGAGGTTTTAAGCCGAAAACTAGACTATTTACTGGAACTACAGGAAAAAATTTTAAAGTTATATCAGGAAGGTAAATCGATTCGACAAATAACGAAAACTATTTTTCTGCAAAAATTTCCGATCACTATTTTTTCTTTTGGAGAATGGAGTCCAGCGAATATTGTGAAATCGGTTATTCGAGACTGTCTTTAAAGGATCTTTCCGCTTTAATATTGTATAATCTCATTCATGGAAACAGCTTTACATAAAAAAATAATCCTGATTTTTTCAGGATTACAGTTTGTAATAGGAGCGTAACGACGACAGTTTCTGTTTTCAAAAGCGGAATTTAAATATATGTTTTAAAAGGATAAAAATGATATTGAACATTGAATAAATGCGCTCGAAATCAATCTCCACTGGCAGAAGATTTTATTCCAATTTAGCGTTTGTGTTCCAACATCCATTCTTCCGCCAGCATTCCGTAAATGGCATGATCCACAAAGCGATCATTCACCCATTCTGCACTTCTCCGGATACCTTCCAGTTTGAATCCGAGGCGTTCGGGTATCGCCCGGCTTTTTCTATTTTCCACTGCTGCACAAATTTCTACCCGATTGAGGCGCAGATCAACAAAAGCGTAGTTACATAAGGCACGAACGACCTTCGTCATGATGCCTTTTCCTTGAAAGCTTGCATCCAGCCAGTACCCGATGTAGGTGATTTTATTGATCCAATCGAAGCTGTTAAAACTGGCCATGCCGACGATTTCCCCATCATATAGAATCACGAAGGTTAAACCCAGTCTTTCCTCCTGGTATTTCTTCATTTGTTTTATCGACATTCTTGTATCCCGTACGGATTGCGTTGCATCAACCCATGGAAGCCATTCGCGTAAATAATCGCGGTTTTTCTCTGTCAGTTCGAAAATATGACTGGAATCCCGTACTTCAATCGGTCTGAGTGTGATTTTTTCGTCAACTTTCCACTTAAGCACCCTGGCTACCTCCTGAACGTGGCCGTACTTCTTGATTGTACCGGTATAAAATACACACTTCTTGAAAAAATAGTATCATATTTTAATAAACTATAACATTTTAATTTTAATGAACAAAGCGAGATGATTTTTCATAATTAGGTATCGAAAATTAATTTTTCCCGAGGACTAATCATTGGAAAAATGACGAATAAATGTTCGATAAAATACTTGGCAAGTGTGTTAAAAAAGGTTATATTATATTTAGTCCTATTTGAGATGGTGTTAAGATTCGTATACTTTTTTATAAGATGAATGTCTGATTTATGAACTGATGAATCGATCCTCGCTAGAGGTGCGAATATTTGGTATGAGGAGGAAATTGAGTGAGTAATGATCGCCAAGCGGCACTGGAACAGGCTTTAAAACAAATAGAAAAACAATTTGGTAAAGGCTCCATCATGAAAATGGGTGAAAAGGCAGATGTGAAAGTTTCCACTGTATCGAGTGGTTCAATCGCCATTGACCTCGCCCTTGGAGTCGGAGGTTATCCACGTGGTAGAATCATTGAAATTTATGGACCGGAAAGTTCCGGTAAAACAACCGTCGCGTTGCATGCCATTGCCGAAGTCCAGAAACTCGGTGGACAGGCTGCCTTTATCGATGCGGAAAATGCCCTCGATCCAGCTTATGCACAAGCTTTAGGGGTTAATATTGATGAACTACTGTTATCGCAACCCGATACTGGTGAACAGGGATTAGAAATTGCCGAAGCTCTTGTACGGAGTGGAGCTATTGACATCATTGTCGTTGACTCTGTAGCTGCCCTTGTTCCAAAAGCGGAAATAGAAGGAGAAATGGGCGACTCGCATATGGGATTGCAGGCACGACTCATGTCCCAGGCGATGCGGAAGTTATCCGGTGCTTTGAATAAATCTAAAACGATTGCTATTTTTATTAACCAAATTCGGGAAAAAATCGGTGTCATGTTCGGTAATCCTGAGACAACACCTGGCGGACGTGCTTTGAAATTTTACAGCACGATTCGTATGGAAGTGCGCCGTGCAGAAACGTTAAAACAAGGCAGCGAAATGGTCGGTAACCGCACCAAAATTAAAGTCGTTAAAAACAAAGTTTCCCCGCCATTTAAGACTGCGGAAGTTGATATTATGTATGGAGAAGGGATTTCTCTCGAAGGAGAAATCGTCGATATTGGTTCCGACCTGGACATTATTCAAAAAAGTGGTTCCTGGTATTCGTATAATGGGGACCGGCTTGGACAGGGGCGCGAGAATGCGAAATTATTCCTTAGAGAAAATCCCGAGTTAAAATATGAAATTTTAAATAAAATTCGCGAATATTATGGATTGGATGCTATCGAACCGGCCGTATCAGAAGTTGATTCTTTAGAGGAACAAGACGATGCTGGAATCGAGCAAGAAGAATTGAATTTATAATCATAACCAAGATCACTTACATTGTTAAGTGGTCTTTTTTTATTTTCACTGGACAGATGATTTTACAAATGAGAAAATTTTGGTCCATAATATGGAAAGGTAGGAATATTGGGAAATATATAAAAACAAAAACCATGTTTAACATAATAATATTATGTTAACTAAATTGTGCAATATATGAAGTGGGAACCGTAATTTCTTGACAATAAAATTTCATACCTTTAAAATTAATATGTATATTTTACAATTTTTTTGTGTGTTTTGGTCAAAGTTTGTTTTGACTGAATAAGAACTCAAAGGCAAAAATTGGAAATATTTCCTTTTACCTAGCCGGAAAAAGCATGATCGATCCATATACCATGCCGACATGTTTGGTATGACAAGTTTATAGCAAGAGGAGGTGACATGATGGAACTTTGGGTATACGTCATCATCTCCATTTTGCTTATCGTCGGTGGTGTTGTTGCTGGGTATTTCATTCGCAAATCCGTTGCTGAAGCAAAAATTGCCGGCGCTAAAGACGCTGCTGAACGTATTTTAGAAGATGCGAAGCGGGAAGCAGCTTCACTGAAAAAAGAAGCGCTGTTAGAAGCAAAGGATGAAATTCACAAGCTTCGTACTGAAACCGAACAAGAACTTCGTGAACGAAGGAGTGAATTGCAAAAACAAGAAAATCGGTTATTGCAAAAAGAAGAGAATCTCGACCGCAAAGACGAAATCCTGGAAAAAAGGGAACTAGCCCTTGAGCAAAGAGAAGATTCTCTCAACCAAAGACAACAGCATATTGAAGAGATGGAAAGCAAAGTGGAAGAGATGGTGCGTAAGCAAGAAGAAGAGTTAGAACGGATTGCTAACTTATCGAAAGATGAAGCCAAAACCATCATTCTCAATGAAGTTGAAGAGGAACTTTCCCATGAAATTTCGTTAATGGTAAAAGAAGCAGAAATGCGCGTGAAAGAAGAAGCAGATAAGAGGGCGAAGGAGATCCTCTCACTTGCCATTCAACGATGTGCAGCAGATCATGTTGCAGAAACAACCGTCTCTGTTGTCAATTTGCCGAACGATGAAATGAAAGGTCGAATTATCGGTCGAGAAGGTCGAAATATTCGCACCCTGGAAACTTTAACCGGAATTGATTTAATTATTGATGATACTCCGGAAGCCGTCATTTTATCCGGGTTTGATCCGATAAGACGGGAAGTTGCCCGAATTGCTCTGGAAAAACTCGTTGCTGATGGCAGAATTCACCCCGGTCGGATCGAAGAGATGGTAGATAAGGCTCGTCGAGAAGTGGACGAACACATTCGTGAGGTGGGCGAGCAAGCTACTTTCGATGTTGGTGTTCACCGTCTCCATCCTGATTTGATCAAGATCTTGGGACGGCTTAAATACCGTACGAGCTACGGCCAAAATGTGCTCAGTCACTCAATCGAAGTTGCTAATTTAGCTGGTTTGTTAGCGGCTGAGCTCGGTGAAGATGTGACCCTCGCAAAACGGGCAGGTCTTCTCCACGATATTGGAAAAGCCGTCGACCATGAGGTGGAAGGAAGTCACGTAGAAATCGGTGTAGAACTGGCTACGAAATATAAAGAACATCCAGTCGTGATTAACAGCATTGCTTCCCATCATGGTGATGAGGAACCGACGTCGGTCATTGCCGTTCTCGTAGCCGCAGCCGATGCTTTATCTGCCGCAAGACCGGGAGCACGAAGTGAAACATTGGAAAACTATATCCGTCGTTTGGAAAAACTGGAAGAAATTCCAGAATCGTATGACGGTGTAGAAAAATGTTACGCCATTCAAGCAGGACGGGAGATTCGGATTATCGTTAAACCGGATGAGATTGACGATTTAAGTGCGCATCGTCTGGCACGGGATATTCGCAATCAAATTGAAAATGAATTGGATTATCCCGGACATATTAAAGTTACGGTTATTCGCGAAACGAGAGCGATCGAATATGCAAAATAAAAATTCTTTCGCTTTCAAACACGCCGTAATACATGACAAGTTAATGGTGTGAAATATCTTTATAAAGGGCTGATGCCGATTATGGTCATCAGCCCTTTTTCCTAACCTCAATACCATTCAATCAATGGACTTATCTCATATTGAATAATTAATAATGAAAGGGAATTGTATGAATATCTTATTTATTGGTGATGTTGTCGGTTCAACGGGTAGAAAAATTTTAAAGGAACAATTGCCGAAATTAAAGGAAAAATATCACCCAACGGTTACGATTGTAAATGGTGAAAATGCTGCGGGAGGTAGAGGGATCACAGAGAAAATTTATAATGAGTTTCTCGAATGGGGCGTACAGGCCGTCACGATGGGCAATCATACGTGGGATAATAAAAATATTTTTGACTTTATCGATCATGCAAAGTATTTAGTACGTCCCGCCAATTTTCCAAAAAACAATCCCGGACAGGGTATGATTTTTTTGAAGGCGAATGCCCTGGAAGTTGCGGTGATTAGTTTACAGGGAAGGACGTTTTTACCTGCAACAGATGATCCTTTTTCTACAGCTGAGAAGTTAGTGAAAGAAGCCCGCAAACGTACCCCGATTATTTTTGTCGATTTTCACGCTGAAGCCACTAGTGAAAAACAAGCCCTTGGCTGGTTTTTAGACGGGAAAGTATCTGCTGTATGTGGAACACATACCCATGTGCAAACGGCGGATAACCGGATTTTGCCGAAGGGCACAGGGTATATTACCGATGTCGGCATGACCGGGCCATATGATGGAATTTTAGGTATGGATCGGGAAGCGGTGATTAATAAATTTTTAACGAACATGCCGCATCGTTTCGAGGTATATAAAAATGGTAAGGCCCAGCTAAGTGGCGTCTTTATCAAAGTGAATGATAAAACTGGAATTTGTGAGCGGATTGACCGGATTTTAATCAATCACGATCAGTCTTTATTTCATTAATCCATTGTTATGAAAAGTGATCGGACGGTAAAGGGGATACATGTTTGGCAATGGACATGTATCCTTTTTTATTTACACAGTGACTGATAAAAATTTCCGGAATCGATATAATCGTGAGGATGTGACGTGATGTTTGCCGATATATATTTTACCATCATCATATTAATTCCATTGTACATAGCCCTTTTATATTCATACTATTATCCGGAAGATAGTGTATTATTTGGGCGGCGGTGGATGTTTAAGAAAGAGCCACAGCTATCCGAACAAGTGATTCGGTATACAAAATTTTCATCGCTTTTAACAATGATTTATTTGCCGTTTTTTGTCTTGCTTTTATTTATTCAGCATTTTGTCCTTGTTATCATGTTCATTGTTTATCTAATCCTCATTATCAGCGGAGCGATACGTATCTTTCTTGAAGGATCGTGATCGCTTAAAGTTTTTAGAGCTGATACAATCTTTCTCCTGCTCGTTTTCATCGGGCAAAATTAAATTTTTGAACGGTCATACCTTCCGAACGTGTTGAATATAGTAGCAATAGAATGTTTCCGGTGGATGAACCATGAAAAAATTGCCTAATGAAATCAAGGAGGAGCCAGAGATGGAAGTATTAAAAGTATCAGCGAAATCGAATCCAAATTCAGTGGCAGGTGCACTTGCAGGTGTGTTAAGGGAACGAGGAGGAGCAGAAATTCAAGCAATCGGAGCGGGTGCACTCAATCAAGCGGTGAAAGCTGTAGCGATTGCAAGAGGATTCGTTGCGCCGAGTGGAGTGGATTTAATCTGTATCCCAGCTTTTACGGATATCCTCATTGACGGTGAGGAAAGAACGGCCATCAAGTTAATTGTGGAACCCCGTTAGGCATGCGTGACAAAAGAAATTTGCATATGTCGTTTTGGTGAGGCTGTTTTTGCTGCGGCAAAACAGTCCTTTTTGTTATTATTGACATTTAACACGGATACATTTATTTTTATAGTAATTTTAAATTAAAATTTTAGGGGGAAAAATCATGTATGAACAGAAAATGAAGGAAACGGATGCCAGTGTCATTGAGTTTATTGAAAAAGTAGAAAGTTCGAAAAAGAAGGAAGATGCGTATCGTTTACTGGAAATCTTTAAGGAAGTAAGTGGCTACGAACCGAAAATGTGGGGACCGAGTATTATCGGCTTTGGTTCATACCATTATACATATGAATCCGGTCATTCTGGGGTTGCACCGCTCGTTGGCTTTTCACCACGTAAAGCGCGATTTAGTTTGTATCTTTTACCGGTTGAAGAAGATAAAAATGATTTAGTCAACAAACTCGGGAAGGTAAAGTTGGGAAAAAGTTGTATCTATGTGAATAAACTTGCAGATATCGATCTTGAAGTATTGAAGGAAATGATCAGATCCAGTATCGCCTATACACACAAATTATACCCGCCAAAAGAATCGGGTGGGAAATAATGGAAAAAACAACCTATTACATTCATCTTTTCGTGAAAGCAAAATATTTGTTTGTAAATGCCTGTTGAAGGAGTTCGTACCAAATGACTGGAGAAAATCAGTTACCGGAACTAAAAAAGCATCTTAGACAGTTAGAGGAAGATTTATTGAAACCGGAAGTACGTAAATCAAGAGACCAACTTAAAAAGCTATTGGCTGATGATTTCTTTGAAATTGGAAGTTCAGGAAGAATTTTGTTCAAAAATGAAGACATTCCTGAAGCGGGAATCGGTATCGTAAAAATGAAAATGAGTGATTTTGAAATCCACCCTTTATCCAGTGATATTGTGCTGGCTACATACCGCATTTTTAATGAAATGAATGGCGAGTATACCTTGCGCAGTTCAATTTGGAAGTTATATGAGAGCGGCTGGAAAATGGTTTTTCATCAAGGGACGAAAACGAAAAATGAAAGTTTATAACATTTTGCGAAAAAATAAAAAGGACCGTACATGTTAGATCGTTAATATGTACAGTCCTTTGTATGAATTTATTTAAGGATACGAATCCAATCGTTCGCGGTAAGTTTTACTTAGTCATCGTCACGATCGTCATCATCATCATCGTCGTCATCATCCCAGCGGTCATCATCATCCCAACGATCATCATCGTCATCATCACGGA
>CALGAD010000107.1 GCA_937951955.1 uncultured Bacillaceae bacterium
AATTCTTATATACGAAAAGTTGAGTTATAAAAGCACATGTACATGTGCTTTTTTATTGGTAGAAAATAGTGGAAATGTTTATGAGAATATACTATAATAAAAAATTGCATGAAAAAATATATTTCAGGTTTAGACTCGATTGTTTAGGAATAAACTGAATAGTGAAATCGGGGCCTTGCGTTTACGAATAAATTTTTCCATTCGCTAGAAAAATCGACAATTAAAAGAAGGAAATTCAAAAAATATGTAGAAGATTATTATAGAAATGAGAAAAAAAGATAGTTTTTTGACGAATTGACTCAAAAAATGTCGATTTATGGGAGGTTTCTATAAATTTGAGGAAATATGTAATGCATTGAAAGGGGGGTTCTCATGACAGGACGAATCCCCGAAGAAAAAATCCAGGAAATCGTTAAAGCGACTGACATCGTTGATATTGTCAGCGAGTATGTTCAATTAGAGAAAAGAGGTAGAAATTTTTTCGGGCTCTGCCCTTTTCATGGTGAAAATACACCTTCCTTCTCGGTCTCACCAGAAAAGCAAATTTTTCATTGCTTTGGGTGTGGAGTAGGAGGCAATGTCATATCATTTTTAATGGAGATCGAAGGCCTCCCCTTTCAAGAAGCGGTAGCAAGACTTGCTGAAAAAGCCGGTATCCCCCTCGAAATCACTCTCGCGCAACAAAAATCACCTCGGCAAAAAGAAGCCGACAAGATGATTGAAGCTCATGAATTATTACGCAAATTATATCATCACTTACTCGTGCATACAAAAGAAGGGCAACCAGCTCTTGAATATTTAATGCAACGGGGATTCACCCTGGATATCATCGATACGTTCCAAATCGGCTATGCTCTGGATAAATGGGATTTTGCATATCAGTTTCTAAAAGCCAGGGGATTTTCTGAAAACTTACTGGAAAGAGCCGGACTCGTTATTAAAAGTGAACATCGGGACGAATATTTTGATCGTTTCCGGAACCGTATTATTTTTCCTATCTTCGATCATAAAGGAAATACAGTAGCTTTTTCGGGAAGGGTCTTCCAGCAAACGGAAGAGCCGAAATATTTGAACAGTCCCGAGTCGATTATTTTTCAAAAGGGAAAACTGCTCTACAATTTTCATAACGCCCGACCGCATATCCGTAAAAACAGAACGATCATCTTATTCGAGGGTTTTGCGGATACAATTGCTGCCTATGGTGCAGGGATACAATATGGCGTTGGAACGATGGGCACCGCTTTAACCGAACAACATATCCATTTGATAAAGCGCAATGCCGATCGGGTTATTTTATGTTTTGATAACGATACAGCCGGTCAGGAGGCGATTTTTCGCGCAGGTGAAGTTTTACAAGAGGCTGGATGCCACGTACAGGTAGCCCCGCTCTATGACGCAAAGGATCCCGACGAATACATTAAGAAAAAGGGGCCGGAATTATTCCAAAATGAAGTGATTGGGGCCAGTATGACATTTATGGCCTTTAAACTGGACTATTTCCAAAAGGGGAAGAATTTAGAAAATGAAGGGGAACGATTAGTTTATATCGAACAAGTCCTTACAGAAATCAGTAAACTGGATAATATCGTTGAAAAAGATATGTACATGCGGCAATTGGCCGAAAAATTTTCCCTTTCACTAGATGCCTTGAAGGCACAGGAAAGACAGATATATTACCAGCTGAGGAAACGGCATGAGCCAAAACCTGCTATTCGCGAAATTAAGTACAGTGTACAGGATAAAAAATTGCCCCGTGCATATTATAACGCTGAACGCATTTTAATTGCGCATATGTTAAAAAGTATACAAAATGCCAGACGTATCCAGGAAAATCTAGGAGAATATCCTTTCAATGTGGATACTCATCAGGCAATCGTTACCTATCTTTATGCGTTTTATGAAGAAGGTCATGAACCGGATTTGAGTCAGTTTCTCAATTTTTTGCCGGATGAAGAGCTAAAAAATATTGTTGCGGATATCGGCATGATGGAAGTTCATGATGAATTAACGGATAAAGAACTGAATGATTGCATTAAACAAATGAAGAGACAGCGTACCTTATTACTCATAAAAGAGAAAGAAAAAGAAGGTAAACAAGCGGAGATGGAACGAAATTTTGAAAAGATGAAAGAAATCGCCAGAGAAATTATCGAGTTAAGAAGATCGCTTTAATGTTTGGAAGGAGGGGAACATATGGCTGAAAAATCAGCTCGTTCCAAAGAAGTGAAAACGCAAATGACAATCGATCAAGTGAAGCAAAAACTTGTTGAAACAGGTAAGGAAAAAGGAAAACTTACTTATGAAGAAATAGCTGAGGAGCTCAATCAATTCGAACTTGATGCAGATGAAATGGATGAGCTTTATGATTATCTAACTGAACAGGGCATCGAACTAATTGATGCGGATGAGCAAGATGATGATGATACAGACGTGGAAGACGACGATGAAGAAATTGATTTAAATGATTTAAGTGTACCACCTGGTGTCAAAATCAACGACCCGGTTCGCATGTATTTGAAAGAAATCGGTCGCGTTCCGCTACTTACTCCAGAAGAGGAACTGGAATTGGCAAAACGTGTGGCTGAAGGTGATGAAGATGCCAAACGGAAACTTGCCGAAGCGAACTTGCGACTCGTTGTCAGCATCGCGAAACGGTATGTCGGTCGCGGTATGCTCTTTCTTGACTTGATTCAAGAAGGTAATATGGGGCTTATTAAAGCCGTTGAAAAATTTGACTATCGCAAAGGGTTTAAATTCAGTACGTATGCCACCTGGTGGATCCGTCAAGCGATTACCCGCGCCATTGCCGATCAGGCCCGGACGATTCGGATTCCCGTCCATATGGTTGAAACGATTAATAAACTTGTCCGTGTCCAGCGCCAATTGCTACAAGATCTCGGCCGGGAACCGACACCGGAAGAAATCGCTGAAGATATGGATTTAACACCGGAGAAGGTGCGGGAAATTCTGAAAATAGCCCAGGAACCCGTTTCCCTGGAAACGCCGATCGGTGAAGAAGATGATTCTCACCTGGGCGACTTTATCGAAGACGATGAAGTAACTTCACCAGCCGATCATGCTGCATATGAAATGTTGAAAGAACAGCTGGAAGACGTGTTAGATACGTTGACGGATCGCGAAGAAAACGTATTACGTCTTCGTTTTGGCCTTGATGATGGCCGGACACGCACACTGGAAGAAGTCGGCAAAGTCTTTGGTGTAACCAGGGAACGGATTCGGCAAATTGAAGCAAAAGCACTGCGAAAATTACGTCATCCATCTCGAAGCAAACGTCTCAAAGATTTCTTAGAATAAACTTTTTTCCGGGTTTGCCTGCATCAGGCAAACCTTTTTCTTTTTCATCTCAATATTTTTGTCTGTATAACGGAATGAGCATGACTTTTTAATTCTGCCCCCTATTTTAATGTAAAGATTTTCATAATGCAAATGACCTTTGCCTATTTTTTAAAAAATGGGAAAAAGGAGCTTGTTTTTATTTCGCACCCTCTTGAAAATGAAGGGTTTTTGTAATCCTGGTAGTACAAAGATGTCATCCTGTACAAGATAGTTTAGTCCCTTCAGTCCACATCACCAACTGAGAAAAAGATGCTGAACTTTTTTGTAGGAACACGGACAATTATTTTGTCAAGGGGTTATTTTATTCAATTTTGGATAATTTGTGAAAAATCTATCTCTAGCAGGCAAAGCTCTTTCCCTTCTAGCGATTTTCAAGTAAAATAAGAATAGTTTGTAAATGCGCTGAATTAAGAAATAATCGACAAAGGGGAGAGAAACATGAAACGCAATGCTATTATTCCATATCTCTTAATCATGGCAATGGGAGTTTTACTTGTAGCCGGTGTATCCACGATAGCATTATTTTACAATAAGGAAGCAGCGGAAGCAGACGGTACGGGTGAACAAGGGGAAGAGACTGTGCTAACACCAGAAGAAATTTATGCGCAAAACTGTCTGGCTTGTCACGGTGAAAATTACGAAGGGGCTATGGGGCCCGAGCTAGTGAATGTCGGCGATCGCTTGAGTGAAGATGAAATTCGGGAAGTGCTGGTTAACGGAAGAGGAGCTATGCCTGGTAATCTCGTACCGAATGAATCATTAGATGAAATGGTAGAATGGTTATTAACATTGCAATGATAGGATGATCAATCCGGCCGGAAAGCCGGATTTTTTAATGGCCGGCTTTTTTTTCATTCATTTTTGCTGTTTGAAAAGATGCTGATTTTCTAGTACTGTAGAATTATGAAAGTTAAGGAAAGTATGGTGGATGTACAAGATGAATTTATCAAACCGATTAAAAACCGTCGCATCATTGATTCCAAAAGGATCTGTCCTCGCTGATATCGGGACAGATCATGCGTACTTACCGATATACGCCCTGCAAAACGGCATTATATGCCGTGCTATCTGTGGCGATGTTCGCGAAGGTCCGCTTTTAGCAGCACGAAAAAATGTCCGGGAAGCAAACCTTGAGGATGAGATTGTCATTCGTAAAGGTGATGGCCTGGCGGTGATTGAACCGGATGATCAAGTGGATTGTATCACAATTTGTGGAATGGGCGGCTCGTTAATTACATCAATATTGGAGCAGGGCAAAGACCAATTAACGTCAGTAAAAGCTTTAATATTACAGCCGAATAATGCCGCTGAGCAAGTTCGGCACTGGCTGATCAATCATAATTGGAAGCTTGCGCAAGAAATCATTTTAGAGGAAGAAGGACATATATATGAAATTTTACTCGCCCGACCTGATGCCGGGGTAAGGCGAAGTACATATTCAGAGAAGGCATTGCTATTCGGTCCCTTTTTGTTAAAAGAAAAAAGTGTTCCTTTTCAAAAAAAATGGGCAAGGGAAAAAAGAGAGTGGATTCGAATTTTAGATGAATTGCAAAAAGCTGAGGAAACGCCAGAAATTCAACGCAAGAAAGCGGATTTAGAAAGAAAAATCAACTGGTATGAGGAGGTATTTTCGAATGAAACAACCGAACGGTCATGAAATTATTTCCGTTTTTGAATCTTTTGCACCGAAATCTCTAGCCATGGAAGGGGATAAAATCGGTTTATTAGTGGGCCAACTGAATCGACCGGTTGAACATGTGTTAATTGCTCTAGATGTCACAGAACAAGTAGTGGATGAAGCGATTAAAAAGGGAGTACAGTTAATCATCGCCCATCATCCCATCATTTTCCGTCCATTAAAACAGATCCATACCGATGAGCCGTACGGTCGGATTCTGGCGAAACTCATCCAGCATGATATCGCTGTATATGCTGCTCATACAAATTTGGATGTCGCCCCCGGGGGTGTTAATGATATGCTGGCAGATGCCCTCGGTTTGAAAAATACGCAAGTGCTTGTTCCGACGCATGAAGTACGTTTGAAAAAACTTGTCGTATATGTTCCGGTGAAAGATGCGGAAAAAATCCGTCATGTACTTGGTGAGATGGGAGCGGGGGCAATTGGAGATTACACGCATTGTTCTTTTTCAGCTGTCGGAACAGGAAGATTTTTACCCGGTGAGAACACAAATCCGCATATCGGTACAGTCGGAAAGCTCGAGGCGGTTGAGGAAGAACGAATCGAAACGGTTTTCCCGGAAACGATTGAAAAATCGTTGATTAAAGCGATGCTTGAAGCCCATCCCTATGAAGAACCGGCATATGATATTTATCCACTCGAACTGGAAGGGGAAATTTATGGATTGGGGCGTATCGGTCATCTAGATGAGGAGATGACGCTGGCTGAGTTTGTTGAATATGTAAAGGAAAAACTCGCAGTTGAGGGTGTGAGGATTGTCGGAAATCTGGCGGATCCGGTTAAGAAAGTCGCCGTTTTAGGAGGAGATGGGGATAAATACTGGCGCCAGGCCAAGCGCATGGGAGCGGATGTTTATGTTACCGGAGACATTTATTACCATACCGCCCATGATGCCTTGCTGGAAGGCCTGAATATCATTGATCCCGGTCATAATATCGAAAAAATCATGAAGACCGGTGTCGCTGAGAAACTTTCCCGGTTATGTGCTGAAAAGAAATTTGCCGTTACGGTTTCGCCATCAAGCGTTTCGACAGAGCCATTTCAATTTCGTTAAAAAACCGAACCACGTCAATTGTAACGACGTGGTTTTTTTAGCAATAATCGCTTAATTCCATCCATAATCAAATATACAATTTCGGTACCGATTCTTTATAAATATAGGCTGCCTGTTTTTTGCGTGGGGACTTTTTTTTCTGAGCGGGTTTCGGATTATTTAGCTTTTTTTCATTCGACTCAATTTGTTTTTCCGAATCAGTAGGGTCTATATCGTTTACGGAATCATCCAAATCGCATTGTTCATCCTCCTCGCCTTCTTCCTCCACTTCATCTTCTTCATCAAAAGCATCAAGGGGGGTATCTTCCGATTCGTTCTCCTCTTCCGTATCTTCATCTGAACTGGATAAGCTCCGGTACATTTTCCATAATGCCGGTAAATTGCGAATCAGCGGTCCATATTGCTGATAAAGACTGATCATCTGCTGGCCCGTTCTTAACACTTGTTGCGTTTGGCCGAGAAAATGAGTAATTTTTTCGGGGTTTAATAAACTTTGCCAGGAATTAGAACTCGCGGATGCTACTGTTCTTGAACCGAAGTGAAAAGGATTGGGCGGCTGGACAGAAGGCGGGGGTTGTCTTCCGAATAAGCGGGAAAGGAACCCACCCCGGAAAGGCGTCTGTTCAATGCCGAACTGACGGGGACTATTTAAAGGTATTCTCCGCATATGAAAAGGCGTGTGGCGAACCGGTTGTTGAAACCGTGCGTATCGCGGCTGCACGGAACGACCTCCTTTCATAAAAAAACATCTCGTATCTTTATCAGGATATGCGTTTATATTTATTTCGTTAGTTGAAAAAAATTTGGTGTAATTTGGCATTATTCGGTATAATACTATTCTGGAAAAGATAATACTTGATAGGGAGCTAGAGCGATGACTAAAACAGAATTTACACGTTTTCAATTAAAACCTTTTTTACTAGAAGCCCTTCAAGCACGACATTTTTTTAAACCGACGGAAATTCAGGAAAAAATTATCCCAAGTATTTTAAATGGGGCGAGTGTAGTCGGTCAGTCCCAAACCGGTACGGGAAAAACGTATGCTTTTTTATTGCCGATTTTAACACGAATAAACCCAGAAGAAGAAAAAGTGCAGGCAGTGATTACTGCCCCAACCCGGGAGCTCGCTAGCCAGCTTTATCAAGAGACGCTTCAATTACTGGAATATGATCAAAGTGAAGAAAAAATATCCGCGAAATTATTTATCGGCGGTACGGATAAAAATCGAGATGTCGAAAGATTAAAAACGCCGCCTCATCTCGTTATTGGTACACCGGGACGGATTAACGATCTGGCAGAAATGGGTATACTACCAGTATATACGGCGACCATGATGGTCGTTGATGAAGCGGATATGATGCTAGAGATGGGTTTTTTAGAGGATGTGGATCAAATTGCAGCCCGCCTACCTAAAGAACTGCAAATGATGGTTTTCTCCGCGACAATCCCGGAAAATTTACGCCCCTTTTTAAAAAAATATATGGAAAACCCGCTGTTTGTTCAGATTGATCCGAAAGAAAAAACGCCCACGAATATTGAACATGTGTTTATCCCCCGGCGCGGTCGAAATAAAGGAGAACTCGTTGCGGAAATATTACAATCCTTTAATCCGTTTTTAGCCCTTGTATTTGCCAATACGCGAAAAACAGTGGACGAATTGGCCGATGATTTAGGTGAACGCGGCTTAAAGGTCGGCATCATCCACGGGGATTTAACACCTCGTGAACGAAAACAGATGATGAATCGTATCCGCAATTTGGAATTTCAATATATTGTCGCGACCGATCTCGCAGCAAGGGGCATTGATATTGAGGGGGTAAGCCACGTCGTTCAATACGAGTTGCCCCGGGACTTGAACTTTTACATCCATCGTTCCGGCCGCACGGGACGGGGTAAATATACTGGAATCTCGATAACAATTTTTGACGAAGCGGATGAAAAATCGATTGAAAAATTGGAAAAAATGGGAATAGCTATTCAGTATAAAGACTTGATTGATGGCCAGTGGGAGCCCATCCGCTACCGGAAAACCCGAAAAAAACGTTACGAACAACCGCCAGTGATTTTGAAAAAACCGAAGAAGATTAAACCGGGATACAAAAAGAAACAGCGAGAGATGATGAAACGTCTCATGAAAAGACAGAATAGACAGGGTAAGTTATAATGAAGTTGTATGAAAAATTTACTTTTGATGAGGAAGAGGGGAAAAGATGTTAAAACTTGGTTCTCATGTATCGATGAGCGGTAAAAAAATGTTGCTTGCCGCCAGTGAAGAAGCAGCCTCCTATGGTGCGACCGTGTTCATGATTTATACGGGGGCACCGCAAAATACGAGACGGAAAAAAATCGAGGAATTTAATATCGAAGCTGGTCATGCTCACATGAAAGAAAATGGCATCGTCGAACTCGTCGTTCACGCGCCATATATTATCAATATCGGTAACGCGAAAAATCCGGCCACCTTTGAATTAGGGGTAAATTTCTTGCGCGATGAAATAGAACGGGCCAGTGCCCTCGGTGCGAAACAAATCGTTCTCCATCCCGGGGCCCACGTCGGGGAAGGTGCCGAAGTAGGGATTAAAAAAATTATTGAGGGCCTTAATGAAGTTTTAACTGGGAAAGAAACCGTTCAAATTGCACTGGAAACCATGGCCGGAAAAGGTTCGGAATGCGGGCGGACCTTTGAAGAACTGGCCCAAATTATTGACGGTGTGACACATAATGAAAAGTTATCCGTCTGTTTCGACACTTGTCATACTCATGATGCGGGGTATAATGTCAAAGACGATTTTGATGGGGTACTGGAAGAGTTCGATAAAATCATCGGTTTTGATCGTCTGAAAGTGTTACATATTAACGATAGTAAAAATCCGCAAGGAGCGCGAAAAGACCGCCATGAAAATATCGGTTTTGGTCATATCGGCTTTGATACGCTAAATTATATCGTCCATCACCCGCAACTTGTGGATATACCGAAAATACTGGAAACACCGTATGTCGGTGAAGATAAGAAAAATCGTAAACCGCCTTATCGTTATGAAATTGCCATGTTAAAAGAACAGCAGTTTGATCCGGACGTACTGGAGAAAATAAAGAATCAATAGTACTTTATTGAATATCGTGTACGGGGATAGGGACCACAATAAAATTTTGTGGTCCGTTATTTTTTTCGCAAAATAGTCGTTAAACAATATTTTTATTGCGTAAACAATTTGAACAAATTATTGATTTCCTTCGCCGTTTTCGGACCTGCGATTTTGGCAATTTCTTTAATAATGATCGTTCGATCCTTATGGTCGAAAATATTAAAATTTTTCCCCCGTAAAAATGCCGCCATATGTTCCGCCTGTTTTTTCGTCACGGAAATATCCGCTTTTTTAGCATATCTCAGTAAGTCGTCCGCAGTAATCGTGTTGATTTTCATATTGACTAGATTTTCAATGTATTTCATCCCATTCCCTCCTCACCTCAATGTATGAATGTTTTTAAAAAAGTTTCACATCCTTTTTCTAACCGGGTTCTTTACAAACGGGAAAATGTTCGCTATACTCAAGTTTGTAAATCGGAATGATTCTTATTAATAATTACATTTTATGGAAAATGAGGTTTAACCATGAGTGTGCAAAATCCTGTAATCGAATTCGAACACGTCTCTTATGCCTATGAAAAAGAGTCTGTTTTACAAGATATTCATTTCAATATTCTCCCCGGCTCATTTTTAGGGGTCATCGGACCGAACGGTGGCGGTAAATCAACATTACTGAAACTATTGCTCGGGCTTTTGCCGTTGCAGGAGGGCAGGATAAAAATTTTCGGGCAGGAGCGGGAACGTTTCCGCGATTGGGAAAAAATCGGTTATGTTTCGCAAAAATCGAATGCCTTCAATCGGGGCTTTCCGGCAACCGTTTATGAAATCGTCCGCAGCGGACTCGTGAAAAAAACGGGGATGTTCCGCTTTTTTCCAAAAAATACGAAGGAACAAGTAACGGCAGCTTTGCGAGCGGTAGAGATGGAAACATTTTTGAAACGAAACATTAGTGAATTATCCGGTGGGGAACAACAAAGAATTTTTATCGCACGGGCGATTGTCACAAAACCACAAATTTTAATACTGGATGAACCGACCGTAGGCGTCGATGTGGCGCGGGTTGAATCTTTTATCGCTTTGTTAAAAAAATTGAATCAGGAACTAGGGATGACCATTATCTTAGTCAGTCACGATTTGCCCTCTTTACAAAATTCGGTATCCCACATCCTTCATTTAAACCGAACAATTGTTTATTACGGGGATTATGCAAATTACAACAAGCATTTAAGAAGGCAAAGTCATCCCATGGAGTCGTTAGGGGGGATAGAGTAGTGCTGCAATATTTATTGGAATATGAGTTTTTACGCAATTCCTTCCTGACGGGATTGATCATTGGGATGATCAGCCCTCTACTCGGCGTGTTTATCGTTTTAAGGCGGCAATCGCTCATAGCCGATGCCCTCAGCCACGTTACTTTATCGGGCATCGCGGCCAGCCTGTTTCTTGGTAAGCTGTCACCATTCTGGGCTACCCTTAATCCCGTTTACGGTGGTATGATCTTTTCCATTGGCGGAGCCTTACTGATTGAAAAATTGCGTACCGTTTACCGTCATTACGAAGAATTGGCAATTCCTATTATCATGTCTTTCGGCGTCGGATTAGGGGTTGTATTTATTTCACTTGCCAACGGCTTTAATGCGGATTTATTTAGTTATTTATTCGGTAGTGTCAGTGCGGTAAGTACAGGAGACTTGTATTTAATCATTTTCATCAGCGTCATAGTTCTTTTATGCATCATTTTCTTGTTTAAGGAATTATTTCTTTTATCCTTTGATGAGGAATATGGAAAAGTATCCGGTCTGAGAGTAAAAACGATTAATTTTATTTTTATTATTATGGTTGCCGTCGTCATTGCCATTTCGATGCAAATTGTCGGGGTATTGCTCGTCTCTTCTTTGATGACCTTGCCGGTTGCCGCCAGCATCCGGGTTGCTAAAAGCTTCAAAGGAACGATTTTTTACGCGATCTTCTTCGGCGAACTGGCTGTCGTTGGCGGTCTCGTTAGCGCATATTATTTCAATTTGGCACCGGGTGGAACCATCGTGATCCTCGCAACATTGATACTGGTTCTGGCGATTTGCAATAAACAGATGCACATACGTTATAATAAGATGTTAAGTAAGTAAAGTGAGGCTGAGAATCATGGATTTAAATGATGCGATCCGAATTTTAAAGGAAAATGGCTATAAATATACCGGGAGACGGGTGGATATGCTGGAATATTTATCCAGGGAAGACCGGTATTTAACGGCGAAAGAGATTTTATTAAAAATGCGGGAAACGTATCCGCAGCTGAGTTTCGATACGGTATACCGTAATCTGTCCCTCTACGTGGAATTAGGGATACTTGAGTCGACCGAATTGTCCGGGGAAAAGCAATACCGTTTTAACTGCGATGTCGATTCTCACCATCACCATTTTATCTGTATACAATGCGGCAAAACAAAGGAAATCCACATGTGTCCAATGAAAAATTTGACTGAGGAACTGGAAGGATTGACAATTAAAGACCATAAATTTGAAATTTATGGATATTGTCAAGAGTGTACAGCTTAAAAGAGCTTTTTTCGTGTTAAATCGTAGCAGAAACAAGAAGCGCTGGAAAATATTCTTAGGTTTTATTTTAAGTTCTCGTCCAAACTAATACTGCTCCCTAAATGAAAGCGAGGAGATCGTTTGGACATGGACAACCGATACGGTAACGATTTAAATAAAGGATATGATAATCACGAGAAGTTAAATGATGAATATTTGGAAGAAATGGGAACCGAATTTACTCCCGCTGTCGAACTATCGGATGACCGCTATGAAGAGGTTGCCGAAGATGTCGGTTCAGGATTTGGCTTCGGGTTAACCGCATTGGCTTTGGCGATCCTCTCTTTACTGACAGCATCTTCACTATTTGCGGTTATTGGTGTGATTTTAGGTTTTGTCGCCCGCGGCAGAGGAGCAAGAAGCCTGGGGAACTGGGCGATAGGGATTAGTGTCGCAGCGATCCTGATCGATATATTTTTCACTCCGCTTTATTTTTCATAAATTTAGGGAGCAATGCAGGAAATTACGGTCCAGATCGGAGATCCAAATCCGATCGGGCCGTTTTTTTGTAAGTGAGTTGTTCTTTTAATCCTTATCGTATATAGGAAATTTGTACGTTTTTCCTGGCTGAATGTCCGTTGGATTTATTCCTTCATTGAGCTCGCTGAAGTCGGTGACGATTTTTTCAATGGAAAAATGAGCAGGAACCCCTCCGTTTTGCTCGATGATCGATAAAACCGTATCACCTGGCTTCACTTCGATTTCTATATATTCGATTGAAAGAGTGGACTCGACCGCTTTATGCTCATCTTCTTGTACGGCCTGGATTCCGGGTAACGTTCCGATCGTTAAATCATAATAGATAGCATAAGCACAAAGAATGAACAATATAAACCCCAGCATGCGTTTCATCACTTTATTCCCCTTTAATTCAACTTTTCTCATATTTATACTAAATATATTCACTATTTCTAGTTTTATGAAAGAGAAAGAACCGTTATAATAGAAGTAAATATATTAACAATCAGTCGATTTTGCTATAGTTAAAACACTGGATAAACGATCCGTGATAAATGGAAAACGTATTTTGACTGGCTGGTGAACTTGTGTGACGGTTATTTATTGGTTCGTGATCATCGCACTATTTGTCCTTGCTTTTCTTGGCCTTCTTTATCCGATCATTCCGAGTGCACCATTGTTGTTGCTTGCTTTTATCCTGTATGGCTTCTTTTTCTCCTTTGAGCCGTTCAATTTCATGTTCTGGGTTATTCAACTTTTCTTATTGGGAGTCCTGCTTATTAGTGATAATGTGGCGAACATTTTTACTGTGAAAAAATTCGGGGGCTCCAGGGCAGGAATATGGGGGAGTACGATCGGTCTTGTGCTGGGTCCATTTCTCATACCTGGCTGGGGGTTGTTGATCGGACCGTTTGCCGGCGCATTTTTAGCGGAGTGGATCGTGCATAAGCGCGGGTTTACCGAGGCTGTTAAAATTGGTTTCTCCACTTTAATCAGTTTAATTAGCAGTGTTTTTGTCAAAGCTTTTATCATGGCCATCATGATTGGTTACTTTCTCATTTCGGTTCTTTGATTAAAAATTCTGAAAACAACAGGATATTTTTGGAAATTTTTAAGACGTTTCATTTGAATTCTTTCATGCTGTTTGATAATCTAAATGTAAACATTTGGTATACAATACTCACTATTTAATAATAATGATTTTCAGGAGGGTGATTGTAATGGCACATGAATTACCAGCATTGCCTTATGCATACGATGCTTTAGAACCACATATTGACAAAGAAACGATGAACATCCACCATACGAAGCATCATAACACGTATGTCACCAATTTAAATAATGCGATCAAGGGACATGCAGATTTAGAAAATAAATCCGTTGAAGAATTAATCTCCAACCTCGATGCTGTCCCGGAAGAAATCCGTACAGCGGTCCGGAATAATGGTGGTGGACATGCAAACCACACATTGTTCTGGCAAATTATGTCTCCAAACGGTGGCGGTGAGCCAACAGGTGAGTTAGCGGAGGCCATCAATAAGAAATTCGGTAGCTTCGCACAATTTAAGGAAGAGTTTAAAAAGGCTGCAGCAGGACGCTTCGGTTCTGGCTGGGCATGGCTCGTTGTGAATAACGGTGAATTAGAAATCACGAGCACACCGAACCAGGATTCCCCGTTAATGGAAGGTAAAACACCGATTCTCGGTATTGACGTTTGGGAGCATGCTTATTACTTGAAATATCAAAACCGTCGTCCAGATTACATTGAAGCTTTCTTCAATGTCATCAACTGGGACGAAGTGGCAAAACGTTACAGCGCGGCAAAATAATTACAAAAACTACCTTGAAGGATTTTCTTCAAGGTAGTTTTTTGTTTGCGGAATAAAAACAACTCCTTTACAAACAATAGTTTTGTAAAGGAGCGAACAGCATGGAGATAACCTCGATGAGAAAATGGACAGGGAATACCCCCTTAACGAAAGATTTTAAATTATTGCTAACGATCGGAGCGCTCTATTCGTTAAGTGTGGCCCTGTCCAACACTTTTGTGAATGTGTATTTATGGCGGTTAACGGAAGGGTATTTCCAGGTTGGTATATACAATCTGGCAATTGTCCTCACCCAGCCCTTCTTTTTTATTTTCGCGGGCCGGATTGCCAAACAGGTCGATCGTATCATCGTATTTCGGATCGGTGTTTTTTTACTGGCGCTTTACTATTCAACGGTACTCATGCTCGGGGAGCGGGTCAGCGCTTTTCTCTGGCTTATCGGTGGTTTACTTGGAATGGGGTATGGCTTTTATTGGCTCGCATACAATGTTCTCACCTTTGAAATTACGGAACCGGAAACGCGCGATTTTTTTAATGGTATGGTTGGTGTTTTAGGTTCCCTTGGCGGTATGATCGGACCGCTCGTTGCCGGCTTTATCCTCATGCGCTATCTAAAAAATGGTTATTCGATTATTTTTGTCATTTCCCTCAGTTTGTTTGCCCTGGCCACAATTTTAAGCTTTTTCATGGTACGCCGTCCGGCAAAGGGAAAATATTTTTTTATCGACGTGTTAAAAAGGCGAAAAACCAACATTCACTGGCGCATGATCACATATGCTAACTTTTCTCAGGGACTAAGGGAAGGGATTTTTGCGTTTATTATCAACCTGTATGTGTTTTTGGCAGGAAGAAGTGAAATGGCCCTCGGGAAATTTGCCTTTATCAATTCCCTCGTTTCATCGATCGCCTATTTTTTTGCCGGGCGCTTTATCAAAAATTCGCTGCGACAGAAAGCGATATTTCTCGGCGGACTCTTTTTATTTTTGGCAGTTTTTATTATCTTGTTATGGCCAAATTATGTATCATTTCTCATCTATGGGGTGATCATTTCTACTGCCTATCCAGTCATACTCGTTCCTTATTTATCGACGGTCTACGATGTGATTGGTGCAGCGTCTGAAGCTGGAGAGTTAAGAATTGAGTACGTGGTCGTTCGCGAACTGTTTTTAAATTTGGGTAGAATTGTTTCCGTGACGGTTTTTCTAATAGCGATAAGCTTTTTTGAAGTGGAAACAGCGACCCGTTTTCTCCTCATTCTTTTCGGGGCCGGATATTTGCTCATCTACTTTTTTATTCGCAAAATCAAGTGAGAAGGCCAATTCGAGCCTTCTCTTTTCATGTTCATATAAGTTTGCTAGTAGAAAAACAGAAAATGATTCCAGCAACGCATCGATACTTTCCCTAGCAATCGGTATACTTTTCGATTAAAATAATAATGGTATCTATTGCACACAGCAATGAATTTAGTAATGAATTGTTAAGGGATTACTTTTGTGCGAAACCGTACGTTTTTAAATAGAGAAGACTGTACGCAATTATAAAAAGAAAAGGATGATCGTTTTGCGAATGAGACAGAAGCAAAAAAAGAATAAGAAAAATGTGATTCCGGTAAGAATGAATTTACTCTTCTTTTTCGTTTTTGCCATGTTCTCCATTTTAATCTTGCGGCTCGGTATCGTGCAGATCGTCCATGGAGAGAAATATGAAGCTCAGGTAAATTCAACGGATGTCACCTCCGTCGCCTATTCGGTTCCCCGGGGGGAAATGTATGATCGGAATTATCAATTAGTGAAATATAACGTGCCGGAAAAAGCCATCACCTTTACCCCGCCAAAAAATCCGCAACCGGATGAGCTACTGGATCTTGCCAAGAAATTGGCAGAGCTCATCACAATGCCCGAGGCAGATGTGAAAAAAGTAACAGAACGGGATTTAAAGGATATCTGGCTGATTGAAAATGATAATGGCAATCACCTTCTTACAGAAGAAGAAAAACAGCTTTACAAAGATAAACAATTAACAGAAAAAGAAGTTTATCGCCTGAAATTGGACCGGATCAGTGAAGAAGAACTACAGGAAGTGGATAAAAACGTGGCCGCCATTTATCGGAAATTGTACAGCGCTGTTGCGTTAACACCAACGATTATTAAAAATGAAAATGTCACCGACGAAGAGTATGCAATGGTTAGTGAAAATCTTGTTAATCTTCCCGGTATCGATATCACAACGGACTGGCGGCGGGCACGTACGTATGACGATGTATTCTGGAATATTTTAGGCGGCGTATCCGAATCGAATGAAGGGCTGCCTGCCGAAAAAGTAGATTACTATAAGTCCAGAGGCTATGCGTTAAATGATCGCGTGGGAACAAGTTATTTAGAAGAACTGTATGACGAAGTTTTGCAAGGCCAAAAAGCCAAGGTAAAAACGGTAACGAATAAAAACGGTGAAGTTGTCGATATGGAAGTCCTGACGGAAGGACAGAGTGGAAAAGATATCGTGTTAACGATTGATATGGACTTCCAGGCACGCGTCGAACAGATTATTGAAGAAGAGCTGTCCAAAGGAATGAAATCGTCAAGCACCCTTGATCGGGCGTTTGTCGTCGCGATGGATCCGATGACTGGGGAAATTTTAGCCATGTCCGGCCGACAGTATAATCCCCAGTCAAAGAAATTTGATGACTTTACTCCCGGAACCTTTACCACCTCTTATGCTGCTGGGTCCGTTGTCAAAGGGGCAACAGTGCTGACCGGTTTTCAGACGGGAAGTGTGCGACCGGGGCAACAAGTACTGGACGAAGTCATGGTGATTAGGGGTTCTGGAAGCTTTTCATCCCACCAGGTCATGGGCTGGGTGAACGATTTAACAGCTCTCGAACGTTCCTCAAACGTATATATGTGGAAAATCGCGATTGATATTTTAGGCGGCCAGTACGTGCGCGGACAATCATTACGAATCGAACCGGAAAATATCGAGATCATCCGGCGCTACTTTGGACAGTTCGGCCTCGGCGTGCCGACCGGGATTGGCTTTGAAAATGAAACAGCGGGAATTAAAGCGACGAACGCGGAAGCATACTTCCAAATAGCCATCGGTCAGTTAGATACGTACACACCATTACAACTGGCCCAGTATGTATCGACCATTGCCAATGGTGGTTATCGCATGAAACCGCAACTCGTGAAGGAAATTCGTGAACCGAATGTCGACAGCAATGAACCGGGTAAAGTCATTAAGAAGTTTGAACCGGTTGTTCTGAATAAGCTCGATATGAAGGATGAATGGATCAAGCGGGTTCAGGAAGGATTTTGGCGCGTTACCCACGGTGCCCGGGGAACGGCCCGGGGATATTTCAAAAACGAACCGTATAATGCAGCCGGTAAAACCGGTACAGCCGAAGCACGGATGAATGATATCGACACATATAATTTAAGCTTTGTCGGTTATGCGCCTTATGAAGATCCGGAAATCGCGATATCTGTCATGGTGCCTAATGCGTATCGAAAGGGTGCGCGTTCCAATAGTATGGCGCTCATCCTTGCTCAGCGTGTATTTCGGGAATACTTTGATTTGAAAGAAGAACGGGCGATGAATGGCGAACTAGCTGGAACGGAAGAGCAACAAGAAAACGTGCGCCAGTTTGACGATCTTAGCGAGGAATAAGGAAATTTGCTTATTGCTAGGAAAAATCAGTTGATTTTAAGAAACATTGTATAAAGGGAATCATCTCGCAATTTGTAAAAACGGTTCAAATCATTGAATGATTTGAACCGTTTTTTGTATCAATAGCTATTATTGTGAATTCGTGATTGTTCGAGCAATCGAATCATAGGACATGTTCGGATATAGGATATGGATTCCAATTTGAATTTTACGATCATATCCTTCGGTAATCATAAACTGTTTAAACTCCTGTTCGCTATCAATGAGATTTTTTCGCCTCAACAATTCAGCAACATCGTCATTCGTCATGCCGGCCACAATTTCAAGCGGAACTGGATCCTGTTTTTCTTCCTTATGCTCTGCATCTTGTGGGTTTATCTGTTTTTCTAATTGTTGCTTTTCTTTTTCTAATTGCGCTATCGTTTTTTGTAAATGAGAAATTTTTTCCTCCGCTTCCTGTAACGCTTGTTCATTCGTCCTTTTTGCTTCACTATCATTTTCCGGGAAGAAGGGGAGTAGTAGCGCCAATAGGAATGTGACAAATAACATACCGAGGGAAAATGCCCGCACATTTGCTTTATTCATAGGCAGTCATTCCCTTCGTGGTACCTAAAATCGCCTTTACATCCTCACTCGATAATGCTGACTGTTTGGCAATTTGTTCAATCGGTAATCCCTGTTTTGCCAGCTGCTTTACTTGATTGACGATAATTTCGTGTGGTTCGTTCATGAGTTGGTTTTGTCGCAAACCGTCGGTCATGAGGAGCTCCTCTTCCAGTACTTTTAGCCGTCTTTTTAATTGATAGGACTCCTGATAAAATTGTAATGATAATTGCTCAACTTCCTCTTTCAATTGTTTATTCGGATCTGGAAGGAAAAAAGATAAAATAAAGAGCAAGATCGCTATGATAAATAAAATGATTAATATTGTTTTCACTTGTTATCACTCCTCAAACAAAGTTTACCATATCCAATTCGGTTCGGATAAAGATTGTATTATAGGCAACTTATGAATATTGGCAATTATCGACAAATTACGATTATTGTCAATTATCATTATCGATGGTACGATGAAATTAATAATTGTACGATGGTTTGAAACTAAATATAAAAGGGTGAAGCAAGTGAATGAACAAGTCAAACCTGTACCACTGGAAGAGACGGATGCGCTGTTAAAGGAAGTCGAGTTCGTCCACTATGTATTTTTTGGACAATCCATGCATTCGCTAGCCGGAAGCACTGATTTATATTTTGAGCCGCATTTACATGTATCCGTGAATGTCCTGGAACATGAACAGAAGAAACTATTGAAGAAAATTACAATCAAAAGCCTTTCAGAACAAACGATTCCCATTAAATTAATTACGGGTACATTTGTCAGCGAAAGCAAAAACAATTATGTTTTTATTTCTCCCACCCACGATGCAATATTTTTGCTGAATGAGAAAAATTTGTATTTAACATCTGGAATGGTAAAGGGGGAACCACTTTCTCAATATGGCGTTCTTCCACCGGAAAATTTGAAGCAATTGCATGATGGTATGATCCCTCTCTGTCCTTTAGGAAAAGGAAATGTGGGGGCGGTTTTTTCATTAGAAACAGTGCTTGCCCCTTATGAAACAGTTGATGCATATACGTGGATTTTAAAAACAAATACCCAGATTGAAGAAAAATTATTGCAAAAAAATCAAGATATGAAATATAGACTGGCATTTTCCGAGAAAAAATGATATTATAGAACAGTCGTAATTAGTGATACTTGGAGGGATTAGTATGCGCGTGAATATAACCTTAGCATGTACTGAATGCGGTGAACGCAATTATATTACTACAAAAAATAAACGTAATAACCCCGATCGTCTTGAATTGAAAAAATATTGTCCTCGAGACAAAAAGGTGACAGTACATCGGGAAACTAAGTAAACAGCAGGACTCTCCTGCTGATTTTTTTATTATAAAACGGTCATTTTCCTTAAACTGCTGAAAATTTTGTGAAAATATCAGTTATTATATAATGGAGAAATTTATTTTTTTCCTTATTCAAAATCACGCTGGAAATGGAGTGGAGAACATGCTTGAAAAAGCGGAACTTCGGAAAGAAATAAGAAAGCGTTTGAAGGAAATGACGCAGGCGGAATATAAAAATCGTTCGCAAGAAATACATAAGAATTTATTTGCAACGAATGCCTGGAAGGAGGCAAAGACGATAGGATTAACGATTTCGATTTTCCCGGAAGTCGATACGTACGGGATTATCGAGGAGGCGTGGAGAACGGGAAAACGCGTAGCAGCCGCAAAATGCATTCCGGAGACGCGGGCGTTGCGTTTTTATATAATCACGGATTTTGCTCAACTGGAAAAAGGGTATTTCGGATTGTACGAACCTGTTGTCCAAAAAACCGAGGAGCTTGCAAAAGCGGACATTGATTTACTGCTTGTCCCGGGAATCGGTTTTACGAAAAATGGTTTTCGTTTAGGTGTTGGTGGCGGCTATTACGACCGCTATTTGGAAGACTTCCACGGACATACGCTTTCGATTTGTTTTCAAGAACAGTTGGTTGCTGAACTTCCTCTTGAGCCCCATGATCGGCCGATTCAACAAATTGTAACGGAAAACGATGTATATGATTGCCGTCTGGATTGATATTGTTTTGTTTGCCGGGATCGTTGGTTTGTCTTTAGTCAGCATAAGACTAAAGGCACTAACGATCAATGGAGCAATATCAGCGATTGCAGCCGGTACATTGATTTTACTCGGCGCCAGGCTAGCCGGCTTAATATTGCTCGGAATATTTTTCGTTACATCTACCTTTTGGTCGAAATGGCGGCAAAAAGAAAAGATGGCAGTGGAAGAAATTGTGGCAAAAGGCGACACACGGGATTATGCGCAGGTGTTGGCGAATGGCGGCGTTCCTGCCCTTTTCAGTTTGTTGTACCTGGTTACTGATAACCCGCTTGCTTTACTCGCTTTCGCGGTAAGTTTAGCGAGTGCCAATGCGGATACATGGGCTTCGGAAATCGGCGTTTTATCCAGCCGGGACCCCGTTCTTTTATTTTCACGGAAAAAAGTGCCGAAAGGGACAAGTGGTGCCGTATCTGCTCTTGGTACTTTCGCAGGACTTTCAGGCTCATTCACGATTGCACTGGCCAGTTTCATCGTCTGGCCAGAGATCGTACGTATCAACGGGATCCTCTGGATTACGTTTTGGGGATTCATCAATATGTTTCTCGATACGATCATCGGCCAGACGCTACAGGAAAAACTTCAGTGCAAGGTATGCGAGATCATCACCGAGAAAAAACATCATTGCGGGGAGAAGACCGTCTATCTACAAGGTATTCACCATTTTAATAACGATTGGGTCAATTTCTTTTCAATTTTTATAACGAGTCTGATAAGCTTCGTATTTAGTTTTATTTTTGCCAATTCTTTTGGATAAATTTTTCCTGGCGGCTTATCCTAATGGCAGGAGGTCGGTAGGATGATGTCAAAAATTATGAAGTTCCTTGTGATGTATTCCTTATTCCGTTTTTTATATCGGCGCCGTTACCGCCTGTTAAACTGGATTTTAGAGAACGATGCATTGCGCTTAACCATAATCCATGCCTTGAGTAAATCTCGCTGGTAAGTAATTCGCCTGCTGGACAGACTTTGGACAGTCTGTCTTTTTTTGCGAATGAAACATTTTTAAATGCTTTACAGGATAAAATCAGTTTGTATATAGTAGAATTAGAAAAACGAAGAGAACAAAATAGAAAGCAGGGAATCCTTTTGAGTTTTCGTGAGGATTATATTTACTGGAAATTAGCTTACCTTTTAGTGAAGGAAAAGGAATATCAAATTATTTCGGCATCGCGAGATTATGAGGAAATCTGGCTCGAAAATATAAAACGAAAAGATTATCCGATCATCCGGCTTAGAAGGTTTGATATAGACTGGAGCAATTGGATTAAAAATGACTTGCAGATGACCGTCGTACGTGGCGAGCAGATGAAGAAATCGTATTTTAAACGGGATCTAGAAATTTTAAATATTTATGTGTCCATGGAGCCGCCGGTGGATTCCTACGAAAAATACTTTACGAATCTCGTAAAAGCAGAAAAACAGCGAGTTACGATTCGCTCGTTGTTAATGGTCGGTTCTGATTTAGAAAGGTCACTGGCTAAACTCGAGCAACTCCTGGACCTGAATATTACTGCAAATCTTAAGGAAGAATACGAATCCTATGAAGTCGATGAATTAAAAATTGCCACATTTCGATTATTCCAGGAAGTCGAGAAAAATGAGAGAAAATTGTTCCATCAAGGAAAACCGTTTTTCACTTACGCATTTTTAGGCTTGCAAATTTTTATCTTCCTGCTCATGGAAATGTTTGGTTCAAGCCGCAATCCGTATCTGTTAATTTTATTCGGCGCTAAATACAATCCCTTAATATTAGAGGGGGAGTGGTGGCGTCTCATTACCCCGATGTTTCTTCATATCGGTCTAATTCACCTTGTCATGAATAGTTTTGCTTTATATTATTTAGGGACCGCCGTCGAACGGATATATGGCCGGTATCGGTTTTTGTTCATTTATTTATTTGCCGGTTTTGCAGGTACGTTAGCCAGCTTTTTATTCTCACCGGACAGTATATCAGCAGGGGCCAGTGGTGGTATCTTCGGTCTTTTCGGTGCGCTATTGTTTTTCGGCATCGTCCATCCGCGGCCATTTTTCCGGACCATGGGCGCTAATGTGATTACTTTAGTTGGTATTAACTTGCTCATCGGATTTTTACCGGGAATTGATTTTGCCGGTCATTTAGGGGGTCTCGTTGGTGGATTTTTAGCAGCGTCGATCGTTTCCCTCCCATCAGAGAAAAATTGGTCGCACCAGCTGATCGCTTTTTTCTTCACAGTATTAGCAACAGCAATCAGTCTTTATTTCGGATTTCAGCGCTAACTAGAGACGCCTTAAAATGAGATATTTTGTTTCAATAAAATCGGCTCACCATCAGCAGTAAGAAAGGATACGTAGAGAAATTCCTTGTTTTTTGCCAAAAAAATGATGGGGATGGTACTGTTAATCGGCGAGATAACAGAACCGTCCTCTTTTTTTATGCCGAGAAAATAATTTTTATATATTCCCTCAATAAGCTGACCGATGATCTGCTTTGTTTCGGTGGCGGAGAAGGTGTATAGGGGTTGATCTTGATATTGTCTTAATTCCGTTAACGGGAAGATCACGAAATGGTCCCGATCAATGGAAAACGATTCTGTAATTGTTTCGATGCTACTGGAAATGGTTTCCGCTTCTTTTTTATCCAGTACTTCTTTCCAACCGCTTTGCTCTTCCGTCGCAGGTGACTTAAACGATAACGCTTCCGGAACCGTCGACTGCAAGTAATATAACTGATCGGTGGTTATCGCATGGGTGCTGGAAAAAGTGCTATCTTCGTGAATTTCGGCATGATGGAAGGAGACGGCCTGCAGTTTACCATTATCGTTTATCCGCAATTTTTCTGTATTTTCCAGCTGAATACCATTTTGTTCCCACTTTCCCATTTTGCTGATTAATTTTCCGGATGCATAGAGCATTGTCACATCTTGTCGTAGATAAACAGGGATAGCCATCCGCGACAAACTGCGCAGCTGGATACGTCCCTTCGCAATCGGGATGATTTCCGTTTTTGCCTCGACAAATGATATATCTGGATGAATAGGGAAATAGGTGATACTTTCTCGGACATGTTCCGTTTTATTGAAAAACCAGAGAATGCAGGCAAGTATGGTGATGAAACTGACAAAAAAAATTTGCAGGCGCTGCATCATAATCACTCCGCGCATTGTTTTACCTCATGTATATGGAACTTGTCCAAAAAAAATGAACGGAACGGTTTTAAAAATGAAGTATGGAACAAGACCTCCTTGTCTAAGCTGTCTAGATAGAAAGGTAAATGATGGTGATGGAGGAAAATAATGGATCCCATGTATGAAAAGTTTCGTGCCAGTGAGCAAATCGAGAAAAATTTACAAACGCTTGATCGATTGTTGGGTACCGACATCAGTTTCGACTGTATTCATCTCGATTTAGAATACGCCGGCAGAAAAATGGCTTTATTTTTCATCGATGGTTTTATAAAAGATGATATTTTCGTCTATATCATGCAGGGATTGGCGGCATTACGGGCAGAAGAAATCGATGAAAGACCACTGGAGCGGTTAATGAAAACGTATATTCCTTATGTGGAAATCGCCGAGGAGGAAGATTTAGCCAGGGCGGCGGATTTCGTTTTGGCCGGACAGGCTGCCCTTGTGATCGATGGGGTCGATCGCGTCATTCTCATCGATGCCCGGACATATCCTGCCAGATCTCCACAAGAACCGGATATGGAAAGGGTCGTCCGTGGTTCAAGGGATGGCTATGTGGAAACGTTAGTATTCAATACCGCTTTAACTCGGCGTCGGGTTCGGGACCGGTCTTTACGCATGGAATATATGCAAGTAGGAAGACGTTCAAAAACGGATGTCGTCGTTTGTTATATTGAAGATATTGCCGATCCGGAATTGGTTTCCGGGATCAAATCAGCATTAGAAAAGATCGATACCGACGGTCTACCAATGGCGGAAAAAACGATCGAGGAGTTTATCTCCGGCCAGCACTGGAATCCGTATCCGACCGTCCGCTATACAGAGAGGCCGGATACGGCGGCGAGTCATTTGTTCGACGGTCATGTGTGCATTATCGTGGATGGTTCACCGAGTGTGATTATCACACCGACGACCTTCTGGCATCACTTGCAGCACGCTGAAGAATATCGCAATAAACCGATCGTCGGCGCTTATTTACGGTTTGTTCGTTTTCTTGCTGTCTTTGCCTCGATATTTTTACTGCCATTATGGTATCTATTCGTAATTGAACCGAATCTATTGCCGGAACAGTTTTCGTATATCGGTCCGAATGAACAGGGCAATGTCCCGCTACTTTTACAATTTTTCCTGGTAGAAATCGGGATAGATATGTTGCGGATGGCCGCCATACATACCCCAACTTCATTAGCAACAGCCCTCGGCCTGGTGGCCGCTTTAATGATCGGTCAAGTAGCGGTTGAGGTCGGCTTGTTTACGAATGAAGTCATTTTATATTTTTCCATAGCTGCCATCGGTACGTTTGCGACACCGAGTTATGAACTGAGCCTGGCGAATCGGATTTTTCGGATTTTGCTCCTTGTGGCTACTGCCTTATTTAAAGTTCCGGGATTTGTCGCAGGAATCTTTATCTGGATTATTTTCCTGTTATCAATGAAATCTTTCAACGTCCCATATTTATGGCCCTTCATTCCCTTTAATTTTAAAGCTCTGAGCTCCATACTCATTCGAACACCAATACCGCTTAAAAATCGACGCCCACGCCCCCTTCATCCCCGTGATCCGGATCGATAAATGATGATCGGGTCGTGGCAAAGGACGAAGTTGTTTTTGCTTCGTCCTTTTTTTAGTTTTTTGTATAATCGAATGATGGAAAAAATTCTGTTCAGTAATTAACATAATCATGTATAATGGAATTGGGAGGATATGGGATATGAAAACGGTTTGGGATGTAAGGGATTTATTAAAGCGTTTCGGTAGTTTTGTTTACATCGGGGACCGCTTAGCGGAACTCGAACTGATGGAGATGGAAATTCAAGAATTATATCGTTCAAGATTAATTGAAAATAGGGAATACCAACAGGCGATGTTGATATTACATAAAGCGAAGTTGGAAGAAAAAAAGATTAAAAGGTGATGAATATGAACAAACAATACATATTCGCTATTGATCTCGGCGGTACATCGACGAAAATGGCCATTTTAAAAGAAGACGGCACATTTGTCCACAAATGGCAAATTCCCACGGATAAACTGGAAAACGGGAAAAATATTATTAAAAATATTCAAGAATCGTTTGCGAAAACATTAGCTGAATTATCCCTTGATAAACAGGCGTTCCACGGGGTGGGCATGGGGGCTCCCGGTCCGACGAGTAACGGCTTCATATTAAATGCTGTAAATCTAGGCTGGGGAACATTTCCTCTACAAGAGGAACTGGAAAAAGCATTTGCTTTACCTGCCTTTATTGGCAATGATGCCAATTGTGCTGCCCTCGGTGAAATGTGGCAGGGTGCCGGTAAAGGATTACGTCATCTCATTTGCATCACCCTGGGTACGGGTGTCGGCGGCGGCGTGATCGTCGATGGTGATATTGTTGAAGGGGTGAAGGGGGGCGCTGGAGAAATCGGTCACATGCCTATCGTGTTTCAGGATGGTTATCGCTGCAACTGCGGTAAAAATGGCTGTCTGGAAACTGTCGCCTCCGCGACGGGAATTAGCCGCATTGCCCTGGAGAAGCTTAATCATCAGCACAATGAAACCACTTTACGGAAAATTTATGAAGAAAAAGGAAAAATCTCGGCGAAAGATGTTTTTGACCATGCGGAAACGGATCTAGTGGCAAAAGAGGTTGTTCAAGAAGTCTGTTCCTATTTAGGCATTAGCATCGCCATGCTCGCTGCCACCTTAAATCCGGAAGCGGTAATTTTGGGCGGTGGTGTGTCAAAAGCAGGTCAAACACTGCTGGAACCGGTAAAACATTACTATAAACAATACGCATTCCCGACAACAAAGGACGATACGGAAATTTTACTCGCCACTTTAGGTAATGATGCGGGGCTTTACGGGGCAGGTTGGCTCGTTAAAAAAGGCTTGAACATTTAATAAAAATATTTATCGAGTACAATTGTTTAAATTTAGACAGGTGATCCTCACGATGAGGGTCACTTTTTTCATGAAACGATGAATTTCCTCCATAGCGCGCGGACTGGCAAAATTACTAAATCGGTTCATATAGTTATAGAGAAACTGAAATGGCTGAAAAAAAGGGGGAACATTATGGACATCGTAGTCCGCCCTGGGGATACATTTTGGTATTATAGCCAGGTATTTCAAATTCCGCTCGTTTTAATTGAAGATGCGAATGCCCATCTCAATCCGAATCATCTATCCATTGGCCAGCGGATTCGTATACCCGGTTACCGGAGAGTTCCGTATATTGTTCAACCGCTGGATACCTTTTGGAACATTGCCCGCATGTACCGGTTGCCACTGGATGCTCTGTATATTACGAATCCCGGTGTCAATCCGAACAATTTACAAACGGGCCAGGAAATCCATATTCCGGTAAGAGTTACTTCACCCGTTGTGATGGGGCAAAGGCCTTATGATTTTGCATCACTGGTAAGGGATTTACAAGATTTAGGAGAAATTTATCCATTTTTAAGGATACAATCGATCGGGACAAGTGTGTTAGGGAAGCCCCTTTATGAGATTCTCATCGGCAGGGGAGACCGGGTAATTCATTTTAACGGCTCTTTTCATGCTAATGAATGGATTACGACTTCGGTTGTGATGAAAATATTAAATACGTATGTGCTTGCCCTAACGACGAATGCGCCCATTCGTGGTGTCGAGACACTACCTCTTTACTTGAACAATACGATTTCCATTGTACCGATGGTTAATCCCGATGGCGTCGATCTCGTCTTGCATGGACCACCTGCCGAAAGAAAGGAAGAGATTCTGGCAATCAACAGGGGAAGTTACGACTTCTCGCGCTGGAAAGCGAATATTCGTGGTGTTGATTTAAATAAACAATATCCAGCGAACTGGGAAATCGAAAAGGAGAGAAAAGAACCGCAACAACCCGCACCACGGGATTTTCCCGGTGATAGCCCATTAACAGAACCGGAAGCGATTGCCATGGCACGGCTTGCACAAACCAGGCAATTCAGTCAACTTTATGCCTTCCATACGCAAGGAAAGGAATTTTATTGGGGATACGAAGGTCTGGAGCCGCCGGAATCCGAACAGATAGCCAGAGAAATTGCTAGAGTCAGTGGCTATAAATCCATTCGCTATCTTGATAGCCATGCTGGTTATCGAGACTGGTTTATCCAAATCTACCGCCGACCGGGTTTTACGATGGAACTCGGCTTTGGAGTAAATCCTCTACCTCTGGATCAATTCCCTGAAATGTACGAGGCAATGCTCGGTGTTTTTCTCGTAGCCCTCTTACAAGAATCCCCTTTATAAAAGGTGAAACATGTTTTTGTCCATTGTCGCTATTCGTCTGTTTTGTCCGCTGCTATATTTTTGTGATATAATAAGTGTTGTCCACACCCCTTTTACTAAATTTACCCACATTTTCCAAGCCACACTTATGGCTTCTATTTTTTTCATCCCATCTTTTGAATTCTATGAAACATTTCCTTGATTCATCCGTCTGTTAAGATAGAGCGTTATAGGAGGAGTGCGATGAAAAAAGGTTTTTATCTGAGAATATTATTCTTTTTACTGATTACAATCCTTATCTTATCAGGCTGCCAGGATAAAAATCATATGGAACATGAGGATTCGAATAACCATTCACAAATTAAAGTACAGCAGGAGAATCGTTCGAATCAATCCTCATTAAACCGTTCGGTCACTCCTCTTTCTGTTGATATGAATACTTTTCAATTCATTATCGGTTGGCTGAATGAATACGAGATCTTGATTTATGATTTTTTTGATCAACAAGCGCACCTTTCTTCGTATCATGTTTTAACGGGTGAAACGGATGAGTTTCTCTCAATCGATGACCGGATTATTACCGCCCAGTTAAGTCCTTCGCGCAACTATTTATTCATTCATACCTCCCGATCTCCTTATGAAGCACAACTCGATATATATGATACGCAGACGAAAGAAAAAGTGAGTGGCACGACGATCGAATCTCGCGAAATTCATTATACCTGGAATCCGCATAACGAAAAGAAAATTTTAATTACCGCCTTTTACGAGGATTGGACGTATACGATGTACATTTTTGATTTTAATCAGGAAACCTTGACCCCAATCGAAGTTCCTCAGCCCTTTGCCACCTGGTGCGGAGAGTCCGACTTGTTAATTTTAAACTGGAATGTTAATGAGCCTGATTTAACAGCACCGCTAGTGAAAATTTCTGGAGGAGAGCAAAAACCGGTACTTGATGGAGAAGAGTTTTTCCATTTTGATGGTACAAAAAATGTTTTTCTCGGTTTAAAAGCGGAAAAAGAAAGTCCTGTCATGGGGGAAATGACCGTGTACAATACAGAGTTGAAAAAACTTTTTTCCTCGCCGATCAATCTATTAACTAATTATTCCAGTTGGGTCATTCCGTTTTATGAAATGATCAATGAAAATTTACTCTTCATTATTGAACCGAAATCGAGCGGAATCGCTGATAACTACCAGGAAGGTTTTCAATTTGTCAAGTGGAATCTTCCAGCGGGAGAAAAAGAAGTCGTTGTAGAAATAGAGGATTATGGACCGGTTGATTGTTCACCGAAAGGCGAAATATGTCTTGTCGGTTACCAAAAGGAGAACATTGTGAATCTCATCGAGAAAAAAATTGAACCCTTTCTCATTTTTAGTGAAGAAAACTAAAAGACAGATGTCAGCACATCTGTCTTCCCTCATTACAAGAAATAAATAAAGCCAACTTCTTGTGGATAACCAGACTTCACCAATGTCATGATGGTAAAAAAGCCGAATACAGCAACCGTTAGTATGGAGAGCACAAGTCCTAGATAATTTTTATTTTTAAAAGTAGAATACGTAGAATACAACGCCAGCAATGTAATTAATCCCGTAATGATAACAAAGCCAGCTTTAAAAGCCATCTCTCATCCTCCTCATTTGTTCGTTATTATTTTAATAGAAAGAAAATTCGTCCTATTTTATTTTACCTGTAAATGGGGGCGCTGTCGAGGAAAATTCATTCCTTGTTGCCTGGCGTTTGCAAATTTGTGTAAAATAAAAAAGAATAATGATACGAGGTGATCGTTTTGCACTGGTTACAAATTCCGCTCGGGGCCTTGCAGACAAACTGCTATGTGCTCTTTCATGGAGAAGTTTGCTTAATTATTGACCCGGGTGGTGAAGGAGAGAAATTAATCGACTGGCTCAAGAATAATAACAAGAAACCACTCGCGATATTATTGACCCATACTCATTTTGATCATATTGGCGCCGTCGATTTATTGCGAGAACACTATCAAATTCCCGTTTACGTACATAGAAAAGAAGAAGACTGGCTAGAAAATCCTCTAATGAATGGGTCCGCGCTCTTTTTCCCTGACCGGCCCTTAACGGTGAAGAAGGCGGATAAAATCATTGAACAAGAAGGAAAGCTGTCAATTGGACCGTTTCAAATAAAAGTATTCGAGACGCCGGGACACTCGCCAGGAAGCATTTCATTTTACCTTGAAGAAAAGGATGTCCTTTTTGCTGGTGATACGTTGTTTTATGGCAGTATCGGCAGAACGGATTTACCAGGTGGCAGTATGGAACAATTATTGCAAGCGATAAAAACGAAAATTTTCACATTACCAGAGAAAACGACGGTTTTACCTGGACATGGACCGGAAACAACCGTTATAAGAGAAAAGCAATACAATCCGTTTTTCCAATGAATAAACACAAAAAAACTTTCCCGAAAACTGTGTAGCCAGAATCGCTGAATCGTTACATAGAAATCGGGAAAGTTTTTTATGTATTTTTCGGAATGCATGATGGCTCAGGTCATAAAAAAGGCTGTGTAAACACTGAATGCGACGAAAAAGACCGTAAGATAGGCACCGAAAATATACATGTACATTCGCTCGGATAAGCGTAAATAACCTAAAAGTAGAAAAAATCCTGTTTGTGCTAGAAAGATGAATCCCATTATTGGATATTTCCCGGCGAAAAACATGGCGCTAAATACAGCTGTCCAGAAGCCGAGTACGCGGAACATCCGATCCAATGTGCAATCCCCCTTTGTTCACCCCTTATTGTACTATTTCCATTATAATGATTGTTCGTAAAATTGTAAACTATAACAAAAGGGTTTACACGAGTTGCACGCGATAGGAACAAGATTCACAGCCCTGGAACATGTTCTCCGTGCTGACAATTTCATATTCGCCAAATAATGATTCTAGTAAACCTTTAATAAAGGCGACGTGCATTCGACACGTTTCATCCGGATGTTCCCTGGCCACTTCTTTAAAGGGACAGTTGTAAACGTAAAGCTGAAACTGCTCGCCATTTTCCCGAATATAAATATCGGGATAGAATCCGAGAAGCTGGGCTGTTTCTTTTAAAATATCGATTTTTTGCTCGATTGTGATCGCATCTTTTAATACGTTCTTATCATTCAATTGTTTTTCCATCAATTCTTTGCCGTATTCATAACCTGTATCATATAACGCTTTTTCTCCTCTAGGTCCCATCTTTAACATGCTTTCGAGAGCAATTTTTGCCAGAAGGCGATAATCCCGAAAAGGAAAGCTTAATTCAACCACATCTTCCGATAGGCGATAAATGCGGCTCGGTCTACCCCCGCGGCCGGTTTTCTGATTTTCTGATTTTAACATGCCGACATCTTCTAATTTTGATAAATGAAGTCTCGCCACGTTCGGGTGGATATTAAATTCTTTAGCAATTTCTTTGACATTCACTTCTTTATGTTTTTTTGAAATATAATTGTAAATTGACAATCTAGTTGGATCCGATAAAACATTCGTAATTTTCAATATCTGTTCCATCGAAAGCACCCCTTTTACTTCTTTTTTACTATTATAATATAGTTTTGCAACAAATTAATGAGGAAAATCTATAAAATCGCGTATTGTTAGAAATTGTTCACAATTTCACAAACTAATTGGTAAAATATTTGATGGATTTATAGAAAGGTTGTGAAAAATATGATAACATTAATTAACTCGTTTTTAAGTTTACGTATGAACGACGTACTCAAAGAATAGAAACGTGTAATTACTTCAAGATAATATATAAATAAAGTACATATTTTCTGGATGATCTGTTTTTTTTCCTTCCTTTCTCAGGTTTTACCAGATCGGAAATATATTTACTATAAAACCCCATGCATGGTCAGGGAATGGAAATCCTGGCATTTTATGCATGGCTTTCTTCGTTCCTGTAATTTTTAGCACGTTATTTATTCACTTAGCAAATGGTAAGAAACAGAGGGGAGCGAATAATAACAAGGTAAGTCAAGATTGTGTTTTGAATTTATCGCTGCTTGGCTGTTGTTCATTATTTGTCCCATTATTAATTGTGGCAGGGATCTCATCATTTACTTGGAAGACCGCCCGAAATTCCCGGTTCAAAATTTATCATTTTGGCTTGTTAAGCAGTACACGAATAGCATAGGTTTTTACGGATACACAATTTTACTATCTAATATGAACACTATTACGAGCGGCGCTGCAGCGGTGCCGACAATGGGAAAAGGGAAAATAGAAAAGATAAAAATTTCAAAATCTGGTCGTTTTATTTTTCCTTCATTCACAAGAAACGTTAACTCGGGAAAATTTTATGATGTTGGGAAGGATTTTCGCGTTTTTTGTCGAATACAATATGCGAAATGAAAAAAGGGAGTGAAGGCATGTCGATCCCAGCCATCGAAAATCACGTGCATGCCGTGCTGGAACAGGCAATCAACTCCCGTGCAACGGATATTCATTTTTTCCCCAAAGAAAATCGGGTTGAAGTCTACTTCCGAATCGCCCATCGTCTGATTAAAAAGTTTCATTTTCCTCCTGATATTGCAGAACGGATGATTACGTTCTTGAAATTTAAAGCGGCGATGGATATCGGTGAGAAACGAAGGCCACAAAATGGCTCTTTTTCAACAATCATTGCCGGTAAACGGTACGGACTTCGCCTATCCACCTTACCATCCTTCTATCTGGAAAGTCTGGTCATCCGCATCATTCCCCATGAAGATTATCTACCTCTCGAACAATTATCCTTATTTCCGCACGCGAAAAGACGATTACTATCTTTGCTAAACTTTTCTCATGGTCTTCTTATTTTCACGGGACCGACCGGTTCCGGGAAAACAACAACTTTATATTCTTTATTGCGCTATGCCTCAGAAAAATTGGGGCGAAATGTGATCACCTTAGAAGATCCGGTAGAAAAAAATCATGAAAATCTCCTGCAAATCCAGGTTAATGAAAAGGCAGGTTTGACTTATAGCACCGGTTTGAAGGCGATTTTACGTCATGACCCGGATCTCATTATGGTCGGAGAAATCCGTGATGCGGAAACAGCCCGCATTGCTGTACGGGCAGCGCTGACTGGACATCTCGTTTTAACGACGATGCATACGAAAAATGCAGAAGGTGCTTTATATCGTCTGCTGGAATTTGGCGTCACGTATGAAGAAATGGCCCAGTCCATTATCGGGATTACCGCACAGCGTCTTGTCGAGCTCGTCTGTCCATTTTGCCATGCCATGACATGTCCAAAGGAGTGTCCGAATTTGCGTCTGACTGCTGTATTTGAACTTCTTTACGGAAAGGCTTTAGAGGAAACATTGCTTCAGATAAAAGGAGAAAAAACTTCTCCTCGCTATCCCCGTTTAAAAGATGTGATAGCGAAAGGGATAGCCCTCGGCTTTATTAAGGAAAAAGAATATCGAAAATGGGTGCATGCTCTTGATGAAGAAACAATGGCTGAAAGCAAATGAGGCGGTGTTTTTAAAACGATTAGGACGCTTGTTACAAGAAGGATATTCTTTGGATCAAGCGGTTCAATTTTTATCGATCCAATTGGCGGATAAAAACGGTGAGCCAATCGATACGGCCTTTCAGGGACCGTTGAGCAGGGGAGAACCCTTTTATCAAATTTTATCTTCCCTCGGGTTTCATCCGACCGCCGTTAGTTTCTCATATTATGGTGAAAACAACGGGCAACTTGCAGCGATGCTAGAAACGGCCGGGGATATTTTACAAAAAAACCGGAAAATAAAAAGGAAATTAGCAAAAATCTTATCCTATCCGACTTTCCTCATTTTTTTTACGTTCGTGATGATGATTCTTTTCCAGTCCATCATCCTTCCCCAATTTCAGTCTTTGTACAGCTCCTTTTCTGTTGAACCAAACGGATTTTTACGCCTTCTTTTGTGGTTAAACGTACACTCCTCAGCACTTATGATTTCCATAATTTTATTCTGCATTTTCAGCTACCTAATATACCGTCGCTGGTGGCTTGCGATCACCCCTTTTAATAAACAGGTGATCTTGTCTCGATTGCCGCTTGCAGGTAGCCTGGTTCGCTACTGGAATACGTATTATTTTTCTTTTCATTTAAGTGAATTGTTAAAGAATGGAATTTCCCTCGGAGATTGTTTAGAGCTCTTATCCGGGGATCCGCAGAAAACGGATTTATCGATGGCCATCACCAGGATTCGCAACGTATTACTTACCGGGAAAGATTTTCATGAAGCTTGTCAAGTAATTCCATACTGGCGCAAGGAGCTCGCAAAGATTATTCATCACGGCGATATTTCCGGCACGTTAGATCGGGAACTCTTCAATTACAGTCATCATTGTCTGGATATGTTATTTGAAAAAATCGAGAGGTATACGCAAGTTTTACAGCCAGTCGTATTTAGCCTCATCGGTCTTTTCATCATCATTTTGTATATTTCCATCTTACTGCCGACTTTTCAAATTATCGGCAATATTTAAGGAGGAGATGTCTGATGAAAAACGAGAAAGGATTTACTTTGGTGGAAATGATGATCGTCCTTTTAATCATTTCGATTTTATTGTTAATTACGATTCCGAACGTAACGAAACATAATAGGAGCATTCAAGATAAAGGATGTGAAGCTTTAGTTCATATGGTGGAATCGCAAGTTCAGGCATATCAAATCGATCAAAATACGACTCCTGCATCGATTGAGGTATTAATTGAACAAGGTTATCTGGAAGATCAGCCCAAATGTCCCGATGGCCGGTCGGTAACGGTCACGAATGGTCAAGTATTCGTATCCGGAAGTTAGGTGTTTGTCGTGGGAATGAATAGCAATGAAAAAGGATTTACTTTGTTGGAGATGTTAGTCGTCCTTGCGATTTTGTTCATCATTGTATTTTGTATTTTTCCCCTTAACTTTTCCTTGCAAGAAAAAATACAGGAAGATCATTTCCTCAACATTCTTAAACGAGACCTTTATTATGGCCACACGTATGCCATCACCAATCAAAAAAACGTTACCTTCATGTACCGGTGGGAGGAGAATAGCTATGATTTACGCGTTCACAATCAACCGATTTTAAAGCGAAAATTGCCGGAAGAAATTTCCTTCCGGCCATCACAGGATATGAATCGATTTTCTTTTCACCCTAACGGCAATATAAGTAATTTCGGAACATTGACTTTTTATGTGGGGAACAAAAAATACAAAGTGATCTTTACCATCGGCAAGGGGCGATTCCGCATTGAAAAGGAAATATAACACGTTTATCCGTAATAATGGCAGCGTTTATGTGGAACTACTTGTCGCTTTTTTCGGATGGGTTATTCTTTTATCGACTGTAATTCCAGCATTTTTCCATATTCAATTAGAAAGGAAAAACTTACTAATCGAACATGAAGCCCGGGAAATTTTAGCTGAACAATATATCAAATGGTCCCTCGCGGAGCCGATAGACCGAATAAAGGAGGGGAAGTATATTCCTTCCTACGAAATTACCAACCAGCAGGAAAAGAATTATCCAACTATTTGTGTCACTTATCAAGACGTTAAAAACTCACCCAAACAGATTTGTCAAAACCAATTCCGCTAGGGGATTTACCCTTATTGAAATGCTCTTATCATTAGCGGTATTTTTGATCATCGTTTTTTTCATCGTTTCGACCATCCCTCACCTCCGTTTCCATCAGATCGGTGATACGACAGCTGCGGAAATGGAATGGAATTTGTTTCTCCAACAGGCGAAGATGGAAGTGCGGGAAGCTTTAGCAATCCGTATTTCCGACAACAAGCTCTTCTTTCTTAAAGAAACGAAAGAAAACGGAAAAGTCGTTTTTGAATGGATTCGATATGAGCAATACAATGACGTGTTAAGAAGGCGTGTTGATGGGTCAGGACATGAAATATTACTGTATGGAGTCATATCTTTTCAATGTACTTCTGTGAACAAGGGGGTGCACTTAACCGTTTTCCATGAAAATGGCTACACATATAAAACGACGATTTATCTTCCCCAAGATGTGGCGCTCGATACGGAATAGTGAGGGATATATGTTACCCTTTACGCTATTTTTATTGCTTTTGTTTACAGTGGTAACTTTATTTGCTGCCAGAGAATACGAGATGGAAAAACGGTATTTCAAACAAGCAGAGGAATTCCGTAATTTAGAAATCCTAACGTTTTTGGCACTGCGGGAATTGAAAAAATATAACTGGCAAGAGGTGGACACATCATCGGGAAAAATGGAATATGTGGATGGAGTAGTCATTTATCAGGTTACCTCCGTATCTGATGAAGAGGTGGCGATCGACTTAACATGCTCCACAAATAATGGTGCCCAATGGCAGGGGGTTATTTATTTGAATATGGACACAGGAAAAATCATCCGCTGGGAAAACAAATACGGTACATCGTGATCGGTTTGCTGAAAAAAATCTTTAACTTTGTTTATCTTTCTTAAAAATTGGTAAATCTATTACTGGTCTTCATTTATAGCAATGGAAGGAAAAGGGAGATAACGATGAAAACGAATGAGTATGTCAAATTTTTAACGGAAACAATTGTTTCTCGCATGGATACGCCGAAAGAAATCCGGAAACTGGAAAAAGAGAAGAAAAAACTTCAGGAAGATCCGCTCTTATATAAAATGTTCGGCAGTGTACCATATGCTGTTTTAACAGGAATCAAAATTGCAACGAACAAACACCTGCGTAAAAAAGGTTCGTAAAGATAGCCGGAAAAGCGAAAGGCGAAGAAAAGGGGCTGTCCAATAAGTCGTATTTTCGACTTTTGGATGCCCCTTTTGTTTGTTCAAGAACCTTGATAAATCAACATTCTGGTTTAGTTCAACTTGAAATAATTTTTCTTTTTGGACAGCCCCTTTTCGGTTACTGGAAATCTGGATGGAATTGTTTTTCCGTCAGATAAAACAGGCCGCCGTTAATGATAGTCACTTCAATATGCGGTTCGTATTGTATTTTCAATGCTTCTTTTTCTTTAAAATAACTTTCCGGCAATTCCTCCCGATCGTCATAAAACCGTTCCAATAATTGTTCATCTTCCCGCCAGCGGGCTTTCGCTTCTTCTGCCCAGGTATGATCATCCGCTTCGATTTCCCGGCGGATTTTTTCTTCGATGCGCCGGATGCCGCTTGCAGGTTTAATTAAAGGAGATAGGGTAAAAGAATAATCTGGAATTTTGGCGACAAGGCGAATCTTTCTTGCGAGCAGCTCATCATGGAAATTTTCCACCATGATCCCGTTAATTAAATTCAGCCCGATGGAGCGGTATATATCTTTTTTGCGATCACAAATGTAGCTGATTTTCATATTCAAATTTAACCACGGTAAAAGCGCGGTATTGTGTGTACCTTGTCGTTCCGTTTGTTCAAACAGCCGGATATAGGCTCCTAATTTTTTCGTTACGGAAAAGATCTGCATGAGGCGGGGGGAGCCGAAATGAATTCTTTCTCCTTTTATCCCTTCCCCGTTTTCAAAGTCTGTAATTAAGGTCAACCGCTGTGGTTTCGGTACCCCGCCGGTTTTTTCAATATAGTGCCAGTAAAAGGGGCGGTTCATGATCGCCTTATCCATGTCAATGGTAAGGTCCACCGTTAGATAGGTCGGAGTGTTTTCTACGATGGTACAATCGGCTGCCCGGAAAAATTTTTCAAGAAAGGAACGAATTTCCCCCTGCTGCATCCCCGCTTACCTCCTTTAAAGACTGGGCCAATTCAATCATCGAAGTTAAATTTTCCAGTTTCACTTTCATTTCTCCCTCGGTATCGGAGTGTTGAAAAATATCTGCTAGATGTTCTTCGAAATCACCAAAATCGAGGCGGGTCAAGATGTCTTCCAGTTCACCGATCACGCGCTCGAACAAGTCAATTTTTTCATAGAGCAATTTTAATATATGTTCTTCGACGGTATTTTTTGTTGCGAAATTGTATATGTAGACATCGTTTTTCTGTCCGAGCCGGTGCACCCGGCCGATACGCTGTTCTAACCGCATCGGGTTCCATGGCAGGTCGTAATTGATGACATGATTGCAAAATTGCAAGTTGATTCCTTCACCACCGGCTTCCGTGGCGATAAAAACTTGCGCGTGATTCTGGAAAAGTTCACGCATCCAATCTTTTTTTCCTCTCCGGAATCCCCCGCGAAAGGGGACGGATTGGATGCCGTGCTGCTTGAGAAACCATTGCAGGTAGAGCTGGGTGGCCCGATATTCGGTAAAGATGATCACTTTATCATTAATCTTTTGTATGAGTTCCAGTGCCTTTTCCGCTTTGGAATTTTTTTGAATGCGGTTGATACGCTCGATGACACCGTTAATAATCTCGTTCAAGATGGGGGAAGGAGTATCATTTTTCTCTAACATGTTTTTACATGTTAAGTAAACCGCTTCTTTACTGCTCGTTGCTTCCCGCTGCAATGTTAAAATGCTAAAGGCATTTCCGATCACCGACTCATCTGTCTGTTTTAATTGGGCGATATAATCATATAGTTCCCGTTCTTCGGGCGAAAGCTCGATCAAAACCGTTTCGACAATACGCTCTGGCCACTTGATATCGGTATCTTTGCGGCGGTTTCTGACCATTACCTTGCTGATTAATTCTTTTAAATGCGGCTCATTCAACTTCTGTTTATCTTTTTTATACTCTTCCATAAAGGCTGAATAGCTGCCTAAGTGGCCGGGTTTGAGCAAGGAGACCAGGTTGAAAATTTCTTCAATTTTGTTTTGGATAGGTGTGGCGGTTAATAACAAGCAAAATTTCTTTTGCAAATTCTGGACGAATTCATAGTTTTTCGTTTTATGATTTTTTAATTTGTGCGCCTCGTCAATGATGATGAGATCGTAATTTACCTCGTAAATCGCCTCTTTATGGGGACTCCGTTTTGCCGTATCGAGAGAGGACACCATCACATCGACATCTTGCCAGCGATATGACTTTTTAAAGGCGATGGCCGGTATGGAAAACTTTGTGTTTAATTCGTAAACCCACTGGGAAACTAATGAAGCAGGTACGAGAATCAAAACCTTTTTTACGAGTCCGCGAATCATGTATTCTTTTAATATTAATCCGGCCTCGATCGTTTTACCGAGGCCAACTTCATCCGCCAGGATTGCTTTACCGTTCATCTCTTCAATTACTTGCCGTGCGGTTTCGATTTGATGGGGGAGGGGATTCAATTGCGGTAAAAATTTAGGCGCCATCAGTCCAGTAAAATCATCGACGAGTAAATATTGTTCCGCTTCAATCGCCAAATTATAAAGCTCCCAATTTGCCCAGGGGCCGTCATTTTCTATTTTCTTTAAAAAAGGTTCTTTAAACGAATCGTCAAAATATATCGATATACTCATCAGCACAGCTCCTTGACTATATAGGCGAATTGGTAGCGCAAGACTTTATCCTCGATTGTTTCATGAAATCCCAGGTTTATTATCACCATAATCAATAAAATTATGTAAGGTAGAATTGAAGAAGCGGGAAAGTTTGTGTCACGATAAAATTTTCATGTGTGTAGAGATCAATTGAAAAAATAACCGGATAGGGAAAAAGATGTTTTTTAACAGTTCAGCCAACATGATTGTTCAAGGTATGAAAGGAAAATGAAGATAAAAGTAAAAGCCTCCGGAAATGAGTCGATAAAAAAAGCGACAGGATTTTTTTCTTTCCTGTCGCTTTCTTTTTATTTGCCAACTTTTATTTTACCTGTCCAGTTTTTATAGCCACCTTTTAACTGATATAGTTCTTTATATCCGTTTTTATAAAGGATTTGCGCGGCCCGACCGCTGCGTGATGCCCCTTGACAGTAAAGATAAACAGGCTTGTCCGGCCGGATTTCTTTCATGCGCATTTTTAACTGGGTGAGCGGGATATTCCGGGCACCGAGAATATGGCCGCTTTCAAATTCATTCGGTTCGCGCACGTCTATTAATTGTGCTTTCCGGTAGCCTCGAATAAATTCTTCCTGAGTTAAGACGGTCAGGATTCGTTTTTGCTGAATAAAATTAAAAAGCCAGTATCCTCCGATGGCGGCTAAAATAATCAGTAGCACATAAAGCGTAGTCATGTTTTTCTTTCTCCTTTCTAACATAAAAAACGGATGATTGCGATTGCGTTTTTTGTGAAATTTTGCTCTGGAGCTTGCGATTTTGTTCCTTACCCATTCTATCATGAAATGTAGGAAAATGAGGAATTTTATTCTATAAAAATATTCATTTTGCTTGATAAAGTCACAAAACACAATATATAGTAATCGTTAACAAAAATTACCACAATATATTGATTTTATAAAGGGGATATGGTACGCTTAAAGTACTTTCTATCAAACTACATTTTAACTGAAAAAAATAGTAGTTGTAAAGGAGATGGATGAATGGCTGTTGCAGTAAATGAAAAAATGGTCATCGATAAGGAACGGTTGAACGAGGCAATAAAACAATTTCCGCAAGTTCATCCGATAACAGATGATATGAAAATCACGTTCAGTGGTGTGTCACGGCTCGTTATGATTGACCGCTATGCTTTTAAGGACACGGAAAAATTGACACTGGATGTCGGGGATTTTGTCGTTTTAACGATTAAAGAAGATCCAAAGTTTCCCGCCCGCGGTCTCGGATTTATCCTCGAGATTGATCGGAACAACAATAAAGCGAAGGTCCTCGTTGAAGAGGAATATCGCGGCAATCTCGATACTCCGGAAGAAAGGGAAACCGGAATCATTATCCGTTCGCTTGATGTGATTGAAAAGCCGTTAGAAGTTTATTATGAACAAATCGCCATGAGAAATGCTCGTGGACTTTCAGAAGTTGAAAAGTCCCGAGAAAAACAGGAAGAATGGTTCCAAAAATTTTATCAAGAATTAGCCTCTTTAAATTTTGTCCCGGCCGGACGTGTGCTTTACGGTGCCGGTTCTGGTAAAGAGGTAACATACTTTAATTGTTACGTCATGCCTTTTGTCCAGGACTCCCGGGAAGGGATTTCTGAGCATCGGAAAAAAGTGATGGAAATTATGAGCCGTGGCGGTGGAGTCGGAACGAATGGTTCCACATTACGACCGCGAAATACACTTGCACGAGGTGTAAATGGAAAATCAAGCGGATCCGTCTCCTGGTTAGATGATATCGCCAAGCTGACCCATCTTGTCGAACAAGGTGGTTCACGGAGAGGTGAAAACTAGCGCGCCTCTCGTAAAAACCCCGTGAATTGCTGGAAACTCTTTTCCTTCATTCTCGATGAGATTATGAAGGACATGCCTGTGAACCACAGCATAGCCTGAAAAGGCAGGTGCGATGGTTTGAAAATCCACAGGTATGATAAAGACAACCAGCAGCCAAGCTCCTAAGTTCTTGAAAAAGAATAGGGAGAAGGTTCAACGACCAATCACTACTCGAAAAAGAACAGGGAGGATTCCCGTGAAACAGTTCAAATTAAGCAAAAAAGAAATCAACTATGCCTTATTCGGTTTAGTTTTAGGTGACGCAACGTACAAAAACGGCATAATCCAGGTGGAACGACAAAATGCGGAAAAATATTATATTGAGTGGTTAGCGAAATTTTCCCGACAACTCCGATTATCATTTCAAGTTATATTGACAGATGGACCGGATGAATATTCCTCGATTCAAATACGGGTACCGAGCCGCAGACATTTTGAAAATAATCGTATGGTGACCAGTCACCAGCAAAAAGTCGCCTCAAAATATGTGCTCAGGCGAATTACCCCCCTCGGTTTATTCTTATGGTTTATGAATGCGGGGATCATCCACGTTTCGTTAAAGAAACAGTCCGTCAAACGATATGGCTATTTAAAGACGCAAATCTTTAATAAAAATGAACATATTCAAATACAAAAAATGTTTCGGGAAAGATTTCAAATTGAAACGAAATTGCACACCTTTCAAGATGAACAAGGAAAAGACCGTTACCAAATCCACTTCAATGCGACGAATCTCCGGAAACTGATTGATATCATCCGGAACTATATACCGCTCGTTCCACCAGAGTTGCGAGGTAAATTTAGTCTGCAGTATATGCCAGTTGATGAAGATGATGAACTGGCGAAAAAATACAACTTCGAGTAGTGAGTAGGAATCAAGCGATTCCGAAGCGCGGGGACACTGTAATAGTGTAAGATATGGTCTGAACTCCAGGGTGACCTGGAGATGTTGATGTAGCGAATCAACGGAACGATCAGGCGCAAATGATCATGCTTGCCGTCTGGCACCCGGACATTGTGGAATTTATTATATCGAAAATGCAAAATCCACATGTGCTGCGGTATTTAATTAAAACATCAAAGGACGAGCAAATTAGAAAAGCGGCTCAAGATAAATTGAAGTTTACGCCGCTTACGGAAAAAGAACGCCAAATGTATGAAGCGATTATCAACTTCAAACATATTCCTGGCTACGGCGGTTTTACCGAAGAAATCATTCGGGATGCCGAAGAGAAATTACGGGATGGGGGCACTTATGATGTACACAATCCGGACTTTTTAACCGGTGCGAATATTTCCGTCTGTTTAACGAATGATTTCATGGAAGCAGTGGAAAACGATGAGGAATTCGAGTTACGCTTCCCTGATGTTGAACATTACACGGAAGAAGAAATGAAAATATACAATGAAAAATGGCATGAAGTCGGTGATGTCCGCGAGTGGGAGAAGATGGGCTTTAAAGTCCGGACATACCGGAAAATTAGAGCGCGCGATTTATGGAATTTGATCAACATTTGCGCCACATATTCAGCCGAGCCGGGTATTTTCTTCATTGATAACGCCAATGAAATGACGAACGCCCAGGCTTACGGACAGAAAGTGGTTGCCACAAATCCTTGTGGTGAACAGCCGCTGGCACCATATTCCGTATGTAACTTAGCTGCGATTAACTTGGCCAATATGGTGGATAAAGAGAAAAATGAAGTCGATTTTGAAAAATTAAAACGAACCGTCGAAGTCGGTGTCCGGATGCAGGATAATGTCATCGATGCGACACCATACTTCTTGGAAGAAAATCGCAAACAGGCGCTCGGTGAACGCCGGATCGGGCTCGGTGTGATGGGACTGGCTGATTTGCTCATTTACTGCAAGAAACGCTATGGTTCTGAAGAAGGCAACGAACTGGTTGATCAGGTCTTCGAAGCGATCGCGACGACCGCCTACCGGGCATCGATTGAACTGGCGAAGGAAAAAGGAAGTTTCCCGTATCTCGTCGGTGAAACGGAAGAAGAAACCCGTCGTTTACGGGAAGCATTTATCAATACCGGTTATATGAAACGTATGCCGGAAGATATTCGTCAAGATATCTTGAAATACGGAATTCGCAATTCCCATTTACTGACAGTTGCTCCTACAGGAAGCACGGGAACTATGGTCGGCGTATCCACAGGACTGGAGCCATACTTCTCCTTTACGTATTATAGAAGCGGCCGGTTAGGTAAATTTATTGAAGTCAAAGCGGAAATTGTTCAGGAGTATTTAGATAATCATCCTGAAGCCGATGAAAACAATTTACCGGATTATTTCGTTTCGGCAATGGAACTTTCCCCGGAAGAGCATGCGGATGTACAATGTGTCATCCAGCGCTGGGTCGACAGTTCCATCAGTAAAACGGTGAATGCTCCCGCTGGTTATACCGTTAGTCAGGTTGAGAAAGTTTATGAACGGCTCTATAAAGGCGGGGCAAAAGGCGGTACCGTTTATGTTGACGGAAGCCGTGATACTCAAGTATTAACATTGACGGCTGAAGAAGAACCGAAAGTCAAACAAGAAGAACTGCCAATTTTCGAAGAAGAAGAACAACCGAAAGTAATTCTCGTCGATACGATCAAGGAATTGTCGGCTACAGACGTCACGTACGGTTCCGAAATCGGCGATACGTGCCCGATTTGCCGCAAGGGAATCGTTAAAGAAATCGGCGGCTGTAACACATGCGATAATTGCGGCGTCCAATTAAAATGCGGTTTATAATCGATTCATGTAGTAAAAGCCTCAAACAGTGTCAGACTGTTTGAGGCTTTTTTAGTTGAAGGAAATATGGAACGGGATGTTATTTTCCTTTTGAAATAAAATTAGATCCTGCAGTACTACTTCACCTGCTGCACGCTTACATATGAATAAAGGATAAAAAGCGAGGCGGTTTTATGCGGGTGGACGGTGTTTTTTCGGGTGGTGGTATTCGCGGTATTGCCTTTGTCGGTGCGATTGCTGTCCTGGAAGAAAGAGGTTTTCTATTCGAACGAGTGGCAGGAACGAGTGCTGGCTCCATCATCGCCGCCATGCTTGCCAGCGGTTATTCAAGTGAGGAAATGTATAGAGAAATCAATCAACTGACGTTAACGGATATTCTGGATAAAAGAAAATGGACGATTCCTTTTCCACTTTTACGCTGGTTACCGCTTTTCTGGCGGATGGGACTGTATTCGGGACAAAAACTTGAAGATTGGATAGAAAATTTACTCTGGAAAAAGGGTGTGAAAACCTTCGCCGATGTGAAGGCCGGTGCTTTAAAAATCATCGCATCGGATTTATCGAATGGGAAAATTCTCGTTTTCCCCGATGACCTCCATCGCTATAACCTGGCACCGGAGTCGTTTCCGATTGCAAAAGCGGTACGCATGAGCTGTACAGTCCCGTACTTTTTTGAACCGGTCATTTTAAAGCATCAAAAGAAAAAGTCGGTCATTGTCGATGGAGGCGTTCTCAGTAATTTTCCGATGTGGGTGTTTGATCAAGGGAAAGGAAAAAATAAACGTCCGATTATCGGTATCCGCTTAAGTCCAAAACTTGATGAAATTCCCCCGAATGAAATCAATCATGCCCTGGATTTATTTGAAGCACTGATCAAAACGATGAAAGATGCCCACGATAATCGCTATATTTCGAAGCGACACGCGAAAAATATCATTTTTATTCCAACCGACGGAATCAGTAGCCTGGATTTTTCCGGGGATGCAAAACAAGTTGAGGCATTAATTCGTATTGGCAGAGAGGAAGCTGAGAGGTTTTTAAAAACGTGGACATATTAATTCCGTATTTCGGGTAATCGGATTGTTAGTATGAACTGAAAAAACAAAAAGACTGGGTTCCACATGGTCAATGAAGAGCCCGGTCTTTTTTCTTGCTTTTCTTCCCTTCAATCACCGTTAAATGAGGAGCGTTGCGCCGGCGGAGGGCATTTTTCACTTTATCCGGTCGTCTATGGGAAGATTTTTTTCCATATTTCCGTTTTGAATATTTAACGGCCTTCATATACGCCCTTTGTTCGTTCAACGGTTTTTTTCCACTTTTTCGCTGCACCACATTTTTTGAATCCATCACTAAACGAAAGACGAGCAAAAACAGGCCAATGACCGATGCTGTTACAATTAAACTCCCTAATAGGGCAAGGGGATTATTGATTAACATGGAGATTAATCCGATGGCAGCTAAAAAAATAACCGCAAAAAATAATATTTGGGTGCGATTTTGTAACACGCGGGGTCACCTCCTACAAGCATCATTAGCCAAAAAAACAGGTTTTAAACGTAATTTGGCTAACATTCTATGAATAAAGGAAATGTCTCCGTTCAGAAATAAAAATCAATCCCGAAAATTATTGATTATCCCAGTCGTTTGTAAAGGTCCTCTACTTTTATTTTACAAAAAATTGTTACAAAGTTCTATCATATTTCAGTAATTTGTGCGTAAGAAGGCGCACATTGCGGATATACTAAAAACGAGGTGATAATCTTGCAAGATGAAAAGCTAGAGCAAAATTATGAAGGTACACCCCTCAGTCAAAATGCCAATACAGCGATTACCGGCTTTGTCGGTGGCCTCTTTTGGGGGTTCATCGGCCTCGTTTGTTATTATTTTCATTTTACGGAAATCAGTCCCGTGATGGTTCTGGAACCATGGACAGTCGGGACGTGGAAAGATACGTGGCTTGGTGTCGTCATCAGTTTACTGATTCTCGGGTTATTAGGGATTTTAGCAGCGTTCCTATATCAGCTCCTCTTAAAGAATGTTCAATCAATCTGGGTATCCTTGTTTTATGGTGCCTTATTATTTCTTTTCGTCTTTTATATTCTAAATCCTCTTTTTCCGGATTTAAATCCGCTAAGGGAACTGAAAAGAAATACGATTATCACAACCTTCTGCCTGTATTTGCTGTTCGGAACATTTGTCGGATATTCGATCAGTTACGATACGTACGAACGCAAAACGATGGCCGCTGAAAAAAACGAACAGAAAAATGTCCAGTAAAAATATGTATCACGAAAGCTTTTTGTGTGGTAGAATATCATTAGTCTCGCAATGTTAAGGGCGCAACATTACATAAAAGCGGTACGGATACGATTAATTGAACAGTCGTTCACTTGATCGATTAAGTGAGGAGCGGATAGGATGGAAAAATTAAATCGCTTGCGTGAACAATTTACAGCTGAAGGGATAGAAGCCCTTTTAGTATCTAATTTACATAATGTTCGTTATATGACGAATTTTACCGGGGACGATTCTGTAGCCCTGATCTTAGAAGAGGATGCATATTTTATCACCGATTCCCGCTACACCGAACAGGCGAAGATGGAATGCAGCGGTTATGACATCGTTGAAAGAAAAGAAACGATTATTAACGAGGTTGCCCGGATTTGCAAGGAAAAAGGCATTCAAAAACTCGGCTTTGAAAAAAATCATCTCACTTATGCCCAGTATCAAGGGTTAGCCGAAAGAGTCCCGGGCGAGTTAATTCCAGTTGCCGATATGGTGGAGACACTACGTTTGATCAAAACACCGGAAGAAATACAATTAATTAAGGTTGCAGCCGATATTGCTGATGCGGCGTTTAAACATATTCTCGAATTCATCAAACCGGGAGTAACTGAACTGGAAGTAGCCAATGAACTCGAGTTCTTTATGAGAAAATGTGGTGCAACCGCCTCTTCCTTTGATACGATTGTGGCATCAGGAGCACGTTCTGCTTTACCCCATGGTGTCGCAACGGATAAAGTGATTGAAAAAGGGGATATGGTAACCCTCGATTACGGGGCCATCTATAAAGGTTACGTCTCGGATATGACTAGAACGATTGCCGTCGGAAAACCTACGGAACAATTGGAAGAAATTTATCACGTCGTCTTAGGAGCACAGTTGAAAGGTGTGGAAGGTATTCGTGCCGGAATGACAGGTAAAGAAGCCGATGCCCTTTGTCGAGACTATATAGAAGAACACGGTTACGGCAAATACTTCGGTCATTCCACCGGTCACGGGATCGGTTTAGAACTACATGAAGGACCCGGTCTTTCCTATCGTTCCGATACGGTATTAAAACCGGGCATGGTGGTTACTTGTGAACCGGGGATTTATTTGGAAGGAATTGGTGGAGTTCGCATCGAAGACGACCTAATTATTACGGAAGACGGGAATGAATCAATTATTCATTCGCCGAAGGAATTAATTATTTTGTAATAAAATTTAGGAGGATTCGTTCGTATGATTTCAGTTAATGAATTCAAAACAGGTTTAACGATCGAAGTGGACGGGGATATTTGGCGCGTTATCGATTTCCAGCATGTAAAACCAGGAAAGGGCGCAGCTTTCGTCCGCTCGAAATTAAAAAACTTACGTACCGGATCAATCCAGGAAAAAACGTTCCGTGCCGGTGAAAAAGTAAGCCGTGCGCAAATCGACAACAAACATATGCAATACTTATATTCAGCCGGGGACTCATTTGTTTTTATGGATACAAATACGTATGAACAGGTTGAACTTTCCCGTCAACAAATCGAACACGAATTAAACTTTTTGAAAGAAAATATGGAAGTACAAATCATCATGTATCACGGTGAAGTAATCGGAATCGATTTACCGAATACCGTGGAATTACAAGTCGTTGAAACAGAGCCGGGCATTAAAGGGGACACAGCTTCAGGCGGATCGAAACCGGCGAAATTAGAAACTGGACTCGTTGTTCAAGTTCCTTTCTTTGTGAACGAAGGAGACATAATCGTTGTCAATACAACAGACGGTTCCTATGTATCCCGTGCATAATAAGATTTTCTTTTATTCCAAATGAATAAACATGTATAAACGCTACAGGTTTTAACTGTAGCGTTTTTTTCTGGATTTTCAACAAGTATTCATTTTTCATTCCTCCACACCTCTCCATCTAGCCAACTAATCCCCTATCCGTTTAAAAACGTATAAGATTTTCCGGGCGGAATTATCATGTGCAAGTCATACTTTGTCCAAACAGATAATACATTTAAAAATGAACAAGAAGATTGAAAGAGGTCTTGGAAATGGAAACGATCTTCGCCTATTTGCCAAAAAATTTGCAAGAGCCATTGCACGATAAACGTTTTTTGCAAATGTTTGAAGATATTGAGGAGATTCGCATCCGTGTCGATCGGCCAATTGAAATAACGGCAAATCGCACCACCCATTATGTGCCCTATATAGTAACGATGCAAGATGCTGAACAGCTGTTGGAAAAACTGGGCAACCATTCTTTTTACACATTGGATGAAGAACTGAAGCGAGGATATATCACCATAAGAGGCGGACACCGGGTCGGTCTGGCCGGCCGGGTCATTTTGGAAAATGGCAGAGTGAAAGGGATTCGCGATGTTTCTTCTTTTAATATCCGTATTGCTCGCGAAAAAATAGGTGTTGCCGACCCCTTTATCCCGCTTTTATATGATACGCGCTGGCATCATACGATGATCATCGGTCCGCCCCAATCCGGGAAAACGACTTTCCTGCGCGATTTAGCCCGTATTATTTCAAGCGGTGATAAAAGAAGGAATATTCCACCCTATAAAGTTGGGATTGTCGATGAACGGTCGGAAATTGCCGGTTGTGTAAAAGGTGTACCGCAACTTACCTTTGGTACACGGATTGATGTTTTGGATGCCTGTCCAAAGGCTGAAGGAATGATGATGTTGATTCGTTCGATGAGCCCGGATGTATTAGTGGTCGATGAAATCGGTCGTAAGGAGGATACAGAGGCGATTTTAGAAGCTGTTCATGCGGGGATTCGCCTCATCATGACAACGCACGGAGAAACGACGGAAGAACTGAAACAAAGACCTACTCTCAGGCCGATTTTTGAACAAAATATTTTTACAAGATTCATTGAATTATCCCGGAAAAACAGTCCGGTTATTAATGTTGAAATCAAGAATCAACGCGGTCAAAAAATATTGGAAAAGCGAGTGTTACGGAAATGAAAATCATCGGTGCTCTCTTTATTTTGGCAACAACGAGTTTATTAGGTTTCGAGTATGCCAGAAGACTTCAGGAAAGGACGAAACAGTTACGATTATTGCGAACGGCCTTAATCAGTTTAGAAGCGGAAATCATGTTTGGACATGCCCCACTCCATGAGGCGTCGCGGCGAATTGCTAGGCAAATCGCTAATCCGATAGGAGAACTGTTTGATACCTTCGCCGATCACTTGATTCAGAGGGATATCCGGGCGAAGGAGGCCTGGGAATTCAGTCTCCAGGAAATATGGAAAAAAACGGCATTAAAAAAAGCCGAACTTGATATCTTGCTTCAATTCGGTGAAAACCTGGGAAGACATGATTTAGAGCAACAGCAAAAACAAATTCGCCTTGCCTTAACGCATCTGGAACGGGAGGAGAAAGAGGCGGAGGAAATACAGAAATCATACGGCAGGATGTATCGCAGTCTCGGCATTTTAGCCGGATTGTTATTAACGCTACTACTCGTCTAAAGAAAAAAGATGTACAGGGTCCCGGTACAAAAGGAAATCGGCCCGCGAGAATAGGGAGGATGAGCATGGGCATCGATGTGGAGATTATTTTTAAAATTGCTGGTGTTGGCATTATCGTCGCTTTCTTGCATACGATACTCGATCAGATTGGCAAAAAAGAATATGCCCAGTGGGTGACCTTATTTGGCTTTATTTATATTTTGTTTCAAGTCGCCTCCATCGTCGACGATTTATTTCAAAAAATCAAATCCGTCTTTTTATTTAACGGATAGAAGGAGGGACTTCCGATTGATGTATTGCAAATAGTCGGCATCGGTTTAGTGGCCACGTTTATCGGCATCGTTGTGAAAGAAATGAAACCGAATGTCGCCTTTTTATTAACTGTTTTTGTCGGTACAGCGATATTTGTTTTTTTAATCGATCAAATTTATGCCATTATCCAGATGATCGAACGGGTCGCCTTAAATGCGCATGTGAATACCGTTTATTTAAAAACGATTTTAAAAATTATCGGTATCGCCTACATTATCGAGTTCGCTTCCCAAATTGCTAAAGATGCTGGACAGGGATCGATCGCTTCCCGTATTGAGCTGGCTGGTAAAATCCTTATTTTATCGATGGCCGTACCCATTTTAACCGTACTCATCGATATGATCATCAAAATGATTCCACTATAAAACAAGAAACGATTCGATATTTCGAGGTGAAAAAATGAAGCAATGGTTGAAGCCTGGTGTTGCTCTTGGATTTGTTATTTTATTTTGGCCCTTTTTGCCAACGGTTTGGGCAGAGGAAATGGAACGGATCGCGATTGGTGAAGAAGAGGAAGGGTTTGTTGATCAAGGTCTGGCGGATATGGATGTGGATGAAATCCAGCAATTTTGGGACCGTTTAATGCATGAGTATGGAAGTTTTTTGCCGGAATTAGAAAAGGGAAGCTTTAAAGATTTTCTCTACCGGACCGGGGAGTTTTCCTTTGGGAGTGTATTTAAAGGAATTCTCGAGTTTGCCCTTCACGAGGTGATTGTCAACAGCAAACTGATCGGGATTTTAATCATGTTAACGATTTTCAGCATGTTTTTACAAAGCTTGCAAAATTCCTTTGAGAAAAGTACAGTTTCAAAAATTGCTTACTCTATTGTTTTTATGGTGTTATTAATTATCGCTTTAAACAGTTTCCAGGTGGCAATTTCTTATGCGACGGAAACTATTCAGACGATGATTAATTTTACCCTGGCCATCGTTCCATTGTTATTGGCTTTAATTGCGACAAGTGGAGGGGTGATTTCCGCCGGATTTTTTCATCCAGTGATTTTATTTTTGACAAATACGAGCGGTATTTTTGTAGAAACGATCGTGATGCCCCTTTTATTTTTATCAGCCCTTCTCAGCATCGTCAGTACTTTGACCGAGCATTATAAGGTGACGCAATTAGCCGGCTTGCTACGCAACTGGAGTATCGGCTTATTAGGTATTTTTATGACCGTATTTTTAAGCGTTGTATCGCTGCAAGGGACAACCACTGCTGTAGCGGATGGTGTGGCCATCCGAACCGCGAAATTTTTAACGGGAAATTTCATCCCTGTAGTCGGTCGGATGTTTACCGATGCGGCCGATACGGTCATCAGCGCTTCCGTCGTGTTGAAAAATACAGTCGGCATTGCGGGCGTGGTAATTTTACTATTTATCACCCTATTTCCAGCGCTGAAAATTTTAGTGATTGCATTTATCTATAAATTTTCAGCAGCCCTCCTCCAGCCGTTAGGAGGTGGCCCCATTATTAACTGCCTCGATGTGATCTCCAAATGTGTCCTGTATTTATTCGCCGCCTTAGGGATTGTCTCCATCATGTTTTTCCTGAGCATAACGATTATTATTTTAGCCGGCAACGTTACGATGATGGTGCGTTAGGTGGTGATAAATATGGAATTTTTCTCTGAATGGATTACAAATATCATCCTGTTTGTCCTTCTGGCGGTAATCGTCGAATTGTTATTGCCACAAAGTGCCATGCAAAAATACGTAAAGATGGTGCTCGGTTTATTATTAATTTTGATCATTTTAAGTCCGATTATGAAACTACTCTCAACGGATGTGGATGAGTGGCTCCATCTATTTGATAAAACGAGCGCCCGGGGGGAAGTCTTGCTGGAAAAGGAGATCGAAAATCAGAAATTAGAAATACAAGCCCAGCAACATGCATATATTTTAAAAGAAATGTCTGACAAGCTGAAAGAATTAGTAGAAAAGGAGTTGATGGAACAGTACGGGTTAGCATTCAAAGAAATCTCTTTTGAACTGAAAAATGATGAGCTGCAAACTTATTCAAATATGGATGAGTTTTTGGAAAACTTGCAAGCGATTCATGTCGTTTTCACACCGGAAGAAAAAAGCACGATTGAACCGGTGGAAGCGGTCACCATTGAGATTGGTCGTGAGCGAGATGAAAAGGATCAAGACCAGCAAGATGCGGTCCGTTATTTCCTGGCAAAACAATGGGGGGTAGAGGAAGAATTGATTGAAATATTCGTTGACGGGGGGGATGCATGAACAATGGGTGAAAACAGTCGGAACGATAAATTCTCCAAATGGTTTGAAAAACTCAAAAATAGCGGTAATGAAAAACTGAATAAATCCCATTACTTAATCATTTTACTCGTCGTCGGGATCGCTTTTATGTTATTCGGAAATTTTTTGACACAGGGGAGAAACGAATCACAAGAACCGGTTCCAGTTGCGGTCGAAGGAGAAGATTTAGAAACGTCGGGAAAAGCATCATCAGGTGGGCCCTCCACAATGCAAGAATATGAGCGATATTATGAAAATCAATTAAAAGAAGTGCTGGAGACGATCGTCGGTGTGGAAGATGTATCGATTATTGTCAATGTGGAATCGACCGAGAAGGTGATTTATGAAAAAAATGTCGTCAACCGCAGGCAAATAACGAATGAAACGGACACAAATGGCGGAAAGCGGACCGTAGAAGATATCGCGGTGGATGAACAAATGGTTTTTACACGGGACGGTGATAAAGACGTTCCGATTATATATACAACAGAAAAGCCAGATATCAAAGGAGTGTTAGTTGTCGCCAAAGGAGCGGACAATATTCACGTCAAGAAAAATATCGTTGAAGCAGTCATGCGGACATTGGATGTGCCGAGTCACCGGGTTTCGGTACAGGCAAAAAAATAAAGGTAAGGGGGATTTTCAGTGATGTTGAAAAAGCAAACCGTATGGTTATTGACAATGTTGAGCCTCGTAATTGTTTTAACCATCTACTATCTCAATTCCGAACCGATTAATCAGATGGCGCTCGACAATCAAAATCAGGAGACCGAAAAAGCGACTGAAGGTGAAGAGGAAACGAATCTGGATGGCGATGTGGAAACGGAAACTACGGAAATGGCAAGAGATGATGTGTTTGAAGCGATCCGCCTGCAAATGATGGAAGAGCGTTCCCGCAAAAAAGAAGAGCTGGAAACCCTGGCCGGTTCACCTGAGTTATCGGCAGAAGAAATAAGTGCCGCCATTGACGAAATGGAAAAAATCAATGAACTGGCAGAAAAGGAACGGATGCTGGAAATGCTCATTATCTCTTCTTTAGGATATGAGGATGCTTTAGTAAGGGCCGATGATAACGAAGTGCGCATCACTGTAAAAGGGCAGGAGCCATCCAGAGCCAATGCCAATGAGATCATTCGCATGGTGCAGGAAGAGTTGAACACAACAAATGTAACGGTTGCCTTTCAAACAGAAGATGATGGCAAATGAGATGTCGATGTACGTGTCCTACTGAATAGGACACTTTTTTATGTGCCGAATAAGCGATTTAAGAAATAAAGCGTATAATAATTAGAAATTCCAGCTTTTTGTATTAAAACCCGAATCGGATGAAAACGAATGGCTGAGGAAAATCGATGTAGCCATTGATTTTATTTTTTATATTATAGTATAGTATTAGTATCTAGTCATAATAAGGGGTGTTCATATGTTCAGTATAAAAGATATTACTGAATTAATTAAGCAAGTGGATCAGTCGAGCCTTTCCGAATTTACTTATGAAGCCGACGGATTTAAAATAGTTTTGAAAAAAAATGGAGCAGTGAATCATATAACGACACAACCGCAGGTCAATGAGGAAAGTACCGTTGTTCAAGTAAAGGAAAAAACGGAAGAGATAAAAGAAGTGCCTGAAAAAGTAGAAGCTCCTGCGGCTGCGAAAGATGATGCACATTACCATGAAATCACGGCTCCCATGGTAGGAACTTTCTACGCGGCACCTGCGCCTGATGCCGAACCATATGTCAAGGTTGGCTCGAAGGTGAAAAAGGATACGGTCGTCTGCATTGTAGAAGCGATGAAACTGTTTAATGAAATTGAGGCGGAAGTCGAAGGCGAGATCGTGGAAATTCTTGTAGAAAACGGCCAGCTCGTCGAATATGGCCAACCGCTTTTCTTAGTGAAACTAGATTAAGAGGTGGCTATTTGTGATAAAAAAAGTTTTGATTGCTAATCGTGGTGAAATTGCTGTCCGGATTATCCGGGCCTGTAAAGAATTAGGAATCAGTACGGTTGCTGTTTATTCAGAAGCCGATAGCGAAGCTCTCCATGTCCAGATGGCGGATGAAGCGTATTGTATCGGTCCGAAACAATCCCAGGACAGCTATTTAAATATACCGAATATTTTGAGTGTAGCCAAGTTAACTGGCTGTGATGCCATCCATCCCGGCTATGGATTTTTAGCAGAAAATGAAAACTTTGCCGCTTTAGCAGCTGAATGTCAGCTCACATTCATCGGACCATCGCCTCAGGCGATTGCGGCCATGGGGGAAAAAGCGACCGCCCGGGAAACGATGCGCAAAGCCGGTGTTCCCGTCGTACCCGGATCCAATGGTATTGTCGAAACGAAAGAGGATGCTCTGATCATTGCCAGGGATATCGGTTACCCGGTCATCATTAAAGCCACTGCAGGCGGCGGCGGTCGGGGGATTCGGGTTGCCCGGAACGATGAAGAATTGATTAAAGGATTTGAAATTACGAGCCGGGAAGCAGAGAGTTCTTTCGGTAATCCCGGACTGTATATCGAAAAATATATCGAAGATTTTCGCCACGTGGAAATTCAAATACTGGCCGATCAGTACGGAAATGTTGTTCATTTAGGTGAAAGGGATTGTACGATTCAAAGAAGACTGCAAAAATTAGTGGAAGAAGCCCCCTCCCCGGCGATTAATGAAACAATACGTGAAGAAATGGGAAAAGCTGCTGTAAAAGCTGCAAAAGCAGTTGATTATTCAGGGGCAGGTACGGTAGAATTTATATATGATTACCGGAACAAAAAGTTCTATTTTATGGAAATGAACACCCGGATACAGGTCGAGCATCCGGTGACCGAATTAGTTACCGGCGTAGACTTGATCAGGGAACAAATTCTCATTGCTAGCGGGAAGAAGTTGTCCATTGCTCAGGAGGATATTTCCTTAAACGGTTGGGCGATTGAATGTCGGATTAATGCAGAAGATCCGCAGAAAAACTTTTTACCATCTCCTGGAAAAGTGAATATGTATTTACCGCCGGGAGGGTTTGGCGTTCGGGTGGATTCCGCCGTTTATCCCGGTTATAACATTCCGCCGTATTATGATTCGATGGTAGCGAAGTTGATCGTTCACGCCCCGACCCGAGAGGAAGCCATCCAGAAAATGAAACGTGCCCTCGATGAGTTTGTCATTGATGGTGTGAAAACAACGATTCCCTTTTATCAAAAATTGTTTACCCATCCTGCATTTATTCAAGGGGAGTTTAATACAAAGTTTCTTGAACAGCATGATGTGATGAACGAGTTAGAAGAAGGAGGCGTGGCCCATGGCCGAAAATAATGCACTGGAAATGAGTCAAAACGGACTCGGTTCCATCGAAATCGCTCCGGAAGTGATCGAAGTCATTGCCGGGATTGCTGCATCAGAAATTGATGGCGTTGCTTCAATGCGTGGAAATTTTGCCACCGGTGTCGTTGAGCGATTCGGAAAGAAATCCCATGGCAAAGGGGTTAAAGTTGATTTGAGTAATGACCAGGTCATAGTGGATGTTTATTGTGTCTTGAATTTTGGTGTATCGATTCCAAAAGTAGCCAAACAAATTCAAGACAATATCCACCAGGCATTATTAAACATGACCGGGTTAGAAACGGATGAAATTAATATTCATGTTGTCAATATTAATTTTGACACCCAACAAGAGCAACCGACAACGGAAGAATAGCTTTTGAACTGGAAGAGCAGGAGCAATCCTGCTTCTTTTTTTGTCACAATCAAGCTTTTAAGAATTTGTTCTGAAGTCAATCAGGATGATTAGAAAAATGAGAAAACGTTCGATTTGCGCAACACAACACATTTTCTTTTCCGGAAAAATTGTGCTATCATTTGGTTGAGAAATTCCAGTACAATGGAATAGACTGTACATCAATTTTTCAATTTAATAGCAAAATCATCCAATCATTCGATTTAAAATACGGAAGTTAGGTGTTAATAATGAAACGACGGACAGCAAGAGAAACAGCATTACAAATTCTCTTTCAAGTCGATGTTGGAAAAAACGATATCGAAGAAGTGTATCAGCAAACCGTAGAAGAAATGGGAGAGGACGAATTTTTACAACAATTAGTTTTCGGTACGGTTGACCACCTGGAAGAACTCGATCAACTGATCGAAGACCATTTACAAAACTGGACCCTCCCTCGCTTGGCGAATGTGGATAAAAATATTTTACGGTTAGCCGTATACGAAATGAAATACATAGATGACATACCGGTACAAGTGACGATCAATGAAGCAATCGAAATTGCAAAACGTTTCGGTGATGCCGAATCCGGTCGCTTTGTAAACGGTGTGCTCTCAAAGATACAGGAGTCTTTACCGAAAAAGTCATCGTAATGAGAAGGGATGAACAAGGCTGTTGGGAAAATTCATCGATGGAAAAGGGCTGGCGCTAAAAATAAGACAGGAATTAAAGAATGAAGTAACCTATTTGCGAAATGAGGGAATCGTTCCCGGACTTGCCGTCATTTTAGTCGGGGAGGATCCGGCTTCGAATACGTATGTGCGCAATAAAGAAAATGCCTGTCGTGAAGTCGGCATTTATTCCAAAGTTTTCCGTTATGCTACCAGTGTAGCGGAAGAAACATTGCTGGAGAAGATTTTCGAACTGAACGATAATCCGCAATTTCATGGCATTTTAGTGCAGCTTCCGTTACCGGAACATATCGATAAGACGAAAATCATTTATGCGATCAATCCGTTGAAAGATGTCGATGGTTTCCATCCTTATAATATTGGAAATTTAAGCCTTGGAAAAGAATACCTTGTTCCGTGTACCCCGAAAGGAATTATGGTATTACTAAAAGAAATCAATTATCCGTTGCGAGGCAAACACGCAGTGATCATCGGTAGAAGCAATATCGTCGGGAAACCGATGGGTCAGTTATTATTAAATGAGGATGCGACCGTCACCTACTGTCATTCGCGAACGAAAAATTTGCATGATTTTACGAGAAATGCCGATGTTTTAATTAGCGCGGTAGGTAAAGCCCATTTTATCGGTGCGGAACACATCAAAAATGGTGCCGTTGTGATTGATTGTGGGATGAACCGCGATTCGTTCGGGAATTTATGCGGTGATGTGAAAACCGACGAAGTGCTGGAAAAAGTCTCCTATATCACCCCTGTACCGGGAGGGGTCGGACCAATGACGGTAACGATGTTACTGGCCAATACGATTTATGCTGCAAAACAATTGCAACAGAAGAGTTGACCATCATGAAAGTGATTCAATGAGGCAGCACCAATCGATGTGGTGACTGTCTCTCTTTTTTCAAAATGATCTTTGCAAAACAGCCTTCGCTGGCGAAAACAAAAGATGACCTTTTTATAAATCGTTTCAAAATGGTTTATTTACAGGTCATAGAAGGTGACATAGATGGAAAATATCCAGTATTTAACTGTTACAGCTTTAACAAAATACATAAAAAGAAAATTTGATGTCGATCCACATTTACGCAATATTTACGTGAAAGGGGAAATTTCAAACTTTAAAAGACATACGAGCGGTATGATGTTTTTTACCGTAAAGGATGAAAACGCCCGCATTGCTGCGATCATGTTTCAAAACCACGCCCGCACATTAAAATTTAAACCGGAAGATGGAATGCATGTCTTAATACAAGGAGAGGTTTCTGTTTATGAGGAGTACGGGCAGTATCGCATCTATGTCAAAGACATGCAGCCGGACGGCATCGGTAGTTTGTTTTTAGCGTTCGAACAATTGAAGAAAAAGCTGGCAATGAAGGGGATGTTTGACGAAAGATATAAAAAGCCGCTGCCGCCTTATCCTAATACGGTAGGAGTTATCACGTCGCCGACCGGTGCGGCTATACGCGATATCATTACGACGATTCGCCGCCGCTACCCGATTGCGAATATCATGATTTATCCTGCACTGGTCCAGGGGGAAAACGCGGCTCCATCGATTGTCAAAGCGATCCGCCTGGCCAATGAGCGAAAAGAAGCCGATGTACTGATTGTCGGTCGCGGTGGTGGTTCCATCGAAGACTTGTGGCCGTTTAATGAAGAAATCGTTGCCAAGGCAATTTTTGAATCGAACATTCCGATTATCTCTGCCGTTGGTCACGAAACGGATACGACCATCGCCGATTTAGTGGCTGATTTAAGAGCGCCGACACCGACCGGAGCTGCGGAAATGGCCGTTCCTAAAATCGATGAAATACTGGAGCGGATTCTTCACCGGAAAATTCGTCTCATGCAGGCGATTCGTAGAAAAGTGCAGGCGGAAAGGGAAAAACTTGATGGTTTAGAACGCTCATACGCTTTTCGCTTCCCGCAAAAATTGTACGAGCAAAAGCTGGAGCAACTTGATCGGCTTGTGGAACGAAAGCACCGGCAAATGAAAACGATCGTGGACCGGAAAACGCAACTGTATCGCATGATGAGGCAAAGGCTTCTTTTAAACCATCCGCAAGGAAAACTTCAACAGGCTGAAAAAACATTTACCGAAACGACAAAAAGACTCCAATTTAGCTTCCAAACGATTTTAAAGGATAAGCAAAAGGAATTTACCGGTCTTATCGCAACATTAGAGGCACTCAGTCCGTTAAAAGTGATGAACCGGGGGTACAGTATCGTCTATTACGGTGATGAGGAAAAAATCGTTAAATCTGTTCACGATGTCAATAAGGGTGATCCGTTAACCGTCCATGTGCAGGACGGAACGATTCATGCGAAGGTTGAGGGAAGAAAGGAGAAGGAAAATGACAAAGAATAAAGACGAATTAACATTTGAAGAGGCGATGAAAAAGCTGGAGGAAATTGTGGAAATATTAGAGGAAGGGGATGTTCCTTTAGAAGAGGCCATTAGCAAATATAAAGAAGGAATGGACCTGGCACAACTATGTAATGCAAAATTAAAAAATGTAGAAAAACAGTTGACAGCGATACTCAAAGAAACCGGCGAAGTTGAAACTTTCGAGATCGGCGAGGAGGAATGACTTGTGATGAAGGACGTAAAGCAAGTCGTTCAATGGTTAAATGACGAGCTGAGGACATATTTGGAGCGATTACATGCACCGGAAACATTGAAAGAAGCGATGAAATATTCCCTCCTCGCTGGTGGGAAAAGAATTCGTCCGCTGCTCATCTTCGCCACATTAGAGGCTTTTCAAAAACCACCTTCCCTCGGTCTACCTGTTGCATGTGCCGTGGAAATGATTCACACGTATTCCCTTATTCATGATGACCTGCCAGCGATGGATGATGATGATTATCGCCGGGGGAAATTAACGAATCATAAAGTTTTTGGAGAAGCGACAGCAATTCTCAGTGGCGATGCATTATTGACATACAGCTTTCAAGTGCTGGCAGAAGCGGCGTCAATTCCGACAGAAAGAAAACTGCAATTAATTGCCGAGCTTGCTCGTGCCGCCGGACCGGAAGGAATGGTAGCCGGTCAGATTGCCGATCTTGCCGCAGAAAACAAGCAAGTGGATTTAGAACAACTCGAATATATTCACCTGCATAAAACCGGAAAGCTGCTCGCTTTTTGTATCAAAGCCGGAGCAATTTTAGCCGGTGCGGATGAACTTACCATTAAAAAAATGGATGAGTTCGCTCACCACATCGGTCTTGCCTTTCAAATCCGGGATGATGTGCTTGATATAATCGGTTCAACAGAACAAATGGGTAAAAGGGCGGGCAGTGATGTGTCGAAAAATAAAAGCACGTACCCCAAATTGTTAACGCTAGAGGGGGCTAAGGAAAAATTGAATGACCATCTCGACCTTGCTTTAGAAATATTAAATCAACTACCGCTCGATACCCGGCGCCTAAAAGAGCTAACCGAACTCATTGTCCATCGTGCGAATTAATATAGCTTTTTCACTTTGAAGAGCAGTTTTCAGCTATAATCTTGAAAAAATTTTCAACTGCAGAATGAAACAAAAAGGACGGTAAGTAATGAAAGGAGAAAAATTACGGCTCGATGTACTTCTTGTAGAAAGAGGTCTTGTAGAAACACGCGAGAAAGCGAAACGCTTGATCATGGAAGGGATTGTTTTTTCCAATGATGAGCGACTCGATAAACCGGGCATGAAAGTTCCTGCTTCGATTCCCATTACGATTAAAGGCAATAAAATGCCTTACGTCTCGCGAGGTGGCTACAAGTTAGAAAAAGCCTTGCGGGAATTTCCCGTGACGGTAAAAAACAAGGTGATGATTGATATCGGTGCTTCAACCGGTGGATTTACCGACTGCGCGCTGCAAAACGGCGCAAAATACGTTTACGCTGTTGACGTTGGCTATAATCAGTTAGCCTGGAAATTGCGTAAAGATGAACGGGTTATCGTCATGGAACGAACGAATTTCCGCTATTTAAAACCAGAAGATTTAGAAAAAGAGTTGCCGGAATTTGCAACGATCGATGTATCTTTTATTTCATTAAAAATCATTTTACCCGTGCTCAAAACGATGCTTGTTCCGGGCGGAGATTGTATCGCGCTCATAAAGCCCCAATTTGAAGCGGGGCGAGAAAAAGTCGGCAAAAAAGGAATTGTACGCGACCCCAAAGTGCACATGGAGGTCATCAACGAGATGATTGCATTCGCGTTACAGGAAGGTTATGACGTGAATCATTTAACATATTCTCCGATAACCGGGGGCGATGGCAATATCGAATTTTTAATTCATTTGACATGGCATGGCGAAAGGGAATATGGTACAAATGCTTTAACAGTTTCGGTCGAGGATGTTGTTCAAGAAGCGCACTCCCAATTGAAAAAAGAGAAATAAGTTTTTTATCACCATGTATTTCCCGACTTTCGCTAGTCGGGATATTTATATGGTAAACCATAGGCAATGTGCCATCTTGCTAGCAGCACTTTTCATTTACTTCCATGTTCTAGTAAAATAAAAGAAATAGGAAGCGGCGCTTCATTGATAGACTTGATTGAATCGGAAGGAGTGGCTAGATGGGGAAGCGGGAACGGCATTTAAAAATAAAAGAAATTATCACGAACTATGCGATAAAAACCCAGGAAGAACTCGTTGAACATTTAAGAAAGAGCGGCTTTGCCGTGACACAGGCAACGGTTTCGCGGGATATTAAAGATCTGCAATTAGTGAAAGTACTTACAAAAAACGGTACGTATCAATATAGTTTACCGGTGGAAAAAAATTATAACCCGGTCTCCCAATTGGAAAAAGTGCTTAGTGACACATTGGTAAAAATGGATACCGCGGAAAATTTAATCGTTCTGAAAACGATTCCGGGGAACGCACAAGCCGTGGGGGCGCTAATTGATCAATTAGACTGGGAGGAGATTGTCGGCACGATCTGTGGTGACGACACGTGTTTGATTATTTCTCGCTCAGAAGAAAAAGCGAAAAAAATTTTTTCCCGATTCTCGGAGCGGCATATTAAAATAAAAGAAATTATTGCCATGCATGAGATTACAACGCAAGAAGAACTGGCCGAGCACTTGAAAAATCAAGGCATCGAGGTGACGCAGGCAACCCTTTCCCGGGACATGAAGAACTTGCAAATCATAAAAGTTCCTACCGATGATGGGAAATATAAATACAGTTTATCACGGGAGAAAAAGTATGATGCCACCCGTCAGCTCCAACAATTACTTACGGATGTTTTTATCCATTTAGATCAGGCCGGGCATTTACTCGTTATCAAAACAATACCGGGAAATGCCCATGCGTTAGGAGTAGTCATCGATCAGCTCGATTGGGAAGAGATTGTCGGTACGGTTTGTGGCGATGATACATGCCTGATTGTCGCCCGCACGCACCACGATGCAGAAAAAATTACGAGTCGTTTACATGAACTGGTGTCCAGTTCTTAAGGAGGGGTGAACGTGCTAGCAGAACTATCGATTAAAAATTTTGCAATTATCGATTCGGTTTCCATATCTTTTCAAGAAGGCTTTACGGTTTTGACCGGAGAAACCGGTGCTGGTAAATCGATTATTATCGATGCGATCCATTTATTAGTTGGCGGTCGGGGATCGAGTGATTTCGTGCGTCACGGAACGAATCGGGCGGAAATCGAAGGGTTATTTTTGATTGATGAAAATGCACGGGCAATCGAAAAAGCAGAAGAATTCGGTATTGAAGTTGAGGAAGGGATGCTTGTTTTACGCCGGGACATTTATTCTTCAGGAAAAAGTGTGTGCCGCGTGAACGGTAAGCTAGTTACCATATCCACTTTGCGAGAGATCGGCAGCACTTTAGTCGATATTCACGGACAGCATGAACACCAGGAGTTGTTAAATCCCCAAATTCATATCGAGCTCCTCGATCAGTTTGGCGGTGAGGAAATCGAACATGCTTTAAAGGAATATCGTTCGTTATACGGGGAATACGAAAAAGTAAAAAAGGATTTACAAAACTTGACGGAAAATGAACAGGCAATGGCCCAGCGCCTCGATTTACTCAAATTCCAATACCAGGAAATTAGTGCGGCTCATTTAGAAATCGGTGAGGATGAGAAACTCGAGAATGAAAAAAGGAAATACAACCATTTCGAGCGGCTATTCCAGTATTTAACGACGGCTTATGAAGCTTTGCAAGGTGAACAGAAAGGTCTCGACTGGCTCGGTCTCATTCTCTCTAATCTGGAACTGGCAGCGGAAATCGATGAAGAAGCGAAAGAGATGCAGGAAATTGTTGCGAGCAGCTTTTACCAACTGGAAGATCTTTCCCATAGTTTACGTGATAAAATCGAAGCAATGAACTATGATCCACGGAGAATCGATGAAGTAGAACGGCGCCTGGATGAAATTAACAACTTGAAACGGAAATACGGGCAGTCGATTTCAGAAATACTCGAGTATTGTGCGAAAATTGAAGAAGAAATAGAAATCATTGAAAATCGAGAAAGCCACATTGACAAATTACAGAAAAAATTAGCATCGGTTGAAAAAGATTTACTCGTTGAAGGAAAAAATTTATCCATCCTCCGTAAAAAGGCGGCGAAAAAGTTAATTTCTACCATTGAAGAAGAATTAAAAGCGCTCTATATGGATAAAACTGTATTTGAGATTAAATTTTCTGAATTGGACGAATATGTGTTCCGACCGGATGGAATCGATGAAGTGGAATTTTATATCAGCACCAACCCCGGCGAGCCAACAAAACCGCTCGCAAAAATTGCCTCCGGGGGAGAATTATCCCGCATCATGCTTGCATTGAAAACGATTTTCTCGCAACATCAAGGGGTCACCTCAATTATATTTGATGAAGTGGATACCGGTGTGAGCGGTCGGGTCGCCCAGGCTATTGGCGAAAAGATTTATCAAATTTCGATTGATTCCCAGGTTCTTTCAATTACGCATCTACCACAAGTTGCTGCATTATGCGATCATCACTATTTAATCTCGAAATCAACGGATGGTGAAAGAACGAAAACAGCGGTTCAACCATTAAATGAAGAGGAACGTATTAAAGAAATTGCCAGGATGATATCCGGTGTCCAGATTACGGAAGCAACGCTGGATCATGCGAAGGAAATGCTCGAAATTGCCAAACAGACGAAAGAAGGAGTAACCGTGTAAAAAAGTCGTGAATGTCACGACTTTTTCAATCCTTTTGTTTAAAAACTTACAAAGCTTTCTCCAATCGTTTCCAAATCCATCATGTTTCTAAAACAATACCCGGCATTTGCCAGGTTTCATCGTAATTTATACATAGCTGCCAAAGGATGACATTTTGTGCAGTATTTTTTGCAAACGGACATTTATATTTGGGAAGGTCATAGGTAAGATTATTAATGCACCCTTTTACGCGGTGCACGCCAATAGAAGCGAGGAGAGTGAATAGTTTGCAAAAAGATAATATAAGAAAAATATTCGGATTTATTCTCCTTGTTTCTTTCGTCTATGTTGGCTTTTTCTCACCCGTTGGCAAGCTCTTCCGTTTACCGAATGAAATTGCCGTATTTGAAGGTGGAACCTATGCCTTCCCGATAGATACAGTCGTTAACGCCAAAACAAAGGATCATCGCATAGAAGTAGAAGTAGCGAATAAAGAGCTGGAAATAGTGGCGCGTGAAGATGGTGACAGCTCCCTTTTACTGGAATTAGCCGGTGTCCCTGCCAAAAAAATGAATGTCAAGGTGCTCAAAGATTTCAAAGTCATTCCTGGCGGGCAATCAATCGGGGTGAAAATCCATTCGAAGGGAGTTCTCGTTGTCGGTTTATATCAAGTGGAAACAGAAAAAGGAAAATTATCCCCCGGAGAAGAAGCAGGTATCCAGATTGGCGACTTAATCACGGAAATTAACGGAAAACCGATTCAATCTATTGGCGAAATTTCCCCTCTCGTTCAACAAGCAGGAGAAAAGGGTCAAGAACTGGAAATTGTCTTGCAGCGAAATAATGAGAAAATCACGACGAAACTTTTTCCCCACCGGGATAAAAATGAAGGGAAACATAAGCTCGGCTTATATATACGGGATTCCGCTGCTGGTATTGGTACATTGACATTTTATGAACCGAAAACCCAGCAATACGGGGCCCTCGGACATGTGATTTCTGATATGGATACGAGAATGCCAATCGTTGTGAAAGATGGTTACATCGTTCCATCAAAAGTCACTTCAATTCAAAAAGGGAAGAACGGAGCCCCCGGGGAAAAACTCGCTCGCTTTATATCCGAATCAGAAATTGCCGGTAACATTGAAAAAAATAACCAGTTTGGCATTTTCGGCAAATTAAAGAAGGAGTTGAAAAATGGAGTTATCGACCACCCAATTCCCGTAGGACTTTCCCATGAAGTAAAAAAAGGACCTGCACAAATTTTAACGGTTGTTGATAATGATCAAGTAGAGGCGTTCGATATAGAGATAATCAGCTCCACTCCCCAGAAATTTCCGGCCACGAAGGGATTGGTCATCAAAATTACCGACCCGAAATTATTAGAAAAAACCGGTGGAATTGTTCAGGGGATGAGTGGCAGCCCGATTATTCAAGATGGCAAGTTAATCGGAGCGGTCACCCATGTTTTCGTCAATGATCAAACATCAGGATATGGTGTGCATATTGAATGGATGCTCAACGAAGCAGGTTTCAATCTGTACGAAACTGAGATGGAACAAGCAAGCTAAGCGAGGATGATCCTCGCTTTTTCTCTTGCGCAGACAATGTAAATTTATGTAAAAAACTGTAAATATGTAGGAAGAAAGATTTTTTTTTGTAAATAAAAGAGGATTTATATTGGTTTTATCGAAATTGTTAGATAAAATAATTTTTACAGACGCTCAATTATCGGAAAATTTGAGCGACAAGGGGGATTGCTGTGAAAAATATTACGGTCGCTATCGCTGATGATAATAAGGAGTTAACGAATTTATTAAAGGAGATTATCGATGAAGAACCGGATATGAAAGTAATCGGTGTATCTTATGACGGCATGGAATGTTTACAAATGCTCGAGGAGAAAAAACCGGATGTTCTACTCCTTGATATTATCATGCCGCATCTCGATGGCATGACGGTTCTGGAGAAAATCAGTGGAAAAAAAGACATGCCTAACGTTATCATGTTGACCGCCTTCGGACAGGAAGATGTAACGAAAAAAGCAGTAGAACTTGGGGCCAGTTATTTCATCGTGAAACCGTTTGATATGGAAAATTTAGCGAATCAAATTCGCCTCGTTGTTCGGAAGCCTAAAGATTTGCAAAATTCGGCCGTGAATCATGCGCATACTTTTGCGGATAATAATAAAAAAGATCGAAATCTCGATGCGAGCATCACGAGCATCATTCATGAAATCGGTGTTCCCGCCCATATTAAAGGGTATTTATATTTGCGGGAAGCCATTGCCATGGTATATCACGATGTTGAATTATTAGGGTCGATCACTAAAGTGCTTTATCCGGATATAGCGAAAAAATACAATACGACAGCCAGTCGCGTAGAGCGGGCCATACGCCATGCGATTGAAGTTGCCTGGAATCGCGGCAATATCGAGTCGATAGCTGATTTATTCGGTTATACCGTGTCCATGTCCAAAGCAAAACCGACGAACTCGGAATTTATCGCGATGGTTGCCGACAAGTTAAGAATTGAGCATGACCTGTCGTCATAACCCGTATCCTGACTCTGCCTCCCACTTTGCTCGGTGGGAGATCTTCGTTTTTTCAACTAAAGTGAAATGAATGACCCGGAAGGAATACGTTAATGAATAGAGATTTTGACAGCAAATAAATAAACTTGATGGACATTTCTGCGGTTGTTATAATTGGTTTAGCAAGTGTTAATAAATTAGGAATATTTCATTTATTGAGTAAAATTACGACTAGAGAGTATCCAATTAGACATGGGACTCAGGCGAATCTCGTGAAGCAGGTGATTATATTGACATTAATATTTGCGCATCGCGGCGCGAGCGGAACACATCCAGAAAATACGATGCTTGCCTTTTTTGAGGCAGAACGGGTCAAGGCTGACGGCATTGAACTTGATGTCCATCTTACGAAAGATGGGGAAGTCGTTATTATTCATGATGAAACGATTAATCGAACAACAAACGGGAAAGGTTATGTGAAAGATTTTACATTAGCGGAAATACAGCAATTCGATGCAGGCTGTAAATTTAAAGCGGGAAAGTTTACCGCGAAAATACCGACTCTCGATGAATTTCTGAAATGGTTTAGACGCACGACAAATATGATTTGTAATATCGAAATAAAAAAAACGACCGTCCGGGACTTTCTCCTGGAAGAAAAAACGATTCAGTTAGTTAAACAATACCGATTGGAAGATCGTGTGATTATATCCTCATTTAATCATTACAGCATTGTTTACTGTCATCAAGTGGCACCGGAGATTGAAATAGCTCCCTTGTATATGGAAGGCATTTATCGACCATGGGATTATGCAAAGTCCATAAACGCGAAGGGGATCCATCCATATTACCGCGCGGTGAATGCCCAGTTAATACAAATCGCGCAGAAAAATGGGATTGCGGTTCGCCCCTTTACAGTGGATAACGAACGGGATTTACGTTATTTTTTCCGGGCCGGTACTGCCGCTGTAATTACAAACTACCCGGAACGGGCAAAGCGGATTCGCGATTCGATGGCATGATTTTCAATCCCGTTTCAATGAGATTTTTTTCTTCACTTTATTCCGGCGTAAATCCCGGCGATAAATGAATCCGGCGATGAAGGATACGCCGACAAAAACCATGATGACGGCGGCAACAAATTGTAGAAGATAATTGGGGAATGGCCAGTGTAAAATAGAAAATAATGTATCGCGAATCATTTTGATACCGATAATGGCGATGCAGATAGGGATAAAGAGAATACTCACAGCAATGAACCGACTCATCAGCGTATTCCTTTCTACCATAGTTTGCAATGAATTATCACGAAAATTGTAAACTTTGTCAAGCGATTCGCGTCTCCACGGTAATTCCCTTTTGTTATTCTTTTTAAAAATTTCCTTTCGGGAAAAATATTCGGTTGGCCAGTAGCGATCATAAAAAATATATAAAGATAATTAAAGCGCTTACATATAAAAGGGGGATGTGTGAATGGAAATTTTTAAAGCGATGGAAGAATACGATTACGAAGAGCTGCATTTTGTCCAGGATAAGGAATCGGGTTTGAAAGCTATTATCGCGATTCATGATACGACATTAGGGCCTGCCCTCGGCGGCCTTCGAATGTGGACGTATGAAACCGAAGAAAAAGCGATTCAGGATGCTTTACGGTTAGCAAGGGGTATGACGTATAAAAATGCCGCGGCCGGCTTGAATTTGGGCGGTGGTAAGGCGGTATTGATTGGAGATCCGCGCAAGGATAAAAGTGAAGAAAAATTCCGCGCCTTCGGAAGATATGTGCAGGGCTTGAATGGCCGCTACATTACCGCCGAGGATGTCGGAACAACGGAAGAAGATATGGACATTATTCACGAAGAAACAGATTTTGTCACGGGTATATCTCCTGTATTCGGATCATCCGGCAATCCTTCGCCGGTTACTGCTTACGGTGTGTATCGCGGGATGAAAGCAGCTGTGAAAGAATATTATGGCGATGATTCTTTAGAAGGGAAAACCGTTGCCATTCAAGGGTTTGGTAACGTGGCAGAACATTTAGCCGGCTATCTCGTTGAGGAGGGAGCGCATTTAATCGTTACCGATATCCATAAAGAGCCTGTCAAGCGGGCGGTGGAAAAGTATGGGGCAAAAGCGGTTGATCCGGATGACATTTATCAAGTAGATTGTGATATTTTTTCACCGTGCGCTTTAGGTGGCGTTATTAATGATGAGACAATTCCGCAGCTAAAAGCAAAAGTGATCGCCGGATCTGCAAACAATCAATTAAGAGAAAATCGACATGGCGATATGTTATATGAGTTAGGCATCGTCTACGCTCCGGATTACGTGATCAATGCCGGCGGTGTGATCAATGTTGCAGATGAATTGCTCGGTTACAACAGGGAACGCGCCATGAAAAAGGTGGAACAAATTTACCATAATTTAGAAAAGGTCTTTGCCATTTCGAAACGGGACCGGATCCCTACATATTTGGCAGCAGACCGGATGGCAGAAGAACGGATTAAAAAGGTAAAAAATGTCCGCAGCACATTTTTGCCTAATGAAAAACACATGTTAACGAAAAGAATGCGCTCGGAGTAAAGGAAGGAAAACTTTTCCTGTCATTGCAATGAAGAGGAATTGATCAGTACAAAGGGAATGGAAGCGGTTAGCAAAGGAGGACAGACTTTTGGCAAAAGAATATGATCTCGTAATTGTCGGTGGCGGAATCGGCGGATACACTGCAGCGATACGGGCGAGTCAACTCGGCATGAAAACAGCCCTCGTTGAAAAAAAGCAACTTGGCGGGACTTGTCTCCACAAAGGATGCATACCGACAAAAACATTCCTGAAAAGCGCGGAAATTTATCGGAATATTCGCAACGCTAGTGAATTTGGTATACAAATTCAGGGATATGAACTCGATTTTGCTATGATCCAGAAAAGAAAAGAAGCGGTCATCCAGCAATTACAGAAAGGCATCACGTACTTAATAGAGAAAAATAAAATCGATCTTTATTTAGGAACCGGACGATTATTAGGGCCCTCGATTTTTTCGCCGCTAGCAGGCAGTGTTTCTGTAAATAGTGACGGGGAAAATGAAATTTTGATTGGCAAACATGTCCTGCTTGCCACCGGTTCCGGAGCCCGTTCACTAAATGGTTTACCTTTTGACGGAAATTCCGTGTTATCCTCCGACGATTTACTGAATCTGAAAAATCTGCCCCGATCGCTGGCCATTATCGGTGGTGGCGTAATCGGTATCGAATGGGCTTCCCTTTTGGCAGATTTTGGTGTCGAGGTGACAATCGTTGAATATGCCGACCAGCTGTTGCCACAGGAAGATCGGGATATAAGCCGGGAATTAGCAAGATTGTTTATGAAAAAAGGGATTAAGGTTTATACAAAGGCAAAATTCCTTCCTGAATCGGTGAAGTATGGGGAGAAGCTATCTTTCGACATTGAACAGGAGGATGAAAGGAAAACAATTGTTGCGGACAAGATTTTTGTTGCGATCGGTCGCAGTCCGAACATTCTTGATTTAGGATTGGAAAATACAGCCATCCAAGTGAGTGATGGGGCGATCAAAACAAATGCCTTTTATCAAACGGATGAATCCCATATTTATGCTATCGGTGATTGTATCGGCGGCATGCAGCTAGCCCATACTGCAAGTCGGGAAGCCATCATTGCGGTTGAACATATGGCGGGGGAAAATCCGCTGCCGCTCGATTACCGGCATGTACCTCGCTGCGTATACAGCTATCCTGCGATAGCGAGCATCGGGTTAACAGAAAAACAGGCACTGGATGAAGGCTATAGGGTGAAAACAGCACAGTTTCCGTTTAGTGGGATCGGTAAGGCGCATGTCAATGGTGATGCAGACGGTTTTGCAAAAATCATTGTCGATAAAGAAACAGACGATATTTTAGGCATCCATTTGATTGGCGAAGGTGTGACGGAGTTAATTGCCGAGGCGAGCTTTGCTTTCAGTTTCGATGCAACACCGTGGGAACTGGCGCATGCCGTTTATCCCCATCCATCTTTATCCGAAGTGATCGGTGAAGTAGCTTTAGCGGTCCAGAATCGGGCCATCCACATATAAATGGAATTGGGAAAAGGGAGGTTTTCACGTTGGTTCAAAATCGCCATCAAGAACTTGGATTAAGCGATGAAACGGTATTGGAAATGTATCGCATGATGGTATTGACGAGGCGCATTGATGAACGGATGTGGCTATTAAACCGGGCCGGAAAGATCGCTTTTGTCATATCGGGGCAGGGACATGAAGGAGCGCAAATCGGCGCCGCTTTTGCCCTGGACCGAACGAAGGATTACTGTCTCCCATATTATCGGGATTTAGGTGTTGTTCTCAGCTTTGGAATGACACCGAAAGAAGTAATGTTAAACGCATTTGGCAAGGCAGAAGATCCGAACTCGGGTGGCCGGCAAATGCCTGCACATTTTAGCCAGAGAAAAAACCGCATTGTCACCCATTCTTCACCGGTAACGACCCAGGTGCCCCATGCCGTTGGCTTTGCCCTGGCGGCGAAAATGGAAAAGAAAGATTTCGTCACCTTTGTTTCTTTTGGCGAAGGATCTTCGAATCAGGGAGATTTTCATGAAGGGGCTAATTTTGCCGGAGTACATCAGTTACCGGTCATCTTCTTTTGTGAAAATAACCGCTACGCCATTTCTGTTCCTTTAAAGAAACAATTAGCGGCGGAAAAGGTTTCCGACCGGGCCAGCGGTTACGGGATGCCGGGGATAACCGTGGACGGAACCGATCCGCTCGAAGTTTATCGCGTTGTGAAGGAAGCAAGAGACCGGGCTGTTCGCGGGGAAGGTCCGACCTTGATCGAGGTGAACGTCCACCGCTTTACCGCCCATTCGAGCGATGATGATGATCGCAGCTATCGCGATCCCGATGAGGTAAAAACGATCCGTCAGCACGATCCCCTTGTTCACTTTGGGAACTATTTGCGTTCCGTCGGTTTATTAAGCGATACGCTTGCTCAGGAGCTGGAGGAAGAAATAGCCCAAATTGTTGAAGAGGCGACCGATTATGCTGAACAGGCACCGTACCCCGAACCCGAAACGATGACTAAATATGTTTATAAAGAAGAGGAGGGGATGTGAATGGCCGTTATTTCCTATATTGATGCTGTCAATATGGCAATCCGTGAAGAAATGGAAAGGGATGCGAAAGTGTTTATTCTCGGTGAAGATGTCGGTGTAAAAGGCGGCGTATTTAAAGCCACCGCCAACTTGTACGAGCAATTTGGAGAAGAAAGGGTTATCGATACCCCGCTTACGGAATCGGCCATCGTCGGAGTGGCGATTGGTGCTGCCATGTATGGGTTGCGTCCGATCAGTGAAATCCAGTTTGCGGATTTCATCATGCCTGCTGTGAACCAAATTATTTCGGAAGCAGCCCGCATTCGCTATCGCTCCAACAACGACTGGCAGTGCCCGATCGTCATTCGAGCTCCTTACGGTGGTGGAGTCCACGGCGGACTGTATCATTCCCAGTCGGTGGAAGCGATTTTTGCCAATCAGCCGGGTTTGAAAATTGTCATGCCTTCTACGCCATACGATGTTAAAGGATTGTTAAAAGCTGCCATTCGCGATGATGATCCGGTGCTCTTTTTCGAACATAAGCGAGCCTACCGTTTGATTAAAGGCGAAGTTCCTGAAGATGATTATGTGTTACCAATTGGCAAGGCGGATGTCAAACGGGTCGGGGAAGATATTACCGTTATTACATACGGGTTATGTGTTCATTTTGCTCTGGAAGCTGCGGAAAAATTACAGAAAGAGGGAATTTCCGCCCATATTCTAGATTTACGCACCGTATATCCACTTGATAAAGAGGCGATCGTTGAAGCGGCGAGCAAAACCGGAAAAGTCCTGCTTGTAACGGAAGATAATAAAGAAGGCAGTGTCATGAGCGAAGTCGCTGCTATCATCGCGGAACATTGTCTGTTTGAACTCGATGCGCCGATCATGCGTCTGGCGGGACCGGATGTGCCGGCAATGCCTTATGCACCGCCACTGGAAAAACATTTTCTCGTCAATACGGAAAAAGTGGAAAAGGCGATGCGTGAGCTGGCCGAGTTTTAAATATGGATGACTAAATTTTCGTGAGGAGGGAGAAAATGGCCCTGGAACAAATCGTCATGCCACAACTCGGAGAAAGTGTCACGGAAGGAACGGTCACGAAATGGCTCGTAAAGCCAGGCGATACCGTAAAAAAATACGAGCCTTTAGCGGAAGTTTTAACGGATAAAGTAACCGCTGAAATCCCCTCATCGTATAGCGGAACGGTCAAAGAGATTTTTGCTGAAGAAGGAAAAACTTTACCCGTCGGTGCCCTGCTCTGTACGATTGAAACGGAGGAAAGCGAAGAGAACGCTGCGAAGAATCCGGTCGATCATATGGATCGCACTGTTACGGATCCCGCTTTAAAAGCAGCGAAAAATCGTTATTCGCCAGCGGTATTAAAATTATCGCAGGAATACGGCATTGATTTAAGCACAATCAAAGGTACGGGGCGGGGTGGACGGATAACGAGAAAAGACGTTCTGGCGAAAATAAAAGAGCTGGAAGAAGAAAGAAAACAGGCGTCACAACGAGTAGCTGAAGTGCAGCCAACTCCTTCATCAGAACAATTAGATCAAGTTGCGACATCTGCTTCCAAGACCGATACAGATAAGGAAATACCGGTAACGCCTGTTCGGCGCTCGATTGCCAATCATATGGTTCGTTCCAAGCAAGAAATCCCCCATGCCTGGATGATGGTTGAAGTCGATGTGACGGACCTTGTCAACTATCGCAACAAAATTAAGGATCAATTTTATGAGAAGGAAGGTTTTCCGCTCACCTACTTTGCCTTTTTCGTAAAAGCTTGCGCCCGGGCGTTAAAAGAGTTTCCGATGCTCAATGCCGAGTGGCAGGGTGATAAAATTATTCAGAAAAAGGATATCCATATTTCCATCGCTGTTGCAACGGAAAATGAATTGTTCGTTCCGGTTATCAAACATGCCGATGAGAAATCGATTAAAGGCATTGCCAGGGATATTTATACCCTCGCGCAAAAAGCCAGGGAAGGAAAACTGCGACCGGAAGATGTCCAGGGAGGAACATTCACCGTCAACAATACCGGTTCCTTTGGTTCGGTACAGTCGATGGGCATCATCAATTATCCGCAAGCAGCCATTTTACAGGTCGAATCGATTGTCAAACGCCCGGTGGTTATCGATGGTGGCATTTTTGTTCGGGATATGGTCAATCTTTGTTTATCCATCGATCACCGCGTGCTCGATGGTTTGGTCAGCGGTCGCTTTTTACAGAAAGTGAAAGCGATTCTGGAAAATATGAATGAAGAGACTACGCCGATTTATTAAGGAGACGTCAATCGCGCGATTTATAATTAAAAATAGTATATTTTTGCAGTTATTATGAAAAAGGGAGTAATGGTGTTTAGCCACTACTCCCTGTTCCGTTTATACACACGTTCATTTTCACTTTCCGAATTAAAAGAAGATAGAGATGGCTCCTAAAAGGGTGGATGCAATCATCGTAAATAACATCAAATACAGTATGATTTTACGCGTTTTCCGCTTTCTCATATGTCTTCCTCACTTTCTTTCATCTATTAATATTTTAGCGATAATTACTAGAGATAACAACTGTTTTTGCAATTATTATGTGAAAAGTTATACAAAAACATACATAAAACAAATGAGTAATTTTCCCAGGGATGATAAAGCGTGATTACGTCCCATAACTATTTTCTGTTTGTACTTGTCCTGCCTAAAGCGGTATACTGGTATGTATAGAATGGTAACGTTAATGAGGTGGATTTTGTGATTAATGAAAAACGTCTTTTGGAAGAATTTTTAAAACTCGTTCAAATTGATTCAGAAACAAAACATGAAGAACAAATTTCACAAGTGTTGCAGGAAAAATTTAAACAACTTGGTTTACACGTTGTCGAAGATAATACGCAACATATAACAGGTCATGGATCGGGAAATTTAATTTGCACATTAAAAGGTACGAAAAAAGATGTACCACCGATCTATTTTACTGCACATATGGATACGGTTGTTCCCGGAAAAGGGGTTAAGCCGATTGTGAAAGACGGCTATGTGCAGTCAGATGGAACGACTATACTCGGTGCGGATGATAAAGCCGGTTTGGCGACTATTATTGAAGTGATCCGGGTTATCAAGGAAAATAAATTGGAGCACGGCGATATTCAATTTATCATCACGGTAGGGGAAGAATCGGGATTAGTCGGTGCCAAAGCCCTTGATCCGGAGCTTATTTGCGCCCAATTCGGTTTTGCCTTAGATAGTGACGGTGAAGTCGGTACGATCGTAACGGCTGCACCCGCGCAGGCAAAAATCAAAACGGTCATTTACGGTAAAAGTGCCCATGCCGGGGTGGCACCAGAAAAGGGAATTTCGGCGATTAATATTGCAGCTAAAGCGATTGCCAAGATGCCTTTAGGGCGGATTGATGAGGAGACGACGGCGAATATCGGAAGGTTTGAAGGGGGCCAGGCGACGAATATAGTTTGTGATCGAGTGGACATTTTAGCGGAAGCCCGTTCATTACAAGAAGAAAAATTGGAAAAGCAAGTAAATACAATGAAAACGATTTTCGAAGAAACTGCCCAATCCTTTGGGGGGCGGGCTGAAGTAAAGATACATAAAGCGTATTCAGCCTTTAAACTCGGTGAAAAGGATGCAGTTGTCCAGGTAGCGAAACAAGCCGCTCAAGAAATCGGCCGCAAGCCCCGGCTCGTTCAAAGCGGAGGCGGAAGCGATGCCAACGTCATTTCCGGATACGGAATACCGACGGTCGTTTTAGGTGTCGGCTATGAAGGAATTCATACGACAGAAGAAAGAATACCCGTCCAGGAGCTGAATAAGCTAGCGGAGATGGTTTTGGCGATCGTATCCATCGTAGCAAAAATGTAAAACTTGTCAGAATGGGGTGTTTGTTTATGGTAAAACAAAACAAATTCGTTATTTTTGCTTGCGAAGGAGAAGAATACGGAATTCCGGTGGAACAGGTGATTTCTATTGAAAAACTTGAATCCATTCAACCTGTTCCCAATATGCCGGAATATGTTTTGGGGATTGTCGATATTAGAGGGGAACTGATTCCTGTCATCGATATCCGGACAGTTTTTTATGACAGGAAGGAAAAAAACGACGACCAATCCCGCCTGATCGTGGTCAAGACCGATCAATTATCAATCGCATTGTTCGTTAAGGATGTGAAGGAATTACTCGATGTAGCGAGTGAGCAAATAAAACAGCCAGGGCTCAAGGCCTATCAAAAAACCGCTTATTTTTCCGGAGTCATCTCCCTTGATGAACGCTTAATTTTAATGGTCGATGCCCAACAGTTGGCCATGTCTTTAGAAGGAATCCAGGAAATTGCCCGTTATCTGGAAGAAGAGGCGGCAGTTTCCAGTGTATAGTTGAAAACCGTTTGAAGGTGGTATTTATATGCCCGGTCGTGCGCGTATCATTTTTCATATCGATATGAATAGTTTTTATGCTTCCGTGGAAATGGCATATGATCCCGTTTTAAAAGGAAAACCCCTTGCCATTGCCGGAAATCCGGAAGAACGGCGGGGGATTATTGTCACCTGTAGTTATGAAGCGCGGAGATTCGGTGTCAAAACGACGATGCCCGTCTGGGAAGCGAAAAAATTGTGCCCGCAACTTATTATTAGAAAGCCGAACTTTGATCGCTACCGGGCCATGTCGAAGAAAATTTTTGCCTTGCTCAGGGAGTATACGGATCTTGTCGAACCGGCTTCCATCGATGAAGGCTATATGGACGTGACGGATCATGTAACGGATCATCCGGTTCGCATGGCACAACAAATACAACAGCGGATCTTAAAGGAACTGGATTTACCGTGCAGTATCGGCATCGGTCCGAATAAATTTCTTGCGAAGACCGCTTCTGATATGAAAAAACCTCTCGGCATTACCGTTTTACGGAAACGGGACGTACCGCAAATTTTGTGGCCACTCCCAACAGGCGAGATGTACGGCGTTGGGAAGAAAACCGCTGAAAAGCTAAAACAAATCGGAATATTGACGATTGGTGATCTGGCGAAAGGCAATGATATTCAGCTGCGCAATGCGCTCGGTATTAACGGTATCCGACTGAAAGAATGGGCTAATGGCAATGATCACCGTCCGGTAAATCCGGAAGCGATTTATGATTTTAAATCCATCGGCAACTCCACGACATTGGCAAAGGATACTGTGGATCAGACTTTTTTGTTAAATACTTTACAAAATTTGGCAAAAACCGTCTCCGCCCGCATGCAAAATAAGGAAGTTTTTGCCACAACGATTTCAATTACGATTCGTTACAACGATCGCACGACCTGGACAAGAAGTCAGAAATTAGAAAATCCGATACAGGAGATGGCAGATGTTTATGCTGTAAGTAAACAATTATTTTTGAAACACTGGAACGGAAAACCTGTTCGTCTGCTCGGTATAACCGGCCAGGATTTAGTGGACAAAGATCAGGCCTTTGAACAGCTCAATCTCTTTACTTATCAAGAAATTGCTAAGCAGGAACCGCTCCTGGAGACGATTGAACAATTAAAAGATAAATATGGTGAGGATATTATTACCAAAGGCGTAAAAAAATATCGCCCGGAAGGTCAGACGGATACCGGGTTTAATAAAGATTTTTTAATGAAAAAATAAATATAGGGTAAAATGAAAATGACAAAATTTGTATTTCATATTAATATTAAGTTATATTGTGAATAGATTCTCAATATAAGAACCTAGAACAAAAAGAAAGGAAGAAGTCATTTGGCACAACAAATTGGTGTTATGGGCCTCGCCGTAATGGGGAAAAATTTGGCCTTTAATATTGAATCGAAAGGATATTCCGTTGCGGTATACAACCGTTCCCGTTCTAAAACGGATGATATGATGAAAGAAGCAGAAGGGAAAAATATTGTCCCTGCTTATACGATAGAAGAATTCGTGCAATTACTGGAAAGACCGAGAAAGATTTTATTAATGGTCAAAGCCGGGGAAGCAACCGATGCGACGATCAATCAAGTTCTGCCTTATTTAGAGGAAGGCGATATTTTAATTGATGGCGGGAATGCTTTCTTTAAAGACACGCAGAGAAGAAATAAAGAACTAAGTGAAAAGGGGATACATTTTATCGGCGCCGGGGTTTCCGGTGGTGAAGAAGGTGCGTTACACGGTCCTTCAATTATGCCTGGCGGTCAAAAAGAAGCATATGAACTCGTGGCCCCGATTTTACGGGATATTTCCGCTAAAGTAGACGGGGAGCCATGTACGACTTATATCGGTCCGGATGGTAGCGGACATTATGTGAAAATGGTTCATAACGGAATTGAATACGGCGATATGCAATTAATTGCCGAAAGTTATTACTTGCTCCGGCAAATTCTCGGACTATCTGTAGATGAGTTGCATGAAGTCTTTGCTGAATGGAATAAGGGTGAGCTCGATAGTTATTTAATTGAAATCACCGCTGATATCTTTACGAAAAAGGATGAAGAAACCGGTCGCCCAATGGTCGATGTTATCCTCGATAAGGCCGGTCAAAAGGGAACAGGAAAATGGACAAGTCAAAGCGCTCTCGATCTTGGCGTTCCCCTTCCTCTCATTACAGAATCGGTATTTGCTCGCTTTATTTCTGCCTTGAAAGATGAGCGGGTGGCGGCAAGTAAAGTGTTATCCGGGCCAAACGGGATAGACTTTACCGGCGATAGAGAACAGTTTATCGAACAAGTGCGTCAAGCTCTTTACTTAAGCAAAATTTGTTCCTATGCACAAGGTTTTGCCCAACTGCGAGCCGCATCTAACGAATATAACTGGAACTTAAATTATGGCGATATTGCCATGATCTGGCGGGGCGGTTGTATCATTCGTGCCCAGTTCTTGCAAAAAATTAAGGATGCTTACGATCGCGATCCGAACCTGGCTAACTTACTCCTGGACCCGTATTTCAAAGATATCGCCGATCGTTATCAAGAATCCCTGAGACAGGTGATTTCTGTTGCCGTCTTAAATGGTGTACCTGTTCCAGCCCTTTCTGCAGCGTTATCGTATTATGATAGCTACCGCACGGAGACACTTCCGGCAAACTTGATTCAGGCTCAGCGGGACTATTTCGGTGCCCATACATATGAGCGAATCGATAAAGAAGGAACATTCCATACGAACTGGATGGAATAAAGGAAAAGGACAGAGTGGTTTTAATCCCCTCTGTCCTTTCTTTATGATACTTCTTCGTATTTCGTTTACAATATTAGTTTAATCGAGCGGCCACCAGATAAAACCGTCCTTGGCGAGGAGGGCATCTGCTTCTTTCGGTCCCATGGAACCGGCAGCATAATTCGGAAAATCGGCTGCCTTTTGATGCCAGGCTTTGGAAATCTGGTCAACGAACTGCCACGATAGGGCGACTTCATCCCAATGGGTAAAGTTCGTTGCATCGCCGCGCATACAGTCGTATAACAATTTTTCATATGCTTCGGGTGTATTAATGCCATCCGAATATTGGTTGGAAAAGTTCAAGCGAACCGGTGTCGTTTGCATGATTTGCCCGGATTTTTTCATATTTAAATGCAAGGTTATTCCTTCTTCGGGCTGAATATGGATGACGAGCAGGTTCGGATTTAACGATGAACCTTTTTGGTAATATAAATTCATCGGCATATCTTTAAATTGCACGACAATTTTGGTCGATTTTTTCTGCATCCGTTTACCCGTTCGGATGTAAAAAGGAACGCCCGCCCAGCGGAAATTATCGATCAATAATTTACCGGCTACAAAGGTTTCTGTATTGGAATGCGGGTCCACATCTAGTTCTTCCCGGTAACCCGGCACTTCAACCCCATCGATGGAGCCTTTATCGTACTGACCCCGGACGAAATATTGATCGACTTCTTCCAATTTGATCGGTCTGAGTGCCCGGAGCACTTTTACCTTTTCACTGCGTATCTCATCGGTGGAAAGTTTGATTGGTGGCTCCATCGCCAGTAAAGACACCATCTGCATCATATGATTTTGTACCATATCTCTTAGTGCTCCGTTTTTATCGTAATAACGCGCCCTTTCTTCAACCCCGACGGTTTCGCTCAATGTAATCTGGATATTGGCGATGTAGCGGTTGTTCCAGAGGGGTTCGAAGATGGCGTTGGAAAAGCGGATCACTTCGATATTTTGCACCATCTCTTTGCCGAGATAATGGTCAATACGGTATATTTCATCTTCTGAAAACGCCGTGCGGATTTCATTATTTAATTGAATCGCGCTTTGTAAATCCCGGCCAAAAGGTTTTTCTATAATGAGCCGGTTAAACCCTCGTGTATCTTTCAGTCCCGATAACTGGATGTTTTTGGCAACAGTTCCGAAAAATTCCGGGGACATGGCCAGGTAAAAGATGCGATTCCCCTGTAATGAATATTTTTCATCCAGATCATCAACGAGGACTTTTAATTGTTTATAAGAATCTAAATTCGTTACATCATGGGATTGATAGTAAACGTGGGAGATGAATTGGTCGAGTTCGTCTTGATTGACATTTTTTGTATACGTTAAAATCGAATCAATGACTAAATTTTTATATTCATCTTCTGATTTCAATCGTCTCGCTACCCCGACGATGGCCCATTGTTCGGAAAGGAGTCCCTTTGTATATAATTGATAAAGAGAAGGATACAGTTTTCTTCTCGCCAAATCGCCGGTAGCTCCGAACAATAATAATAAGGATGAAGGTGTTTGATGTTGTTTCACTGAAAGCCCCTCACTTTAACATTGTTATATATTTAACATATATTCGTTTTTATTGTACCGATAAATACCATTAAGGGCAAACATTTTACAAATATTGTCATTAGATCCGGAAAACGTTTGTTATTATCGTTATCCCCAATTATAATAAGATTATGAATAAGGATGGACATGCTCTTTACTTGAAAAAATATTCCCGATGCCGTCTTTCCTGAATCCAGACGGTTTTTTTAGCGGCACACAAACTACATGATAAGAAACGTGATTTTTAGTTCGTATTGGAGGAATGATTTTGGAAATTGTATTTTTAGGAACCGGCGCAGGAATGCCGGCTAAACACCGGAATGTATCATCGATTGCTTTAAAGCATTTATCCGATGGTTCGATCTGGTTATTTGATTGCGGCGAAGCCACGCAACATCAAATTTTACATACATCATTAAAACCGCGGAAAATCAATCATATTTTTATATCCCACCTCCATGGCGACCATATTTTTGGCCTCCCGGGTTTATTAGGTAGCCGTTCATTTTTAGGTGGGGAAGAACCGTTAACCGTATACGGACCGAAAGGGATTAAAGAATTTATCGAGTGCAGTCTGGCGGTAAGTCAAACCCATCTAAAATATGATTTGCAAATCGTTGAATTATATGAGGGGGTAATTTTTGAAAACGAAAATTTCCTCGTGCAGACGAAATTACTACAGCACGTGGTCCCTTCCTACGGATTTCGCATTATTGAGAAGGATAAACCGGGGACATTGCAAGTTGAAAAACTGAAGGAAATCGGAATCCCGCCCGGTCCCATTTATAAGCGAATCAAAAATGGAGAAACCGTTACGCTGGAAGATGGCCGTGTCATCAACGGAAAAGATTTTCTCGGTCCGGACAAGAAGGGGCGGATCGTGACAATTTTAGGAGATACCCGTTATTGTGAAAACAGCATCATCCTGGCCAAAAATGCGGATCTTCTCATTCACGAGGCAACATTTGATGCAAATTCCCATGATATGGCTTATGAATATTTCCATTCGACAACGAAAGAGGCGGCTAAAGTGGCGAAAAAAGCCGGTGTCAAAAAACTGTGTATCACCCATATTAGCTCCCGCTTTGAAAAAAGCGCCTGGCCTTTACTTGAAAAAGAGGCGCGGGAGATTTTCCCCAATACCGTCATCGCCCGGGATTTTAAAAAAATTACCGTTCCCGGAAACAACGGATAAATATTTCGTGAAGGGTTTGCGACAGCAAAAGCAAGCCCTTTTTCTAATCCGCTTGTTGTTCATAACTTCACTAACGATCGTCCGAATAGCGGCCGCTTAAAGATTTAAAACGGGAGCGGATGAGATTTGTTATGATATAAATAACAGGCTTTTAGAAGTTTCAATCAAGATCATGGAGAGTGTTCAATATGAATCAGCGCTTAAGGGAAAAAACCGTCCTCGTTACCGGGGCATCGGGGGGACTGGGGAAGCAAATTGCCCGTTATGCCGCCCGCGATTGTAAACAGATCATCCTTTTAGCCCGCAATGAAGAAAAACTTCGTAAATTAAAAGAAGAACTGGAGAAGCAGTATCGGCTGAATGTGGTTCTTTTACCCTTTGATATGAAACGATACGCCGAGTTACCCGCGTATTTTGCTGAAAAACTGCCGGATGTAACGGTCGATGTTTTGGTGAACAACGCAGGAATTGGCAAATTTAAAACAGTGATGGATTTATCCATGGAAGAAGTTCAGGAGATGCTCGATGTCAATTTCTTGAGTTTAGTTACCATAACAAAGTTATTGTTGCCTAAAATGATCGAACAGGGTTCGGGACACATCATCAATATTGCCTCCCAGGGCGGGAAAATGGTGACCCCGAAAGCGTCCATTTATGGCGCGAGCAAAAAAGCGGTGCTCGGTTTTTCCGATGGGTTGCGCATGGAAGTAAGGCCCAAAGGGATTTTTGTTACAGCGGTGAATCCCGGACCCATGAAAACGAATTTTTTCGACTATGCGGATGAAACCGGTCAATATTTAAACAACGTGGGACCGTGGGTTTTACAAGTGGATACGGTGGCAAAAAAAGTTGTTCAGAAAATGATGACCGATACACGGGAAATGAATATGCCGCTCTGGATGAATAGTATTTCCAAGCTGCACACTCTTTTTCCCGGGTTGATTGAATGGATTGGAAGACCTGCATTTTATAAAAAATAGTGTAGATTGACTATTTATTAAAGGTGGTTATGATGGAAAGACTGAACACATTGGCTGAAGTTCAAGAATCGCTGCGCCGTCATGATTTTGTCCTGTTATATATTTCCCGACCGGACTGTGGTGTTTGTTTGAGCTTGCTTCCGAAAATTCGCGAACTGGAAGAAGAGTTTCCGAAAATGAAAGTGGTTCATGTCGATCATGCTGAAATTCCGGAACTGTCCAGCGCTTTTACGATTTTATCCGCCCCGGCTATTTTACTCTTTATTGATGAAAAAGAAATGCTCCGGCGGGCGGGTATCATCAGTGTCGATTTATTGAAGGAAGACTTGCAAAAGTTATATACCGCTTACTTTCAGTAGCATACAGCTTGTCCTGTATGCTTTTTTAATGAGCGATATACAAGGATATGGGGAAGCGACTGCAGTAAGCGAAGGATTTTCATTTGTTTAGACAAGCTGGCTATCGGAATTTGCCGCATCCCAAGCCATCTTTCTTATTTCCGTCAGCAAACTAACAAAACTTTCCATTGAAATCGAACATATATTCGGTTAAAATAATAAAACAGAGACTTACGAACATATGTTTGCGGAAGTGGTGGTGAGATGGTAGATTACAGTCGTCTGCCTCATCAACATATATTGTGTATCGATATTAAAAGTTTTTATGCGAGTTGTGCGGCCGTTATGCACGGAATGGATCCGCTCGATTGTTATTTAGTCGTCGTTGGCGACAGGGAGCGGATGGGAAGTGTTGTTCTGGCGGCATCTCCGAAAATGAAAAAGGAATTCGGCATTAAAACAGGCTCCCGGTTATATGAGGTGCCGGAAGATCCACGCATTTTTGTCGCGGAACCAAAGATGGCCACTTATTTACGCGTTTCAACGGAAATTACCCGGCTTTTTGAACGATACGTGCCGAAAGAAGCCATCCATGTGTACAGTGTGGATGAAAGTTTTATTAAAGTGGACGGTGCCTTGAAGCTGTGGGGCGATGCCGTGGAGATTGCGGAAAAAATCCGCGATGATTTAGAACGGGAATTCCAGCTTCCCTGTGCGATCGGCATCGGACCGAATATGCTGATGGCGAAACTCGCCCTGGATCTGGAAGCGAAGCAGAAGGGCATCGCTTTATGGCGCTATGAGGATGTGCCGGAAAAATTGTGGCCCCTTTCTCCGTTAAGTGAAATGTGGGGCATCGGAAAGCGTCTGGAAAGACGGCTGAACAATTTAGGGATTTTTACCGTCGGGCAGCTGGCCAACTACGATCTCGAGAAATTGGAAAAACATTTCGGTATCATCGGGAACCAGCTGTATTATCATGCCTGGGGAGTGGATTTATCGGAAATCGGCGCACCGATTATTGAAGGACAGATTAGCTACGGGAAAAGCCAGATTTTACTGAGGGATTACAAGGACAGGGAAGAAATTAAACATGTCATTTTAGAAATGTGTGAAGAAGTGGCCCGGCGTGCCCGCAATCGCCGGCATCGGGGAAGAACGGTAACCTTGAGCATCGGCTACAGTCAAGATGAAGGCGGGGGCGGATTTAGCCGGATGAAGACCGTGGAGGAAGCTACTAACATCACGATGGAGATGTATCAAATTTGTCTTGATCTGTTCAATCGCTTTTATGATGGCCGGACCGTCCGGCAAATTGCCGTGCGTCTGTCCAATATTGAGCCGGATGATACGTTCCAGCTCAATTTGTTGGATCCCCATCGCTGGAAGAAGCGAGAGCTAGGATATGCGGTGGATAAGATTCGCCGTCGCTATGGCTCCGGTTCAATCTTGCGGGCTGTATCGTATACGAAAGGAGGCACGGCCCGGAGACGGGTACAGTTGATTGGGGGACATAAAGCATAGCAGGAAAGGAGAGACATCATGATTCGCGACCGGGGACGTATCAAATGGACATCGTTAATGCTTCCGGAACATGTAAAGATGTTGCGGGAGTGGGCGAAGGAGGAACAGTGGGAAGAAAGGGGCGAACTGGACGAACAGTGGTTGGAGGAACTTGATGGAATCGTGCAATTCGCTCTAGCCGGGAAAAAGAAGATTGCCATCCGCTATTTCCAGGACTGTCACTCCCGTACGGTTACGGGGGTGATACAGAAAATGGATCCTGTTGAACGGGTGTTAAAAATTATTGACGAACATGAGCAGCCGAGAGCGATTCCCGTTCATGCGATTGAACATATCAAACTTCTTTAAGGGTGCTTCCTTCCCGATTTCATTCCATTAAAAAATAAATTGCTAAAAGTAGATGACAAATGGAAAAAAATTGTGTATAATAATTCATGTCTTGAAAAATAATAAGTTTTTGGAGAAGTACCCAAGTGGTTGTAAGGGGACGCACTCGAAATGCGTTAGGACGGGCAACCGTCGCGTGGGTTCGAATCCCACCTTCTCCGTAACCGTGCTAAGACTGCTTAAGCAGTCTTTTTTTTACTAGCATATTGAAATCAATGAAAATCCGCTCCGGGCATTTTGGGAGCGGATTTTTTATGGCTTGTTCTGTTCTTATTCGTATCGTAATGATTCAATGGGATCGAGATTGGAAGCTTTATTGGCCGGCAAGATGCCGAAAATAATGCCGATCACCATGGAAAAGCCCAGACCGATGAGAATGACCGGTAAGGAAATGGTGAGGGTAAAACCGATAAAGGCTGAAACGATCATGGCGGCAAAACTTCCAAAGATGATGCCGATCATGCCGCCGATTAACGTAAGGGTGACGGATTCGGTTAAAAATTGGAATAAAATTTGCCCCCGCGTGGCCCCTAAAGCCATGCGAATGCCGATCTCCCGGGTTCGTTCGGTTACGGAAACGAGCATGATATTCATGACCCCGATCCCGCCAACGAGGAGGGAAATACCGGCGATGCTGCCGATAATCATTGTCATAATCCCGGTAATCTGGCTGATTCCTTCAGCAATCTGTTCCATATTTAATACCTGATATGCATCTTCTGTCCCGTGAATCTGATTTAACAGATGCGCAGCTTTCTCACCGGCAATTTGTAAATCTTCCGTATTTTCCGCCTGGATGGTAATGTAACTGATGCGGTTTTCCCCGGTAACCGCCCGCAATGTTTCCCACGGTATGTAAACTGTCATCGTATCAAAGGAGGAAAGGAGTCCTTCTGGCTTTTCCAGTATCCCGACAATTTCAAAGGGCTGGGCATCGATATAAATAATCTCGCCAAGAGGGTTCACATCCTCAAATAATTCTTCCTGAACTTTAGCATTGATGACGGCTGTACGCCGGGCACCAAGAAAGTCACTGGCTAAAAGATTGCGGCCGCTGGCAACATGCAGTTCATTAACCTCGATATAGGCTTGATTGACGCCGGCAATATACGCTTCCTGATGATTTTCTCTGAAGCGAACCGTTCCAAAACTTTCACTCGATGTCACGACCTTTGCCACTTCGGGAATCGATTCAACGGCCCGGATATCGTCTTCCGTAAAAGGGGTCCAGAGCATCGTCGGGTTTTTTTGGATTTCTTCCTCTGACGGCATATACGTAAGGGACACCGTATTTCCCGGACCGACAATGAGGGATTTCAGTTGTTCGGTTCCCCCTTGACCGAGGGCGACGATGAAAATCACCGAACTGATGCCGATAATAATCCCGAGCATCGTCAATATGGAGCGCATTTTATGGACAAAAATGGAGGAGAGGGCGATTTTAATATTTTCAATTATGCTCATTTAATATCGCCTCCCGGCTCCGGATTAGTATCATCCTGGATAATCGTACCGTCCCGAACATAAATAATGCGATCCGCATAAGCGGCCACACCTTGTTCATGGGTGACAACGACAATCGTTGTTCCTTCTTCCTTGTTCAACATCGTGAACAGCTCCATGATTTGCTTGCTCGTTTTCGAATCGAGGGCTCCCGTTGGTTCATCTGCTAAAATCACTTGCGGTTCGTTCACGATAGCGCGGGCGATGGCGACCCGCTGCTTTTGTCCTCCGGATAATTTGTTCGGTAAATAGTCCATCCGCTCGGAAAGACCAACCTTTTCCAGCGCTTCCCGGGCGCGAATCATCCGCTCCTGTTTTTTCACCCCGGCATAAATCATGGGGAGTTCCACATTTTTTAGGGCGGTTAGCCGCGGCAAGAGATGGAATTGCTGAAAGACAAAGCCAATCGTTTGATTGCGGATGCGGGCGAGTTCATGATCCTGCATGTCGACAATTTCTTTGCCGTCTAAAAAGTACTTTCCCTTTGTCGGACGATCCAGGAATCCAATAATATTCATTAAAGTGGATTTACCCGAGCCAGACGGCCCCATGATGGCTACAAATTCGCCATCTTCAATCGTTAAATCGATATTTTTTAATACATCCACTTTTTCGGTTCCCACCTGATAGGTTTTTGTTATGGATTCCAGCTGGATCATTCGACGGTCACTTCCATTCCTTCTTTTATATTCGCTTCTGGATTGATAATCACTTGTTGTTCTTTCGTTATGCCACTTTTAATTTCAATCGTTTCAAAGGTGGCTGAGCCGACTTTCACTTCAATTTTTTCAACTATTCCTTGATCATTAACGATATACACGAAATGTTTATCTTCTTCCTGGATGACGGCGGTAATCGGTAAGGTATTTGCTGTATATTCGGCTGTTACGATTTCCATGATCATGTTAAAGCCTGGTTTTAAGTTGATAGATTTATCCAATACTTCGACGATCACGGTATATTGCACCGTTGTTGCTCCGCTTGAAAAATCACCAGCCGGTGCAGCTTCTACCGGTAAGTAGGAAATACTTTTCACAACACCTTCCCACGATTCATCGGGAACTGTATCCGCTGTTAATGTAACTTTTTGTCCTTCTTTAATTTTTAACGCATCGTATTCGGAAACGTTCCCTTCGACGATGAACTTGTTCGTAGATCCGATGCGAATGATCGGCCGGGCGAATTCCGCCTGTGTAAGTGATTGGGCATCTTCGTTTACTTCAATGACTTTGCCATTTATTTTACTGCGGACGACCAGATCCGAAAGATTTTTCTCAATCATTTCTTTTTGCAATTCGAGTTGCTGGATTTCCAGATTCATTTGTTTATGTTGCAAGCTAATTTGATCATGTTCTTCCTGAATCGCCTCATCGTCTTTATGTTTTTCCACGAGTTCGTCGATCTTTTTATGTTTTTTCCTCATATCTTCCAGCTGCAAGTAGGAAATTTGGAGCTGGATTTCATTTTGCTTTTGTTCTAAAATTAACTGATTATTTTCATAGCGGATCAATTCAGTCCCGGTTTCCACATCATCGCCTTCATTGACGAGAATTTCGGCAATTTCACCTTTTTCCGGTTCGTAATAGACGGTATGTTCATCTGAAAGTTTTAATGTTCCCTGGGCGATCACCGTATCTGTAATCGGTTCCTCCTGCAACGTGGTGACTTCAACGGTTGTTGTTTTGTCTGCTCGCACAAAATAGTTGATGGCAAATAAACCGATGATCAACGTACAAATACCGATTGCAATCCAAATTTTTTTCTTTTTTTCCATATAGAAACCCCTTTTACATCATGGTGGCGTTAATCCCTGTACTGATCATGCTCAAAATGATCCCGAAAACATAGAAAAGAATGGATACCGTCCAGCTGAGCTTTTTCGAGAAGGAGGCGACAATATTCAGGCCGATTGCGGTAAGGAAGACGGTCCAGATTGTAAAGACTTCAATATTCATAAGAAGCCCTAATAAAGGACCTTCTGCAGGAATTAGGGAGGCCAGACTTGTAATTTGGACCATCGGGTTTTTCGTAATCAGCTTGCCGAGATTGTTGATAATCGTTGACAGGGCGATTAACAGGAAAATATACGTATTCATGGAAAACAACTGTTTAAAGGTAACTGGTGAACGGGCGATTTTGGCAATTAATAATAAAATGGCCGAGCTGATCAAAACTGTAAACGCAGGTGTCAGTGCGGAAAAAATAACGGATGTAACTTTCACAATCGTGGCGAGTGCTTCCATGGATTCGCCTGACACACCAGTACCGAGTTCACCTTGAAGTTGCGCCTCCATTTCCATCAATATGAGGTCTCTATTAAAGACACTGATTAAAGCCCCGAGCACCGTAAGGATAGTTACGATAATAAATGGCATTAATATTTTCGGATTTTCCTTAATCTGTGCAAAAGTTTGCGCTGGACTCCAGAGAACCCCCCAAAGTGACGGTTTTTCCTTTTTAACATCGTTTACCGGTAATTCATTGTTACTCATCATGTTTCTCCTTTCTAAAAAATGATTTATTGATAGATAAAAAGTCTATTTTTTTTGACTGCACTTTTGCATACGGATGATTTACGAAAAAGGATTCATTCGTTTTTTCAATTTGTTTCGAAACATTTACGCTTTGCGCTCACTTTTTAATGAATAGATGAAAACAACGAGTATACTAAGCAAGGAAATGAAATTAACAACCATTAACGACACGGGATCATCGGTAATAAAAAGCCGCATGACCAATTCCGGAAAAAATAAAAGGACAGGGACAATAATCATTACCCATGACTTCGACCAGAGAGCGAGACCGACAAAAATTCCCGCTGCGATAAGAAAAAGTAGAAACGCGTAAAACCCCTGGATTTCAATGACAACTTCACCATACCGTTTGTCAAGAATGATGACCGCAACAAATAGGAATATCGAAAAAAGACTGAAGGATCCTAAAAGCATCATTTCTTTCATTTTGGGGAAACGGTTTGCGGCCATAAACTGAAAAAGCTTCATCATTGCAAAGATGATGAGCGCACCGACAAGAGGATAACCGATCATTTGAATCCACGAATAATTGGCACGCAACTCGCTGATGTCATTCATCAAGATAAATGCAAAAAAACCGAGGATTATCATAATCCCGTATTTCGTCCATTCCTTGTAGTCAAACCGCATTTCCCTTGCGATTTCTTCCATATATGCTTTCGGTGACATCCCGATGACATTTTGCACCGACTTTCCTCTTTTTTCTGCTTCATATAAATGATCGGCCAGTTCACGAACGATTTCTTCGATTTCCTTTTCTGATTTCCCCGTTGCAAAAAGATACACGCGCAAATTTTCTATGAATTCACGGCTTTCCGCTGATAATTCCATGCACATAACCCCTTTTATCAAGTATTTAAAATTTTATTAACACTCGTGGAAATTTCTGCCCAGTTTTTCTTGAAATGTTCCAGTGCCGCGATTCCATCTTCTGTAATATAATAATATTTTCTTTGCGGTCCACCGGAAGGTACCGCTTTTGTTTTAACAGCAACGAGATTTTCCTTCCTCATCCGTAAAAGCAGTGGATAAATACTGCCTTCTTTCACCATCGTTAATCCGTACTGCTCCAGTTTTTCAATCATTTCATAGCCGTATGTTTCACCTTTAGCGATGATGCTTAACAGACAGCCTTCTAAAATTCCTTTCAATAATTGGCTCGTATCCAGAGCGGTCACCACCTTCCCGGGCCATTTTTACAGACAAAAGTATATTGCAATGCAAGATAGTTGGTGAAAAAAGAGAATAATATCTTGCATTACAACCTAGTTAGATTGTAAAAAGTTTTTTGAACATTGTCAAGTATAAAATAAAAACCGGGAGCGGGTGCGGAATAAACAATTCATTCATTCGCCACACGGTTTTCTAGGAAAGCATATTTTTCTAAAAAGCGATCAATGGCTCTTTCGTATTCCGTTCGATTTTCATTTAACGATTGAGCATGGGCACCATTTTCCGCCATAAACAGCATTTTCGGTCCCTTTTTCTGTTCGTATAAATCTTCCGTCATGTAGGGGAGAATATAGTCATCTTTTTTGCTATGGATAAATAAAACCGGTTCTTGAATGCGATCGACAACACGTATCGGCGAAACCTCTTCCATCCAGTAATGGTCCCTGAGCCGCAAAAACAAATTCCCGATCGGCAGAAAAAGTTTTGCGGGCAAATATTTTACTTCGCATTTCATCCGATACGCTAACAGTTCTTTTAAATCCGAAAAAGGACAGTCGACGATATAAAAATCAGCCCCTGCCTGATTTTCCGCCGCGTAGAGAAGAGTGGTTGCCGCTCCCATCGATTCACCGTGAATGCCGAGTAGAATATCGCCTTCCTGTTCCTTCAACCAGCGAACGATCGCTTTTAAGTCTTCCTTCTCATAATAGCCGTAACTCGTTGTTGAGCCACCTGTTTTTCCGTGCCGTCTTTGATCGTAAATCAGGGCATTGAATCCGCGTTTTAAAAAGAGATTGGCGTACTTCACAGAACTCATTTTACTTTCCGTGACCCCGTGGGAAAAAATCATAAATTTGTTCGTCTTATGTGGTTTGATAACAAGGGCAGAAATCGGATAGCCGAAGGGGGAGGGGATTATAACTTCTTTTTTTGGCAAAGTCTGGAACGTCGGTTTATGAATATGGCCGAGCTGTTCCTCCCGGTTTATAATTTCCCGTTCATCCTTTTTCCGAATGTGAATGACCCGTTCCGTGAAATAAAGGCCGAATAGGGCTGCACCTCCTAACAGTCCCAATCCAGTCCAGGCTAATGTTTTCTTCTGCATCGGCTGAATACACCTCCTCGCTATCAGCATGTTCTTTCCACGCATATAAAAAGGCTGCTCGGGCAGCCCTGTTTTATCATTGTTTACTATTTTGCCGATTCGTTGGCTGGATTGCGTTTTCCAGTGTTTCCACCGCAATCTCTTTTTTCACTGTATCCGCACGGGGTTTACCTTTCTGGCTATACCCTTTGTTGCGTTTGTGAGCCAAGGGACAGTTCTCCTTTCCATTTTAATACTTTTATTGTAAGGAGAAAAGTGATCAATTATTCAGTTTTCAAACATTTTCACTTAATATTCTCTTTCTTTCCCCTTTATTTTAGGAGAAACCTTGTTTTCAAGCAATCGCTAAATGGTAAGGAAAAACGCGTTGATAGGGGATTATCTTAATATGTTTTTCATAATGGCTGTTGCAGTGGATTAGGACAATTTTGCTAATCGCGGACAAAACGGGAATGGTATAAACGAGTTGGTCTGAAACGAATAACTTTGTCATGGTAGCCGGCTGTTTTTCCTTTTTTCGGATCTTCCATCGTTTGGATCCAGTCCGCAACATAGTAAAATCGTTTACCATTTTGTTTAAGCAGCTGGCGAATTTCCCAGACCTTTCCTTGTAAAATGATTTTTTTCATGGGCTCAGCTCCTGGAAAAATGATTTATCAAGAAAATTCGTATGGTAAACTATATGAAGTAAATGAATTATCCAGAACTGGAGTGGTTGTAGTGACATCATTCGAAGAAAAAACGATTCGGCGTGAAACGATTTTTTCGGGCAGGGTGGTCAAGCTTTACGTTGACGAGGTGCGCCTGCCTAACGGAAAAACGAGTACGCGGGAAATAATCGATCATCCCGGTGCTGTTGCGGTAATTGCCATAACCGATGAGGATAAAATCGTTCTCGTCGAACAATTTCGGAAACCCCTGGAAAAAACATTGGTGGAAATACCGGCAGGAAAACTGGAACCGGGGGAGGATCCTGAAGCATGTGCGAAAAGAGAGCTGGAAGAGGAGACTGGCTATACGTGCGAAAATCTAAAACAGATCGCGTCTTTCTATACTTCTCCCGGTTTTGCAAATGAATTAATGTATCTTTATCTCGCAGAGGATTTGACCCGAACGAAAGAGCTTCAGCTCGATGAAGATGAATTCGTCGAAGTCGTGGAAGTAACTTTTCAAGAAGCACAACAGTTAATCAAAGATCAAAAAATTCATGATGCGAAAACGATGTATGCAATTCAATACTGGCAATTGATGAAAGAAATGGAGAAATAATCGATGCAAAATTATTTTGCTGATTTACATATTCATATTGGACGGACAAAAACAGGTAAACCGGTGAAAATCACCGCATCCAGAAATTTAACGCTCACGAATATCCTGTATCATGCGAAAAACAAAAAGGGAATTGACCTGGTTGGTGTAATCGATTGCCACTCTCCGGAGGTCCTGGAGGAAATTGAAGATTTAATCAACGCGGGACGTCTCGAAGAGCTTAATGGCGGGGGGCTGTTGTTTGAAAAAACGACAACCTTACTGTTAGGCAGTGAACTGGAAATCTATGATGATCGCTGCCTGGGGCCCATCCATATTCTCGCCTTTATTCCTACCCTTGAAAGGATGAGAGAGTTTTCCCGGTGGCTGGCGACGAAAATGAAAAATGTGCAATTAAGTTCCCAGCGCATTTATACAACGGGTAGAGCGTTGCAAGAAAAGGTGCGAGAATTAGATGGTCTGTTCATTCCCGCTCACGTTTTTACTCCTTTTAAAAGTTTGTTCGGAAAAGGGGTGCACCGGTCGCTCGAAGAAGTTTTTGACCCGGAACTGATTGACGGGATTGAACTCGGTTTAAGTTCGGATACGTACATGGTGGAAAAAATTACCGAGCTAGACCGGTACCCTTTTATTACCAACTCGGATGCCCATTCTCTAGCAAAAATTGCTCGAGAATACCAGCGCATCCGACTGAAAACAGGGGACTTCTTAGAATTGAAAAAAGCTTTAAAAGGGGAAGATGGAAGGGGAATTGTCGCCAATTACGGGTTGGATCCGAAATTGGGGAAATATTACCGTACAACCTGTCAAAAATGTTTTACCGCTATCGGTCCTTTAACCGAGCGCTGCCCTAATTGCGGCTCGAAACAAATCGTCAAAGGCGTGTCGGAACGCATTAAAGAATTAGCGGATGAAAATACCTTACCTCCCGCACGTCCCCCGTATATCCATCAAGTTCCTTTAGAATTTTTACCGGGAATCGGTCCGAAAACGTTCAATAAATTGCTCGATCATTTTCAAACGGAAATGAATATTTTACATCGGGTAAGTTTCGAGGAGTTAGTTCAAGCGATACCGGAGAAAATAGCGACATTGATCATGAAAGTGCGCAGCGGCGAATTGAAACTGGAAGCCGGTGGCGGGGGCCGTTACGGAAAAGTGGCAAGCGAACAAGAGTAAAGGGCGGAATAAAAGATTCGCTTACCGTTTGCCCATGCTTTTTTATGAAACTATCGCATACTTCCTCTTTGTTCCTCATACAATCTACTAATCGGAACAAGGAGGAAGAATAGAATGAAGAATCGCAACAGCTCAAATCTATTAATGAACCATATTCAGGAACATTCCTCGCTTTATCTCTTTCATACGGTTCTCTTTTTAATGGGCGTCGTTTTTGGGGCGATTGTTGTTAATAGTTTAAGCCCGACGCAAAAAGAAGATTTGTTTTATTTTATCAACGAATTTTTCGGACAGGTTCAACAAGGGGATATTCTCGAGGCGAAAGATGTGTTTGTCCATTCATTTAAATACAATAGTAAATATTTAGGACTGATGTGGATATTAGGTATTTCGATGATCGGACTACCGATTATCATGTTGCTCCTGTTTTTAAAAGGGATGGTGATAGGTTTTTCCGTAGGTTTTTTAGTCCAGCAAATGGGCTGGCAAGGATTTTTTATGTCCGTTTTCACCGTCCTGCCGCAGAACATCATTATCATACCTTTATTTATCATGGGAGCGGTGATCACCGTATCATTCTCAATTCAAATGATTAAAAAATTATTTGTGAAAACGATGTTCCAGCCCTTTGGCCAGCTCTTTGTCCAGTACTGCATGCAGTTCGGGATAGCGCTTGTCTTTCTTGCTATTGCGGCTTTCATAGAAGGGTATATCACGCCTTATTTAATGAAAGGTTTTTTACAATTGATTCATTGAGATTTTTAAATTATAATAAATATCAAGATAGAATAGTTTTAAATAGTAATTGATAATCACTATAGTTTTCAAATTTTCCAGTATTTGTTATAATGATTGTACATCGCAAGAGAGGGGCTTTTTCATGGAAAATCGCCTGGAGAAAATAAAAAAACAATTGCATTCCTCCAGCTATAAACTAACCCCCCAGCGGGAAGCGACGGTTCGGGTGTTGCTGGAACATGCATCCGACCATTTAAGCGCGGAGGATGTGTATTTACTCGTAAAGGAAAAATATCCGGAAATCGGTCTGGCTACGGTTTACCGCACTCTGGAATTATTAACGGAACTGAAAATTGTGGATCGCGTTAATTTTGGTGATGGCGTATCCCGCTATGACTTGCGTGTAGAAGGGGCGCAACATTTTCACCATCATCTCGTCTGTATCGAATGTGGATCGGTAAAAGAAATTCAGGAAGATCTTCTGGAAGATGTGGAATTGATTGTGGAAGAACGGTGGAAGTTTCAAATTACCGACCATCGCCTGACATTCCACGGCATTTGTCAAAATTGTCAGGAAAAGCGCAAGAAGCAAAAAAAGAAAAATTCGAAAACAGCTTCTTTATAATTTGGTAAGAACAATGAAAAGAAAAATTCATTGTTTTTCATTTTTTATAGGGACCTTTCCTCGTTTTTTTATTTTGTATTATTTGAATAATTATGTACATGGGCGGGAATGCATGTATAAAATTGATCGTTACTGGCATAAGTTGTAATAGACAAGCACGTTTAATCGATATTGTGAAGGATGCTGGTAACGATGAAAAAAACAATTGGCCTTCTCTGGCAGATTATAAAAGTTTTCTTGCTATTTTCAGGATGCACGCTCCTTTTTTATTATGCTATGATGTGGGTAAGTGAAGAATATCGAAAATACGATCGCTACGATGAGCCTGAAGGAAAAGCAGTAAAAGTGATGTCCGAAAGCGATGACGAATCGTTTGACTGGTATCATCGCTTACTAATGTTTTATTTAGATGGGGAGTAGGTTATGTGAATGATTATATCGAAGACTTTTTACATTATTTAATCGTTGAACGGGGTCTTGCCGAAAATACGATTGCTTCTTACAAAAGGGATTTAACGAGCTATGCACGTTTTTTAGAAGAAAAGTATCAAATTCAAAAACCAGCGGCGATTCAACGGAACCATATTTTGCAATTTTTGGCCAATTTGAAGGATGAAGGGAAATCTACGCGCACCCTTGCCCGTCATGTTGCATCCATACGTTCATTCCATCACTTTTTATTGCGGGATCAAATCGTCGACCACGACCCGACTGAACATGTGGAAAACCCGCAAATTGAGCAAAAACTCCCGAAAGTGTTACATGTCGAAGAAGTTGATGCCCTTCTTGCGGCACCGGATATTTCCAAACCATTAGGGATGCGGGATAAAGCGATGCTGGAAATTATGTATGCAACGGGGATGCGGGTGAGTGAACTGATTAATCTCCGGTTAGGGGATATCCATTTAGAAATGGGCTTCGTGCGTGTATTTGGTAAAGGAAATAAGGAACGGATTGTTCCTTTAGGGAAACCGGCCATTCAGGCGACATCCCGTTATTTAAGCGAAGGACGTCCGAAATTGTACCGGTCCAAATATAGAAATGACGTGCTCTTTTTAAATCATCACGGCAAGCCGTTATCGCGGCAAGGATTTTGGAAAATCTTAAAAAGCACCGCGAAAAAAGCAGGTATTCATAAAGAATTAACTCCGCATACGTTGCGCCACTCCTTTGCCACGCATCTATTAGAAAACGGTGCAGATTTGCGAGCGGTTCAGGAAATGTTAGGGCATGCGGACATTTCCACGACACAAATTTATACGCATGTGACGAAAACGCGGTTAAAAGATGTGTACGAAAAATTCCATCCCCGGGCATAATGGTGATGCGCCAGGTCCTTCTTTTTGACTTTTATGTTACAGTTTTAACATTGAATGTTGTTCCTGCTATAGTTTTTATATACAATAATAGTTGTTAAGGTACATATATGGTACAAAACTTTTTACAGAGAGACTAAGGAGGTCAATCAATGCCGAAAAACAGCTACAAGCGAATTTTTCTTATCGTCATGGACTCTGTCGGAATTGGCGAAGCTCCTGATGCAGAATTGTATAATGATAAAGGAGCGGATACCCTCGGACATATTGCTGAACATATGAACGGCTTGAATATGCCGAATATGAAAAAACTAGGTTTAGGCAATATTCGCGAACTGAAAGGAATTCCCGCTGTGGCCGAACCGATGGCCTGCTATGGAAAAATGCAGGAAGCATCCAAAGGGAAAGATACGATGACGGGCCACTGGGAAATTATGGGGCTTAATGTCCAAACACCTTTTCAAACGTTTCCAAATGGTTTTCCTCAGGAACTAATTGATGAAATTGAAAAGCGAACCGGCCGAAAAGTGATTGGTAATAAACCGGCGAGCGGTACAGCGATCATTGAAGAATTAGGAAAAGAACATATGGAAACCGGTGCTTTGATTGTTTACACATCCGCTGATCCGGTTTTACAAATCGCTGCCCACGAAGAAATCGTACCTTTAGAAGAATTGTATAAAATTTGTGAGATTTGCCGGGAATTAACTTTAGATGACCGTTATAAAGTAGGTCGGGTCATCGCTCGTCCATTTGTTGGTGAACCGGGCAACTTCACCCGCACGGCCAATCGCCATGATTATGCCTTAAAACCTTTCGGTCGGACAGTTATGAATGAATTAAAAGATAGCGGTTTCGATGTGATCGCCCTGGGGAAAATATCCGATATTTATGCCGGTGAAGGTGTAACAGAAGCGATTCGCACGAAAAACAATATGGACGGCATGGACAAATTAGTCGATTCACTGAAAAAAGATTTCCACGGTTTAAGTTTCTTAAACCTGGTTGATTTCGATGCTGTTTACGGTCATCGTCGCAACCCGGAAGGATATGGCAAGGCACTGGAAGAATTCGATGCCCGCTTGCCGGAAGTACTCGATTTATTACAAGACGATGATTTGTTAATCATTACCGCTGATCATGGTAACGATCCTGTCCATCACGGAACGGATCATACAAGGGAATACGTGCCGCTACTCGTGTATTCTAAACGAATGGATAAAGGCGTGTCCCTTGGAATTCGAGAAACCTTTGCTGATGTCGGTGCAACGATTGCCGATAATTTCAAGGTGAAAATGCCAGAATACGGAACAAGCTTCCTGGATGAATTATCGGACTGATTTTTTTCCATATTGAAATGTTTACGTTTTTATTTTTCTTAAAAAAGCCCCCGCTATTGTCTTATCATCATTGATCTCTAGGTGGGGGCGGAATTACACCCCATATCTTTAGCGGAATTTTTTCCGAGTGTTGTTCGATTGTTTATTATGTAATCGGTTTACTAAATAGATAGAAAACTTTATCTAGGCGGTGATAGTTGTGAGAATGATCGATATTATTGAGAAAAAACGCGATGGGTTTGAACTGACGACGGAAGAAATCAATTTCTTTGTGGAAGGGTATACAAACGGTACGATACCCGATTATCAGGCGAGTGCTTTATTAATGGCCATTTACTTCAAAGGGATGAACAAGAGAGAAACGGCGGATTTAACGATGGCGATGGTCAAATCCGGTGACCAAATCGACTTATCGAAAATTGAAGGGATTAAAGTTGATAAGCACTCAACGGGAGGAGTAGGTGACAGCGTTACATTGGCTGTTGGACCCCTTGTTGCTGCCTGCGGTGTTCCTGTTGCCAAAATGAGCGGACGCGGTTTAGGCCATACGGGTGGCACGATCGATAAACTAGAATCGATACCCGGGTTCCACGTAGAAATAGATACGGAAGAATTTATCCGTCTCGTCAATCAAAATAAAATTGCGGTTGTCGGTCAGACAGGCAATTTAACTCCTGCGGATAAAAAATTGTATGCACTCAGAGATGTGACTGGAACGGTTGATAGTATTCCGTTAATCGCTAGTTCCATCATGAGTAAAAAAATTGCTGCCGGGGCCAATAGCATTGTTTTAGATGTGAAAGTTGGTGACGGTGCCTTCATGAAAACGATTGCAGATGCGAGAGAATTAGCAAGAGCCATGGTGGATATCGGCAGTCAGGTGGGCAGAAAGACGATTGCGGTTATCTCCAATATGAATCAACCGCTCGGATATGCCATCGGTAACGCATTAGAAATAGAGGAAGCCATTGCCACATTGAAAGGTGAAGGTCCGGAAGACTTAACAGAGTTATGCCTCACCATCGGTAGCCATATGGTCGTCCTCGCGGAAAAAGCGGCTAATTTTGACGAAGCCCGTGCGATGTTACAAGAAGCGATCGAATCCGGCAAAGCATTAGAGCTCATGAAAACATTTGTTGCAGCTCAAGGTGGCGATGTCTCCGTTATCGATCATCCTGAAAAACTCCCGCAGGCGAAATACAAAATCGAGCTGCGGGCAAAAGAAACGGGATATATTTCCGAGTTAACGGCAGAAAAATTCGGTCACGCATCTGCCCTTCTCGGAGCCGGTCGCACGACGAAGGATGCAGAGATTAATTTAGCCGTCGGAATCGTTCTCTATAAAAAAGTAGGCGATTATGTGGAGAAGAACGAACCGATCCTCACGATCCATGCCGATACAGAAAACGTTGCTGAAGTTGAGAAGATTCTCTACGATAGCATTAAGATTTCCGAAACAAAAGTAGAAAAGGATCCATTAATTTTTGATGTCATCCAATAATATCGTTGGGGGTGTCCAAAAAGTCGTATTTTCGACTTTTGGATGCCCCTTTTTGTTTCCTCCTTGATCGAACATGATTTAATCACGAAGTTGCAACCTAGATCCAAAGGGGGTTTCAATCTCATATCTTATAGCAAATCGATGTAGGGATTAAAAATAATAGTCTTGAATTTTATCCATGATTTAAAAAAGCATGATCTCTTTCAGATTAAGAGAAAACTGGATCATCCGGTTCTTCTCTTATTTTTTTGGCTTCGTTCACGGGCAATAACGAATCATTGCGAAGAAGTGGAAATATTTGCATAAAACGAACGGGGATTGGAAATAATGTGTAAAGCGCAATAGAAACTGGAAATGATTTCCTTACATTAAAAACATATAACAATCTATGCGGAGGATCTTGACTTGGAGGGAATAGGATGATTCGGTCTTTGTTCTTAATTTTATCAATATCGGCACTGTTATTCACATCAGCTCCACTTCATACATTTGCAGAACAAGAAGCAGAACCGATGCAACTCGTTGAAAATGTAAAATCAGCCATTCTCATGGAAAAAGACACGGGTGCTATTTTATTTGAACATAACAGTGATGAACGATTAGCACCGGCAAGCATGACAAAAATAATGACGATGTTATTAATTATGGAAGCGATCGATTCAGGAAAAATTACCCTCGATGAAAAAGTGCGAACGAGTGAACATGCAGCTTCCATGGGGGGATCGCAAATCTTTTTAGAAGAAGGAGAAGAAATGACCGTTGATGAACTCCTTCAGGCGATCGCCATTGCCTCGGCGAATGATGCTTCCGTTGCATTAGCAGAACACATCGCCGGTTCTGAAGAAGCTTTCGTGCAACTCATGAACAAACGGGCGCAAGAATTAGGGTTAAAAAATACGAAATTTCAAAACGCCACCGGACTGCCAGCAGAGGATCATTATAGCTCGGCGCGCGATATGGCGATTATTTCACGGGAATTACTGAAATACGAAGATATAACGAAATATACAGGGCGGTATGAAAGCTATTTGCGGGAAAATACCGACAAAAAGTTTTGGCTCGTGAATACGAACCGCCTCGTCAAGTTTTACCCGGGAGTAGATGGTATCAAGACGGGCTTTACGAATGAAGCAAAATATTGTTTATCCGCCACTGCAGAAAAAAACGGGATGCGGGTCATTTCTGTTGTTTTTGGTGCTCCAACGACTAAAGAAAGGAATAAACAAATTACCCGGATGCTCGACTTTGCTTTTAGTCAATTCGAGACTGTTCCCGTTTATGAAAAAGGAGAGGCAATCGGTAAAGTGCGGGTTCAAAAAGGACAACAAAAATTCATTCAGGCACAGACAGGGCAAAAAGTTAGCCTCCTGGTGAAAAAGGGAGAAGGGAACGAAAATGTGCAAGAGGAGGTTCAGTTTATCGAAGATTTACGCGCACCAATTAAAAAAGGGGATACCGTTGGCTATTTAGTGCTGATGAAGGATGGAAAGGAATTATCAAAAACTGAACTTGTCGCTGATCAAGATGTGAAGCCAGCTTCCTGGTGGACGCTGTATAAACGGTCCTTCGGTCGTTTTACAAAAGTGAACTAAAGGAGCGCAAATCGACTCGAGTTTTGTCGTTTAGAAGGAATTTCCAGGTCCTGTGCCGAAATGACTCTCTGTACATTGAAAGGAGGACTTGTATGGTGGGTTTGGATCTGGACCTGGAAATGATTCGAAATGTTTTATGTGTGAGATTGAGCGGTGAACTGGACGATCATACCGCCGATTATGTCCGTGAACGGGTTTCCCATGCAATTGAACGGCATCAAGTGAAATACTTGATCATGAATTTTGAGAAACTGGAATTTATGGATAGTTCCGGTCTCGGTGTTGTTCTTGGACGGTATAAACAAATTAAACGGCGCAACGGAGAAATGATTGTATGTGCAGTACCCCCAGCGATTAAACGCTTATTTTCCATGTCCGGTTTATTCAAATTAGTTGGTTATGAAGAAACGGAAAAGGCGGCTTTACAAAAGATTGGGGGGAAGGTTTCATGAAAAACGAAATGCACTTACAATTTCGTGCACTCAGTCAAAATGAGTCTTTTGCACGGGTAACCGTTGCGGCGTTTGTCGCACAGCTCGATCCTACGATGGATGAATTGACGGAAATAAAAACAGTCGTTTCCGAGGCGGTAACAAACGCGATTATCCACGGTTACGAAAAAGATGAAGATGGCATGATCGATATCACGGTAAAAATAGATGGACAGCTCGTTGAAATTATCATTCGTGATCAAGGTGTGGGCATCGAAAATATCGAAGAGGCAAAACAGCCGCTTTTCACGACGAAACCAGAACTGGAACGTTCCGGTATGGGCTTTACCATTATGGAAAATTTCATGGATGAAATGACGGTGGAATCAAAACCCGGCTGTGGTACGACCGTCCGGTTAAAAAAGCAGTTGTCGAAGACGAAAGCAATGAGCAATTAAGGGGTATTGCCTATGGACGTAGAGGTGAAAAAAAATTCGAAACAATCGTTTCTCACCGATGAAGAATTGCGGAAATTAATCAAACAATCGCAGGCAGGCGACCAGGCCGCCCGCAATTTAATTGTGGAAAAAAACATGCGGCTTGTCTGGTCCGTTGTCCAGCGTTTCTTAAATCGGGGTTATGACCCTGAGGATCTTTTTCAAATCGGCTGCATCGGTTTGTTAAAATCCGTGGATAAATTTGATTTATCGTATGACGTTAAATTTTCCACCTATGCTGTACCGATGATTATTGGCGAAATACAACGGTTTATTCGCGACGACGGGACCATAAAGGTCAGTCGCTCTTTGAAAGAAACGGGAAATAAAATTCGGCGCGCCCGGGATGAACTGGCAAAGGAATACGGGCGTTCTCCGACAATTCAAGAATTAAGTCAGTATTTACAAATCCCTCAAGATGAGCTGCTCCTAGCGCAAGAGGCGGTTTTGTCACCAACGTCCATACATGAGACGGTTTATGAAAATGATGGGGATCCGATTACATTGATGGATCAAATATCCGATCAAGATAATGAAAATTGGTTTGAAAAACTGGCGTTAAAAGATGCGATAGAAAATTTGGAGGAAAGGGAAAAACTGATCGTTTATTTACGGTATTACAAAGACCAGACGCAATCGGAAGTGGCCAGTCGTCTCGGGATTTCTCAAGTGCAAGTTTCACGCCTGGAAAAGAAGATTTTAAAACAAATAAAAAACCAGCTTAAATCCTAGCGACAATTGGATAAAGTATACGGAACCGTTCATCTGGACGGTTTTTTTATTTTGGTTGTAAATATTTGGCTATCATGAAGAAACTTGTAAAGTCCATAATAAAAGAAGAAAAACATGTTAGGAGTAGAGAGACATGGAAAAAACAATTTATCTCAGGCTCCGTTATCGCATCACTGTTGAACCGGAAACGACGGTTTACTTGGCACAAATCGCAAGCATCATCGCACCAGTGGAAATAAAAAGGGTCATACAAGCATTGCCCATTTATAAAATTAAAAAAGCCGATAAAAATACAGTTGTACTCGATGCCATTTCGATTATCGAGAAAATAAGTACTTTATATCCCGGATACGATATACAAATTGTCGGTCCGAATCATACGATCATTAACGTTTTAATTGAGAAAAGGAAAATGCCTTATGTATTTTTTTTACTCGTCTGGCTCCTGCTTTTTATCGGTTCGGGCATTTCGATTATGAATTTTCATGAGGATGTAAGCATGCAAGTTGTCCAGCAAAAACTCTTTTATTCATTAACGGGGATTTGGGAGGAAAAACCGCTATTGTTCCAGATCCCGTATTCCCTCGGCCTGGGAATCGGTATGATTTTGTTTTTTAACCATATTTTTAAGAGAAAAATTAATGAAGAGCCGAGTCCGATGGAACTGGAAATGTTTCAATATCAACAAAGTATCGATCAATATTTACTGATCAAGGAGAATAAGGAAAGTTCAGGTTCAAAAAACGATGATGTTTAAGTACTGCACGGTCATCTTTGTCGCACTGGCAGCAGGTAGCGCAGTTGGCTCTGGATTCGTCGCATTCATCGCTGTCCTCGGTATCATCCCCCGTTTAATCCAATTGACGAAATCAGAAAATATGCTCATGTATTTCGAATGGGCATCAATCCTGGGTGTTATTGCCGGCTCCTTCATCGGATTGCATGGGGTTCAGTTTGCCCTCCCGCCATTATTATTAATTTTCATCGGTCTATTTTTCGGGGTGTTTGTCGGCATGTTAGCCGCTGCCTTATATGAAGTATTGAATGTCTTTCCGATAATCGCCAAAAGAATCCAGTTGGAAGGGAAAATCTATGCCCTGATGACTGCCATCGTACTCGGGAAAGTTTTCGGTTCGTTATATTACTGGCTCGGATTTTTAGGAAAATAAGCTTTTCAAAACTATACAGAAAAGAGGTTGTACTCCATGGCGAATATTGACGGAAAAAAAAGCATTCCGGATTTGTCAGAACTGGAAATGTATTTAAAGGATCGCATCGGTTTAGGTGTAAGTTTTGATGTAGGTGTGCGCAAATTTGTAATTTTAAATAAAAACGTTCACTTTTATTATGTGAACGGCTTGTGTGATACAAATGTATTACAGAAAATTTTTCAAATGATCATACAAATTAATAATGCTGAACGGTCGGGAAAAGAAAGAATTGATAAAAAAATTGAAGAAACGATCAAAAACCGTCTCAATCATCAATCAGTGGAAACCGTCGAGACGATTGATGAAATGGTGGATCAAATCCTCTCTGGACTTTTAGCCTGCGTCATTGAGGGAGAGGGGAATGCGCTCATTATCGATACAAGAAGTTACCCGGGCAGGCAACCGGAAGAGCCGGATACAGAAAAAGTCATCCGGGGCTCACGGGACGGTTATGTGGAAAATATTATCATTAACACAGCATTGACGCGGCGGCGGATTCGCGATGAGCGCCTCCGGTTTGAAATGATTAAAGTTGGTGAGCGTTCTAAAACAGATGTGGCGATTGGCTATTTGAAAGATGTCGCCAATCCAACCATCGTGGATATCGTTCGCAAAGAATTGAAAGATATTGAGATCGATGGTTTGACGATGGCGGATAAGGCGATTGAAGAATTTCTTGTCAAACAGGGTTATAACCCGTATCCACTCGTCCGTTATACAGAACGGGCAGATGTAGCGGCAACCCATATTCTGGAAGGACATGTCGTGATATTTACCGATACTTCTCCCAGTGTCATCATCACGCCGACCACGTATTTTCATCACGTCCAGCATGCGGAAGAGTACCGTCAATCGGCATCCGTCGGTACATTCATTCGCTGGGTACGTTTTGCCGGTATATTGGTATCCATATTTCTCCTTCCGCTATGGCTATTATTTGTCATTGAGCCGGAATTGTTGCCGAAGTCCATTGATTATATCGGTCCGAATAAAGAATCGAATGTTCCGGTTGTGTTGCAAATCTTTATTGCCGATACCGGGATCGAATTTTTACGGATGGCGGCAATCCATACACCAACGCCATTATCGACAGCGATGGGCTTGATTGCGGCGGTGTTAATCGGGCAAATTGCTGTGGATGTCGGTTTATTTGTTTCGGAAGTGATTTTATATGTTTCCGTTGCAGCTGTAGGAACATTTGTTACCCCGAGTTATGAATTAAGTGTAGCCAATAAATTAACTCGGATGTTTCTTTTGATTGTGGTTTCTATGTATAAAGTACCAGGTTTTGTGATCGGGTCAACGGTTGTGCTGCTATGTTTAGCGAGCATCCGTTCACTAAATACGCCCTATTTATGGCCCTTTATCCCGTTTAATGCCCATGCTTTTATGCAAATTTTGATTCGCCGTTCAACACCTGGTTCAAAAATCCGGCCAAGTATTGTCCATCCACGCAATCGGTATAAACAACCATCATAAATTCCGGTATAAGAAAGGGGAGGTGCTTATTTCAGGATCATTAATGAATTTTTATTAAGAACAGAAGAAATATAGTTGTAGATGATAATAAAAACTATGGCCTACACTGTATCAGGATAAAAGAGTTGCAGTTGGTAAAACTGGAAAGAATCTTGTGTACGAATTTATTGCACTAAAGAAATGAATATGATAAAGTTTTTTTCAATAAGTGAAAACGTTGGAGTGAGTCATTTGCACCTTACAGGAACGATGCGAATCAATGAACAAGGCCATTTAGAAATAGGTGGTTGTGATACGGTAGATTTAGCAAAAGAATTTGGGACACCTCTTTATGTATATGATGTGGCGTTGCTTCGGGAGCGGGCGCGAAAATTTTTAAAAACTTTCCAAAAACATCAAGTAAAGGGTCAAGTCGCTTATGCAAGTAAAGCCTTTTCCTGTCTTGCCATCATCCAGTTAATGGAAGAAGAAGGTCTCGCTTTAGATGTTGTTTCTGGAGGCGAGCTTTATACGGCATTACATGCCCAATTTCCTGTGGAAAAAATTCATTTTCACGGAAACAATAAAAGTCGTGCGGAATTGGCCATGGCCATTGACTGGGGGGTCGGCAGCATAGTCGTCGATAATTTTTATGAACTTGACCTTCTGGACCAATTAGCAAAAGAAAAGAAAAAAGACGTTGCTATCTTATTGCGGATTACTCCTGGAGTAGAGGCCCATACCCATGACTATATATTGACCGGTCAGGAAGATTCGAAATTCGGATTTGATCTCGCCAATGGTCAGGCGGAAGAAGCCCTCAAGATTGCGCTTCGTTCGGAACGGTTAACCGTCCGCGGTATTCACTGTCATATCGGATCGCAAATTTTTGATTCGGAAGGATTTATCCTGGCCATTCGGAAAATTTATGAACATCTATCCGTATGGCGTGAGACATTAGCTTTTGAGCCGGAAATTCTCAACGTCGGCGGGGGCTTTGGTATTCGCTATACTGCCAGCGATAAGCCCCTGGAACCGGAACAGTATGTGGAAGCGATCGTTGCGGAAGTTAAAAAACAAGTCGATCATTATCAGGTGAAACTACCGGAAATCTGGATCGAGCCTGGTCGTTCACTCGTCGGGGATGCCGGCACAACATTATATACGATCGGTTCGAGCAAAATTGTTCCCGGTATTCGAAAATATGTTGCCGTTGATGGGGGAATGAGTGATAATATCCGGCCCGCCCTTTATCAAGCTAAATATGAAGCAATCATCGCCAATAAGGCTGACGCGGAAAGGGAAGATATAGTATCGATTGCCGGGAAGGCTTGTGAATCGGGAGATATGTTAATTTGGGATCTGCCCCTGGCGCAATCTGAACCTGGCGATATTTTAGCTGTCTTTTGTACCGGTGCCTATGGTTATGCCATGGCGAGCAATTATAATCGCTTACCGCGTCCCGCCGTTGTGTTTGTCGAAAATGGTGAGGCCCGGTTAGTGATTAAACGGGAAACGTATGATGATTTGATCCGGCTCGATATCCCTTACTATGAGCTAGCGAAAAAATAATGGTTTTCTTATAGAATATTTTTTACTGTTATAGTAAAATAATAGAGAAAACCTCGCACCTCACCCAGGGTCTTTCCTTCGTATCGACCATATTGGTTATCGCATAAGGGCGATACAATATGGTAAAAATGGAATTGACTAGATTTATATAATGAGGGATTGAATATGTTAATTCGCTATAAAAAATTGTTTGAAAAGATTGCAATGGGGCTTCTTTCCTTCATGCCCAATGAAAAAGATGTCAAGAAACTACAGCAAACGATTAAACTGTATGAAACCGATGAAAATTGGCAGCTGTTTTTATGGAAGGAAGGAGACGATATCGTCGGCCTTATTGGCGGCTGTAAATTAGATGACCATACCTTTGAGGTTCATCATTTATCAGTGAATCCATCACACCGGCATCAAGGAATTGGCAAGAATATGGTAAAAACGTTAAAAGAAACTTTTCCAGAAACAAAAATTGTTCCCGGTGAAGAAGTAGCGTCCTTCTTCGAACATTGTGAATAATGGTCGACTTGCGGTAGGGAATCCTGCCGCTTTTTTCTGGCAGGAGACAGACTGATTTCCGGAATGGCAATTTTTGGTTTATACTTATGGTAAAATGATTATTGGTGGTAATCGTATGCAAGAAATGCAAATTAGCATACCCGAAGCAGGATTTGAAGGTCCTCTCGATTTGCTTCTTCATTTAATTAAACAATTAGAGATCGATATTTACGATATTCCGATGGCGGAAGTAACGGAACAATATTTGCTCTATATTCACACGATGCAAGAGCTTGAATTTGATGTGGCGAGTGAATATCTCGTGATGGCAGCAACTCTTGTAGCGATCAAAAGCCGGATGATCCTGCCGAAGCATGATGAAGCGATAGAAGATGATGAATGGCTGGACGTTGAAGAGGAAGATCCCCGGGATGAATTAGTGGCCCGGTTAATAGAATATAAAAAATTCAAAGAGGCCGCTGAAGAGCTGAAAGAAAGGGAAAAAGAACGGGCGTTAATCTTTACAAAACCGCCGAGTGACCTTTCTGAATATGCCAGCTCTGGCAAACTTCCTGCCGTCCAGGGAGCAAAAGTCACGATCTATGACATGCTAGGCGCATACCACAAATTATTGCGCAGGCAACGCTTAAGAAAACCGCTGCACACGAAAGTTGCGAGACAGGAAATTTCGATTGAAAAACGAATTACAGAAATCATGGACATGTTGCATGCTGCCAACAAATGGGTCAATTTCTTCGAATTATTCCCCTTTGCTAATAGGGAACATATCGTCGTCACCTTTTTAGCGATTTTAGAATTAATGAAGCAGAACAAAATCACGGCGGAACAGGATGAAAATTTCGGTGATATCTGGCTTTATGCTAATGATTCATGGAGTTCCGATTCGAATAAATAAGGATTTGCTATGAAAAATGAGGATGGATTCCTCATTTCTTCTTTTCCGGCAAAAATTTTCCCAGCGCGGAACAATTTCAATTGATACTACGAAAAGCTGGTATTTGTTATTAGTAAAGGTGGTGGAAGGATGGAAATTGTTAACTGGACGAGTATATTAGAAAGCTTACTTTTTGCTGCGGGAGACGAAGGCCTCACCTTAAAAGATATTGCGAAAATCATGGAAATCGAAGAGTTTCAAGCGAAGGATATCATTGAAGATTTGAAGAAGGAATATGAGCGGAAAGAACGGGGAATCACGATTATTGAACTTGCGGGAACGTATCAGCTCGCTACGAAAAAAGAAAACTCCGCATATTTAAAAAGATTAGTAGAATCTCCGGCCAATACGAATTTATCACAGGCTTCCCTTGAAACGTTGACGATTATCGCTTATAAACAGCCGATCACCCGTGCCGAAATCGAGGAAATTCGCGGCGTTAAAACGGAAAGACCACTGCAGACTTTACTGGCACGCGGTTTAATCCGTGAAGTCGACCGGATGGACGGTCCCGGCCGGGCGATTTTATACGGCACGACGAAGGAATTTCTCGATTATTTTGGTTTGAAAGATATTAATGAATTACCACCTTTGCCGGAAGAGACGGAAGACTGGGAAAAAGAAGCGGATTTATTTTTTGAAAATATCTCGCTCGATCAGCCTGAAAAACCGTAATCGGTATAGAGTAGCCTGAGATGAACAAAGGAGGAAAGCGGAAAGCATTGCGTCGCAAATGCTTTCCGCTTTTTTTAGCATATCCGCATATCTTATACCATAAACTTGTACAAGAAGAAAACTTGTACAAAAGGAAGCGGTGGACAAGTATGAATGGATTCGTCAAGAAAATGGTTCCCGTACTATTAACGGTACTCATCCTTACTCCGTTTTTGCCAGTGAAAACGATGGCGATGACGGTCACAGCACCAGGTGCGATCGTCATGGATCAAGAAACCGGGCGCATTTTTTATGGAAAAAATGAACATGAAAAAATGCGGATTGCGAGCATTACGAAAATCATGACGGCGATAATTGCCATCGAATCCGGGAAATTGGACGAAAAAGTTACCGTAAGTGAACGCGCAGTCAAGACAGAAGGTTCGAGCGTTTATTTACAGGTAGGTGAAAAAATTACACTGAGAGATCTCGTGTACGGATTAATGCTCCGTTCGGGAAATGATGCGGCCGTAGCGATTGCTGAGCATGTCGGGGGCAGTGTGGAAGGGTTTGTCTATTTGATGAATGAGAAAGCTGCCCTGATCGGTATGACGAACACGCATTTCATGAATCCCCACGGTTTAGATACCCATGAAGATCATTATTCCACAGCGTATGACATGGCTATTTTAACGAGATACGCTATGGAAAACGAAACGTTCCGCGAAATTTCCGGAACCCGTGTGCACCGTGTCCCGCACCCGGAAGGCTGGATGCGGGAATGGCATAACAAACATCGTCTTTTAACCGGTTTATATAAATATACGACAGGTGGAAAAACAGGCTATACAAAAAGAGCGAACCGTACATTAGTAACTACGGCAGAAAAAGACGGAATGGAATTAATTGCCGTGACATTGAATTCACGTTCATCAACGGATTGGTACGATCATATTCACATGTTTGAGCAGGTGTTCGCAAACTATGAGTACGAAACGATTTTAAAAGAAGGAACGATTGCAGCGGTAAAAGATCCGGTTTACAAAAATAAGGCGTATTTAGAACATGCATTTATTTATCCGATTTCTGAAGAAGAAAAGGAAAGTTTTGCGATTAACTACCGGTTGATTCAACCGGAAAAATCATGGGCACGCAATGAAGAGAAGATTCCCGAACTCATCGGGAAGGCAGAGATTTACTTTAATGACGAGCTCATTCATACGATGCCGGTTTATTTTGAAAAAGAACAATCCGCTGATCGCTCCATTTTCCATCAAGTCGGTAAAATGTTTTTTGATTTGATAGGAGTCAATTCCGATGATTAATTATATTTGGGTGTTTATGACCATTATCGGAATAATATTTGCCATTTTTAACGGAACGATGGAAGAAGTGAATCAAGCGATATTTCAGGGGGCGCAAGAAGCCGTCACTTTATGCATCGGGTTGATTAGCGTACTCGTCTTTTGGCTCGGAATCATGAATATTGCCCAGGCATCGGGACTATTGGACAGGCTTTCAGCGTTCTTTCGCCCGTTCATACGCATTCTTTTCCCGGAGGTACCCGAACATCATCCCGCATTAGGTTATATTTTATCGAATATGATGGCGAACATGTTCGGTTTGGGCAATGCCGCGACACCCCTTGGTATCAAGGCGATGGAGGAACTGCAAAAATTAAACAAAAAAAAGGATACAGCCAGTCGCTCGATGATAACATTTCTTGCCATTAACACGGCAAGTCTCACGATTATTCCAACAACGGTGTTGGCCATTCGCATGAATTATCAATCCACCTCACCAGCAGAAATTGTGTTTCCAACATTGTTAGCCTCATTCTTTTCGGCTATCGCGGCCATTGTCATTGATCGCTGGTTTTATTATCGAAGAACGCGAAGAAAAAGGTGAGCTGAATGACAATTATTTCCACATTATCACTCTGGTTTATTCCGCTCTTGATCGGGTTTATCTTACTGTACGGTACATGGAAAAAGGTTCCAACGTATGAAAGTTTTGTTGACGGGGGCAAGGAGGGGATCAAAATTGCCTTTTCCATCATCCCTTTTTTAGTCGGCATGATCGTTGCCATTTCCGTTTTCCGTGCTTCCGGTGCACTGGAATTTTTTTTAAATTTCCTCCGCCCGTTTATTGAATTTTTTGGTGTACCGGCAGAGGTGATTCCTTTGGCGATTATTCGACCGATCTCCGGCAATGCGGCTTTAGGTTTGACGACAGATTTAATATCAACATATGGCCCCGATTCGTTTATCGGACGTCTCGCCTCGGTTATGCAAGGGAGTACAGATACTACGCTTTATGTCTTGACGGTTTATTTTGGGGCTGTCGGTATTAAAAAAATGGGTGATGCGTTAAAAATCGGGTTGCTTGCCGATGCCGTTGCCATTATCTCCAGTATTATTATTGTTACCTTCTTTTTTGGATCGCGTTAAAAATATGAATCTATTTTTGTGAATACCTTTTATGCAATTATGCCTTTTGATTTATATCGCTATATTTTTTTTTGCGAATTTTTACCATTTATCCGTCAACATTATGACTTCAGTTATTTTAAAGAAAAGCCGTAAATCTTCGTGCATAAGAGTTAATTTTAGTAGATAATTAGCTATTAATAGGTATAAAAACTACATTAAATACGGTTTTAATTCATTCGATTCTTTATGTTAAAATCATCAACATGCCCCCTTATTTTTTCCCTTCCCGAAAAATCAGCTCCCCCATATTCGTTCCTCGCAAGCTTTTTAGTAGAAAAACTAAGTCGCTGTTATGATGTAATCATAAATCACAATCTATTGATTCATTCCATATCAAACATTTGCAGCAAATGATCATGTGGTAAAGTGGACGAAAAAATGCGATTTTATATTGTAAAAAAATCCCTTTTTTGAACGTTACCTTTTGTTTTATTGCTAGAAATATGTCATAATGCATGCAGAAATAATTATTCACCTTAGAATCGCAAAGGAGTGAGTCGTTTTGGAACGTTTGCAAAAAGTAATCGCTCGTGCAGGCCTTGCTTCCCGGCGTAAAGCTGAGCAATTAATCATAGATGGAAAAGTAACAGTGAATGGGAAAGTTGTTACGGAACTCGGTACGAAAGTCGGCCCTGACGATGTGGTCGAAGTGAATGGAATCAAACTGGAAAAAGAAGAACCGGTCTATTTCCTGTTTTATAAACCGCGCGGGGTCGTTTCTACGGTAAAGGACGATAAAAATCGCAAGACGGTGATCGACTTTTTTCCGGATGTGGAACAGCGAATTTTTCCCGTCGGCCGTCTCGATTATGATACGTCAGGTTTGCTCATTATGACCAATGACGGGGATTTTGCGAATCTTTTGATGCATCCGCGCTATGAAGTCGAAAAAACATACATTGCCAAAGTGCAGGGGATACCGACCCGGGAAAAGTTAAAAGAATTACAAAGGGGTGTCCAGTTAGAAGATGGCATGACGCAACCGGCTAAGGTGAAGTTTTTGAAAGGGGACCGGAAAAAGAAAACGGCGATTATCGAATTAACGATTCATGAAGGAAGAAACCGGCAAGTCCGCCGCATGTTTGAAAAAATCGGCTATCCGGTTTTAAAATTGAAACGGGAACGGCTAGCATTTTTAACGTTACATGGATTGAATGCCGGTGAATATCGCCGCTTAACACCTCATGAAGTAAAAAAATTACGTCATTTAGCGCTGCATGGTGAATTGATTTAAAAATATCTAAGTCAAACTATATTCACAAAATATTCATAAAAACATCAAAAATTAATTAAATTTCGTGGTATAATTTCACAAAATGGTAACATGGGGGATGGGGGTCGTGACAAAAAAGAAACGCCTCGTCTTAAGGACGACAATCTTGACCTTGCTAGTACTGGCCATCGGTTTTACGGTATATATGAATATTGCTGGAGGTCGTTCGGACACGGCAGAAGTAGGAAAAAAAGCCCCCGATTTTGTTTTGAAAGATTTAGATGGTCATGAATATCGACTATCGGATTATCGGGGCAAAGGGGTATTTTTAAATTTTTGGGGTACGTATTGTGAACCGTGTAAAGATGAAATGCCAGCAATGGACCGGCAATATCAAATATATAAAGATCAAGGCGTGGAAATCCTGGCCGTCAATGTCGGTGAAGCTGAACTGGCGATCGAAAAATTCATCAATGATTATGATTTAACGTTTCCGGTCATAGTCGATGAAAGTGGTGATGTCCAGCGGGCATACGGAATCTTTCCATTACCGGCCACGTATTTAATAAATTCGGATGGAATCATCGTCGATTATATAACCGGACGGATGGATGAGGCGGATATTCAAGAATATATGGAACGGATCAAACCATAAGTGGCAGCAAGGGGATGGGATGCATGGAACGGGTAAAGTGCGAATGTGGTCATGTGAATCCACCCGGGACCATTTTATGTGAAGCATGCGGGAAGATACTCGTTGAATCAGAAAAAAACAAGAAAATTCTCGATATGCGCTACGAAGGAACGGCCCGCAGGTCCCAGACGTATAACCGGACAATCATTGATAAAATTTGGAGTTTCTTTTCATCGGTAAAAGTCGGTGTCGTATTGATTGTTCTTGCCCTGATTGCTTCGGCAATCGGAACGATTTTACCCCAGGAAATGAATACAACGATGACGGTGACGCCGGAGCAATTCTATGCCGATCAATACGGCTGGTTTGGACGCATCTATTATGCTTTAGGTTTCCATAATTTATATCAATCTACATGGTACATGCTGTTAATTGCTTCAATCGGTGTATCGCTCGTTATATGTAGTATTGATCGTGCCGTTCCATTATACAAAGCATTAAAACGACAACGCGTAACCCGTCACAATAGTTTTTTAAAACGGCAAAGATTTTTTAATGAAGGTCCGGCTGATAATATCCAGGCCCATTTGCAAACCGTGAAAGAACGGATGGAACGACACCGCTACCGGGTCCTGGAAGAAAACGGTAACATTTTTGCGGAAAAAGGTCGCTTTTCCCGCTGGGGGCCTTATGTGAACCATATCGGCTTGATCATCGTGCTCATCGGTGCCATGCTCCGGTCGGCTCCCGGGATGTATGTCAATGAAATGCTTTGGATTAAGGAAGGGGAAACAAAAGCCATCCCTGGAACCAATCAACAATATTACTTGAAAAACCATGAATTTATTGTCGAAGTATATGATGAATCGGACGGAGAAGTGTATCAGGAGGCACTGAAAAATAGAGGGAATATTGCTAAAAACTATCAAACGAACGTGACGCTTTATAAAGCCGAGGGAGAAGTTTTACCGGGTGAAAAACCGCGTCTGGAAGAAGTGAAGAGTGGAGAAATCCGTGTCAATCACCCGTTTCGTTTCGATCATTACGGACTCTATCAAGCTAGTTATAAATTGCATGAAATGAGCGCGATGACTTTTCAGCTCGTAAAAAAAGAGACAGACGAAGTGATTGGAACGATTACGATCGATCTTTATAATCCGGAGAAAAAATATGATTTAGGAAACGGGTATGCCGTAGAAATTTTATATTATTTTCCTGATGTGGAATTTAAAGATGGTATCCCCCAAACGAAATCACCGAATCCGAATAACCCGGCTTTTGCCTTTCAAATCATTTCACCGGAACATCCCGAAGGAGAGCGCAGTATCGTTGCCATTCAACAAACGCTGGAGCCTCTTGGTGAAAACGACTATAAACTGGCTTTCCAATCGGTGGATACGGTCAATTACTCTGGGTTAATGGTGCGAAAAGATCGCACATTAGGGCTCATTGCCATCGGTGGCGCCATATTCCTCTTTGGTGTCATCTTAGGTTCCTTTTGGCAGCATCGCCGGATCTGGATTAAACAAGATGGAGAGACGGTCCTGGTCAGTGCCCATACGAACAAAAACTGGTACAGTTTCATGAAGGAAATCGAGATCATTTTAGAAGATACTGCCTTACCGATTCCTGTTGATAGGGGAAGCGGTCTGGAAAAAGCAGTGAATGAAAACAAAGGGGTGGGTGCAAATGGCTGAAGTTAGCAGTATCTTATTATACGTATCTTTTATTCTCTACTTAATCGCTACATTATTTTTCGGAGCATCCATCAGGCAGAAAAAGGGCATTCAAAAACAAAATCCAGTTAGTCGAACAAGTGTGGCAGGAAAGATTGGAATCATCATTACCAGCATCGGTTTTGTATTACAAGTAGGCTATTTTGTGACGCGCTGGATTGCCGGAGGTTATCCGCCGATCAGCAATATGTTTGAATTCATCACCTTTTTTAGCATCATGCTCGTCGGTGCGTTCATGATTTTGTATTATTTGTATCGCATCCCTGCCCTGGGCGTTTTTGCCCTGCCCATAGTCGTGATATTAATCGGTTATGCGAGCATGTTCTCTCGGGATATTACACCGCTTAGTCCAACTTTGCAGAGCAACTGGTTAATTGTTCACGTTATGACAACCGCCGCTGGTCAGGCGATATTAGCCATTAGTTTTGTAGCCGGACTCATTTATTTAGTTAAAAATGTTCAACAAATGAGTAGGGCAAAAGCTTTTTGGGTCGAAGCCATCATGTTCGTCTTGATTATTTTTGTCGGATTTATTGCCGCATCAACAACTTTTTCCATAGCTAATTATGAGATGGACTTAATGTATGTAAATAAAGAGGGGGAGGAAACACAGGTCACCTATCATCTTCCTGTCATTTTTGGCCCGCATGAATATACGGTAATCTCTGAAGGCGGGATGGAGCCGTTAATCGAGCTACCTGCATGGGTCAATGCGAAACAGTTAAATACGCTCACCTGGTCGTTTTTGACAGGAGCTGTGATTTATCTCGTCATCCGTTTGTTGGCAAGGAGGAGAATTGCTGACCTTCTCCAGCCTGTATTACAAAAAATGAATAATGATATTTTAGATGAAGTCAGCTATCGTTCGGTATTAATCGGATTTCCAGTCTTTACATTAGGTGCTTTGATCTTCGGGATGATTTATGCCCATTTTGCCTGGGGAAGATTCTGGGCGTGGGATCCGAAGGAAGTTTGGGCACTTATTACATGGTTTTTCTATTCTGCGTTTCTTCATTTACGGCTTTCACGGGGCTGGCACGGGGAAAAATCAGCCTGGCTTGCTGTGATTGGTTTTGCCATCATCATGTTTAATCTGATTTTTGTCAATCTCGTTATCGCAGGGTTACATTCCTATGCTGTATAGAAACAAAAATATAGGAGATTTGTCCATTTTTCGTCTTTACAATCAGTTTGTAAAGACTTTCTTTGTGAAATTGTTTATAATTTATGTAATAATCGACAATTTATCGAATTACATATAGCAATATTTTGTCGATTTTTATACAATAGGTGTAGAGGCAAGGAGGGTATGCCAATGGATTCGCAGTATAAAATATTAGTAGTGGATGATGAAGAACGTATTCGTCGCCTATTAAAAATGTATTTGGAGCGGGAAAACTTTTTAATTGATGAAGCCGAAGAAGGGAACGAGGCATTACAAAAAGCACTGGAAAATTACTATGACCTTATCATTCTCGATTTAATGCTTCCCGGAATTGACGGTATCGAAGTATGCCGCAGGCTTCGTGAAAAAAAAGCAACGCCCGTTATCATGCTCACTGCTAAAGGAGAAGAATCCAACCGGGTCCAGGGATTTGAAGTCGGTACAGACGATTATATCGTTAAGCCATTCAGCCCGAGAGAAGTTGTACTCCGTGTTAAAGCCTTACTAAGACGCTCATCGCCAACGGGCTATTTGCAAACGGATACGAGTGCGAAAGATTTAATCGTCTTTCCACATCTAACGATCGATCACGATGCCCATCGGGTAACCGTAGATGGCCAGGAAATTAACTTAACACCAAAGGAATATGATCTTTTATACTTCCTGGCAAAATCGCCAGATAAAGTATTTGATCGGGAAACCTTGTTAAAAGAAGTCTGGCATTACGATTTTTTTGGTGATTTACGAACAGTGGATACCCACGTTAAACGTTTACGTGAAAAATTAAACAAGGTGTCGGATGTTGCGGCGAAAATGATTGTGACCGTTTGGGGAGTAGGATATAAGTTAGAGGTAATCGATGAATGAGACCGATCTGGCGGAGTGTAGTTGGAAAACTTTGGGCAACTATACTGCTCTTTTTTGCCGTCGTCTTGACGGTGCTGGCGATTTTACTGATGCAGTTCTTTCGCACATATATCGTTGAAACTGTTACCGATGATTTATTAAATACGGGGAAAAAAATCGCCATCGTCCTGGAAAGTTATGACAATCTTAATTACGGACTTGAAATCGCTTTCCAGACCCTTGATGATGTAACGAATGTGATCATCGTTACCGATGAAAATCACGTCTACTATTCCGAAGAAAGAGATAAAGAATTTTTCAGTCTATCTTATTTTCGCGAACACGAAGTTTTTTCTAAGGTTTTTGAAGAGAATGCAACCGTAGAACAGGAAATCACGCTCCCGCTTAAGAACGAGGAGCGTGGACGTCATTTTAGTGAAAATCGCTTAATCATGATTGGCATTCCCCTTCATATGTTTTCCAATCAGCAAGGAGCCGTCTTCATTTACCAGTCATTAGACGTCATGCAAGATGCCGTCAATGAAACTACGAATATTATCTGGCTCGCCGCCTTTATCAGTTTTTGTTTAACGACGTTTTTTGCTCTGTTTTTATCGAGACAGATTACGAAGCCCCTCTGGAAAATGCGCGAGGTGGCTGTAAATGTTACGAAAGGGAGATTTGATGTCGAAGTTCCTATTTATACCCACGATGAAATCGGGGAACTGGCAAAAGCAATCAATACTATGACAGAACAACTGAAGGTGAATATGAATCAATTGCAGCATGAAAAAGAACAACTATCAAGTGTGTTAAGCAGCATGGCCGATGGAGTCATCATGTTTAATCGCAGAGGGAAAATAATGCTCACGAATCCACCGGCTGATCATTTTATTCAATTGTGGGAATATGAAGGGTCAAGGAATCAAAACTGTACCGTTCCCGATGAAATCATGGAACTGTTTAAGCAAGTGTTGAAAACGGAGAAAGAGGAAACTGGTGATTTATCCATTCAAGGACGTTTCTGGACCGTAATTGTCAGCCCATTATATGATGCGAAGCAAATTCGTGGGGCTGTTGCGGTGATTAGAGATATGACCGAGCAAAAACAGCTAGATAAAATTCGTTCGGATTTCATCGCCAATGTATCCCATGAGTTGCGCACCCCGGTAGCCATGTTACAGGGATATAGTGAAGCCCTGTTAGATGATGTCGTTGGTTCCGAAGAGGATCGCCGGGAAATCGCTACGATTATTCATGAAGAATCGAAGCGGATGGGCCGCCTTGTAAACGAATTATTGGATCTGGCAAAAATGGAATCCGGCACCTTGACGCTGGATAAACAAATGGTCGCAATTGAACCTTATTTACATCGCATCGTGAAAAAATTTTCCGGTATCGCGCGCGAAAACCGGGTCACGATTCAGGCAGATGTAGCTTCCAAAGGGAAGGAATATTATTTTGATCCCGATCGGATCGAACAAGTTTTAACGAATTTGATTGACAATGCCATTCGTCACTGTGCTGATGATGGAGTAATTATCGTTAGGGAATTTGCTGCCAAAGACGGATTTTGCATCGAAGTGATTGATGATGGATCAGGAATTCCTAAAGAAGATTTACCGTTCGTCTTCGAACGTTTTTATAAAGCAGATAAAGCCCGGACAAGAGGCCGTTCGGGAACGGGACTTGGATTAGCTATTGCGAAAAATATCGTCGTCGCCCATAACGGATCGATTGAAGTAAAGAGTAAACTCGGCGAAGGGACAACGTTTACCATTTTTATCCCGGATGATAAAGAAGAATAGATGGAACTGTCAAACATCATGAAGATTGTTTGACAGTTCCATTTTTATTTTCCTTAAAATGGAGTGGAAATGATCGTTTTCCAGTTCGGATTGTCCTTTGAAAAAATTTATAGATTTATAGAGAAAAAACTAGTTTGTCATGAACCGCCGGAATGTTTTCGGCAATTTTCCACGGATTTAATCACGCGATTTTCCACATAAAGGGACGAAAGAAAACTTTCCTCTGTTGATGAAACGCTGATCTAACGGTATGATTAAAACATGATATATAAAGAAAATGCTTGGAATTGTAACTTTTTATGCGAAAATGGCGACAAATATAGTAAGTCGGGGATGATTTTATGGACTCCGTATTCGAGGAGATTTATGAAAAATACCATCAAGATATCTTTCAATTTTTATTTTATTTAGTCAGAGACCGTCACAAGGCGGAAGATTTAACACAGGAAGTATATATTCGCGTGATGAAATCAATCGATCGGTTTGAAAATAGAAGCAGTTTGAAAACCTGGATATTATCGATTGCGCGGAATGTAGCGATCGATCAATTTCGTAAAGAAAAAAATAAGCGAAATATCCCTTTTTCGCAGTTTGACTGGAAAAATATCGATTTTGCTGATCATCAGAAACTCCCGGAAGAAATTGCGGTTCAAAATGAACGTATCCGTCTCCTGTTCCGTTGTTTAAAAATGTGTACGGTTGACCAGCAAACCGTTTTAATCGCCCGGTTCATTCAAGATTTATCGATAGCGGAAACCGCGGAAATCTTAGGATGGACCGAGAGTAAAGTGAAAACAACGCAACATCGTGCTTTAAAACGATTGAAAAAATTTATGGAAGCGGCCAGTGAAAAGGAGGGTGGGCACCATGAGTAAAAAGCAATTTTCCGAAAAAGACCTGCAAAGGCTTCTTCGTGAAATGCCGCTGATTGAAGATCAGCGCTCAAAAGATGAGGTCTTTCACATGGTTAAGAAGCGGCTGCAGGAAGAAATGGAATCACCTAGACAAAGAAGGAGACCGATCCTTTGGCCCGTTATCGCTTCCATCGCTGCCATGTTTCTTATTTTCGTATTGAGTACTTCCCTGCTTTTCCGAAATGATGACCTGGCAGGGAGCAATCAGGCAGAATTAGACCGGGAACAATTCACAATGGAAGATGAGCTACCGGAAATTGTTCTAGAAGAAAATCAATCGACAACACAGGATCAGTTGTTTACAAATGAAATTAAAATAGCTGATGCTGCGCTCCGAACGGCAATTTATGAGGAAGATCTGGCAGGAAATGAGTTCACGCTCACCTTAAATGTACCCGACGAAATGTTCCAAAATGCCATTCCTGTTTCTGTGATCGTCCAGGATATTGAAGGTAGAACATGGTTAGATCAATACATTGATGTGATGAATGGGATCAATGAAGAGGAGTTAGGGCTTGCTGAATATTATCCGTTAAACGGAACCTTTACATTGACCGATGCGGGAAGTGTCTCATTAAATTTAAATAGTAATCATACCTACACGATGGGAACAGCCGGAGAGACCATGTTTTTTAAGAGTCTGGATGCGCTGAAGTATCAAGGAATTGCGGAAGTCCATTTATTCGAAAATTTCGAGCCCGGCATTCAGCTGCATCATGAAGATGAGAAACTTACGGTATATTCGATTCGTCCAACACAAAATACGGGGTATTTACTGTATGAAACAGACCGGCAAGTATTTTTAACGCCAAGTCCGAATTCGTATGAAACAATTGGTGAAAGTTTCCAGGAAATGAAAACAGGAATCGAAAAAAATGAGCTGGCACCGAGCATTCCTGATTTCGTTGACTTTAAAATCATTCATGAAAACCCAGACACGTTGTCGCTTAGTTTTTCTCCTACAACCGAATTTCCTGATGATCGCTCTTTTGTATATATGATTGAGGCGATATTGTTAACGGCAAAAGAATTTGGTTTTCAATATGTTCACTTTAATAATATCGGTATGGATCATTTTCAAGATTTCGATTTTACAAAACCTGTTCATGTCCCCGTTGCACCAAATCGAATACAGTTAACTCTTCAATAATGGTTCAAAGCGGCCTATGTATAGGCCCTTTTTTATTTTCAATCCGAATTGTATAAAATGACGGCTCTTTTTTCATAATAAATTACTGTTACTGTTCTTTCCTTATTTTGGATAGTGCTTATCCATTAATTAAGAGGAGGAAGCAGATGTCCAAAATTATCAGGGCAATTGCATTCACTATATTTCTGTTCATGATTAATCCAGGAAGCAATCTTTCTGCAAGTTTAGCCAATGAATTTTCCCGGCTTGATTGGATTTGGCCGGCAGATGGAACAATTTCCGATACATATGGTACCAGATCAGGCAAACATGCAGGCGTTGATGTCGCCGCTGCAATCAATACACCGATTTATGCTGTTTCTTCAGGAGTAGTGACGAAATCGTATTACTCGACGACTTATGGGAATGTCGTTTTTATTAAACATGAAGAAGGATATGAAACCGTCTATGCCCATTTGCAAAAAAGACTTGTAGCAGAAGGAGAACGGGTGGATCAAGGACAGGTGATCGGGACAATGGGAAGTACCGGTAAATCCTCCGGACCCCATCTTCATTTTGAGATTCATAAAGATGCCTGGACTGTACATAAGGAAAATGCCATCGATCCCTTTTTAATTTTCGGTCAGGCAGACGTGGGAACGATGGTATTTGCGAGGAAACGTTCAGTGGAAGAAATAAAAGAAGTGATGAAACGGGAACAGGCAAAAAGTGGCGAATAAATAGTTTAGAAATCATCCGTACCCGATGTTTTTTTCATAATTTTATTTTCATAAAAAAATTAGTTCGAAACACTTCACTTTTTTTGTATAGTAGCTTATAATAAATTTAACAATAAAATAAAGATTCATCTTCGGGGCAGGGTGAAATTCCCGACCGGCGGTAATGAGGCGTAAGCCTTTAGCCCGCGAGCCTGACATCAGGCAGGATTTTGGTGAGATTCCAAAGCCGACAGTTAAAGTCTGGATGGGAGAAGATGAAGGTTTCGCTACATACTAGACCTTAGTATGTCTAATTTCCCATGACGAAAAAACATGCCCCCGAATGTTTCGGGGGCTTATTATTTGTAACGAAACCTTACTTCTCTCTTCTTCACGAGCAGGATGAATCGTAAGAAGGAGAGAATGGAAATGAAAAAATCAAAAGTAAGTATGTATGTCACAATTGGAATGCTCAGCGCCATTAGTTACGTTTTAATGCTGCTGGATTTTCCTTTGCCCGGTTTTCCGAGCTTCTTAAAAATTGACTTCAGTGATTTACCGGCATTGCTCGGTGCGATTATCATGGGCCCTGCAGCAGGTGTTATCATTGAACTATTGAAAAATATTATCGATTTATTGACAACTGGTAGTGAAACCGGGGTTCCTGTCGGCCATATCGCCAATTTTGCCACGGGAACAACCTTTGTTTTAACGACCTATTATATTTACTGGAAAGTCAAATCGAAAAAAGGTTTAACGATTGCTTTGATCGCTGCCACTGTTGTTACAGCTTTAACCATGACTGTTTTAAATTATCTTATTTTTATCCCGATGTATGCAAAATTCATGAACTTTACATTGCCGAAAGAACTTGTTATCACCGCAATCTTACCTTTTAATTTACTCAAAGGAATCATCATGTCCTTTGCATTTTTCCTCATATTTACAAGAATGCAAGGCTGGATTCAAAAACAGATTATGAATTTTAGATAATGATCAATAAATACAAAGACTCCGTTTTGAGACGGAGTCTTTTTAAATAAATTCTTTTGTATTGATTGCTTACTCGTATTTATCCGGATCTCCATCAAAAGGATTATCCGCAATCCGAATCGATTCACTCGGACAAAATTCAAAGGCATCCAATAAATCCTCTTCCAATTCTTCAGGAACTTCGACCGTACCTGTATTATGATCTAGAATGGAAAAGGCAATTCCATCCTCATCATAGTCAAATATGTCCGGAGCACTTGCTGCACAAGCACCGCAAGCAATACAAGTATCTTTATCAACAATTGTGAATTTTGCCAACCAAAACCCTCCCAAAAATATGAATCCATCTATTTAATTGTAGGATTGGAATCGAGAAATTTCAATAAAGTTTGTGAAATATTTCATAAATATTCTCATGATCTCTTAATGTGAGATAGAGCAAATCATGGTAAAATGGTACGTAGGTGATGGATAATATGTTTCTTAAGGCATTGCTTTTAGCATGCATTGACCGATTCCATGCGGAACGAACGGTGCAAGCCGTTTATTATTTATTAACAGGAAAAAAATCTGCCCAAACCATTCAAGATACTGCCTGGTATGGGTTGCAAAAATACTTTAATATCATTCCCGATTTATCAAAAAGGGATTTTGATCAATGTTTAAACGCCTTAACAGAGCAACGGTTAATTACGATCGATAAGCAAACGGCGCAAATAACGAGCAGAGGGCGGCAATTGTATAAAGATATTACCAAACAATATGCGATTCCTGCCGGATTCAACGGTTTTAAATATCAACAAGTAGAAGTTCGTTTCTGGCAACGTTTGAGTTTGCTCGTACAAACTTTATCCCACTGGTCTTATGGAAAAACACGTTTTATTCCCGTACAAAGGGATCTGGTCGTTCAACAGGAAGTAAAACGCTGGATTTACCAAATGAGTGAACGATACGACAAAAAATTATTACCGGAACGGTTTTCTCATGAATTGATCCAGCTTTTAGAACATGTGGAAAAAGCGGAGCTCCAGCCGGAATTATTTGTGTATCGCTTATCCGGTTATGAACGCTCAGGTCTGACACCCCGGCAAATTGCCGAACGGTTGAAATTAGAGGAACAGTATTATCAACTGCTCTTTCGCTCGATTTTGCATCAAATGATTGCTCTTACTGCCAATCATCGAGACGATTTTCCCTTGTTCACTTCACTTACCCGGGATTTGCAAAAACCTGTTGTTTTAACTCGATCCAGCTACATTACATACCAATTGTTACAACAAGGAAAGACATTGGCTGAAATTGCTAGAGAACGTCAATTGAAAAAAAGTACGATTGAAGATCATATCGTGGAAATCGTCCTGATGAATCCTGAATTTTCCATTCAACCGTATGTGAGTAAAAGTTTGCAGGAGAAAATCATTTCCGCTGTCAACAGGTGCAAATCGCGCAAATTAAGGCGGATTAAAGAACTCGTCCCCGAGGCCGATTATTTCTCCATCCGTCTCGTATTATCGGCCTGGCCGAAAATCGTCGAATATTATCGTTAAATTGTGGTGGTAGTATGCAACTTGAGCAAATATTATATGAAAAATTTTCTTATAAAGGGTTTCGCTTAGGACAGAAAGAGATCATTGAATCCGTCCTGGCAGGTCATGATACACTGGCGGTCCTGCCGACGGGAAGTGGTAAATCGCTCTGCTACCAATTGCCGGGCCTGATCATTGAGGGAATAACAATCATCGTTTCCCCGCTCCTTTCTCTGATGCAGGACCAGGTCGAACAGCTGAAAGCGAAGGGGATCAAGCAAGTTGTCGCGCTAAATTCATTTTTAACCTTGGCGGAACGAAAATTTGTTTTAAAAAATCTTGCGACATATAAATTTATTTATACGTCTCCGGAAATGTTACAAAACGAACACATACTCACCGCTCTGCGCAAACTCCCGATTCGATTGTTTGTCGTCGATGAAGCGCATTGTATTTCGCAATGGGGCTATGACTTTCGTCCGGATTATTTAGAGCTTGGTGTGATCCGGCAACGATTAGGAAATCCACAAGTTCTCGCTTTAACCGCCACAGCCCGCAGACAGGTCCGCGAAGATATTCAAGCATCATTACAAATGACGGGAACGAAAGAGTTTTTATATCCGATCGATCGAAAAAATATTGCCCTTCAAGTGGAACGATTTGACACTCAAAATGAAAAAAGTGAACGGTTGCTTGAACTCGTGAGGGATTTACAGGGCCCGGGGATCATCTATTTTTCCAGCAAGAAAATGGCCGATTATTATGCCACTTTATTAGGTCAAAACAACTATCGGGTAGCTTCTTATCATTCGGAAATTGAGCAGGAACAACGAATTTTACTCCAGCAGCAGTTTTTGTACGGAGAAATCGATTTAATATGTGCCACGAGCGCCTTTGGTATGGGAGTAAATAAAGAAGATATTCGCTATTGCCTGCATTACCATCCACCGGTCGATTTGGAATCGTATTTTCAGGAAATTGGCCGTGCTGGCCGCGATGGGAAAAATAGTATTGCGATTATGCTCTATTGTCCAGACGATTACTATTTACAAACTCAACTAATCGCCAATGAATTGCCTGATCGCGGGCAAATTCATTATTTTGCTCGCTGGAAGGAGGAGCAACAGAAACAGCTGCGAGGAAATTCAAGCGATGTGCAAATGGCTGAATATCCTCCTGGTTTTACCGAAATCCAGTTTCGGTTGCTGGAAAAATTTTATCAGCGGATAAATCATGTCGATCAATTTATATCAACGACGTCTACCTTTGTTGAAAAGCGACTTGCCTGGAAACAGGAAAAGTTACAAGAAATCACCGAATGGATTCATTCAACCGGTTGTCGCCGCAAAAAATTACTGGAATATTTTGAAGAGACACAGTCGGAGATTGCCGAGCCGTGCTGTGATTCATGTGGTTTCGATATCCGGATATTTTTCCAACGCGAGGACCGGGTAAACAATCCGGAAAGTTTAAACTGGAAAAAACGTATTTATGAACTCTTTCATGTATAAGCCTTGAATTCTATCATTATCAAGTTTGAATAAATATAATTTTCCGTTCATCGCAAACAAACCTCATGCTAAGCATGATTTTTTTTAAAGGAAAAGGTCACGTATTTTCTGGAAAGTGGGGCACACATCATGGAATGGAAAACGAATAATGAATTTTTTTCACATGGTGAGTTTGAAAAATACATGGCTTCACATCTTCCACCACGGAGTGAAGTTCATCGCAGAAAGAGACGCCGGGCGGCTAAAAAAAGACGACGGGTTAAAGCAAGCAATGAACCTTTACAAAGACAAGGAAATTTAAAGATACAAAAACACGAATCGGAAAACTACGGTTTATCGCGTCTGCAGGCAAGGGAAGAGATGAAACGAAAAAAATTAGCAAGCGAGAAAAGAAGAAAACCGGAAAGAGAAAATAAAATTGCCAAAAACAAAACACCACATATTGTCAGTGAAACTATAAATAAGAGCGAAACGAAACAAACACCGGAACAGATCCCGTCCCGGATGAGAAAGCGCAAAAAACAGGAAGCGGCAGTTGAGGAACGGCGGTTCCGTTTGTTCGCTATTCGCATCTTAACTTTTTTATTTATTTTACTGCCGATTATAATCATTCTCGTCTTTTTCTATTTCAATAGTGATGACCGACCGGCCAACATACCATTCGAAAATGAGGAGAAGGGGAGTTTTGAACAAGTTGAAATTGAAAATTAATCATTCTCCTTTTCATATCGTCCAGGCATGAATATTTTTCATAGCCTGGACGTATTTTTTAATAGTCAAAATGAAAAGGAATGAGGGATTGCATTATGGACGAAGATATTAAAAATTTGGGGAACTGGACAGACGAAGCAACGAAACAAATGCTATACGGAGTGATTAAAAGAAAACGGAAATTCGACAAGTTGTACAATTTTCATTTGATTATCATGTGGCTTACCCTTGGTGTCGTTTTGTTATTTTTTTATTACCTTTACCGAACGGTCATCGCTCCATATTCCGGATCCTTTGATCAAATGTTCACTGTTTTTTTCGCCCGTTCCGAAAATGTATACCTCCTGGTTTTCACCGTCGGCTTATTCGGTTATATGAACTTGTTAAAATATCAAGTAGACAAAGCGGAAAAAGAGTTCCATGCCTTACGTTGTGAAATCATTGATAAAAGTCCAGATCTATGGTCAAGCACAGAGGCATGGCAAAAGCGCCATATCGTTTTTGAATTGTTGAAAAGAAAATATGATATCAATCTGTACCATGAAAATAAATAAGCTTTTTCGGTGCTGTCTCCTTTGAAATAGACAAATCCACATCGAATGAAGGTCACCAGTCAGCACACCTTCTCATACAATATTACAGTTTAGAGTAGAATCAGGAGGCAGGACGATGTGGCTGATAGAGGTGGACCAAAATCAGATTAAAATACTCCTATCCCGGTCAGAGTTGAAAAAATATGGAATCACAGAGGAAGATGTAGAAAACAATTCAAAAAAATGGCTGGAAATTATTTTGCGAATCATAAAAAATGCCCGGATCGATTGGTCGAATTCTGAAGAAGGAACAATATTCATTGATGTATTTTCCACCGGTACGGATGAATTGGAGATTCTTATTACTTACTTTCGGGAGGATTCCATTACTGAAGCTGTGGAAGAGGTCATATTCGCTACCGATTGGCCCGTCGTCCCTAAAATCGAAGAAGGTTTTGAGTTTAGTGATTTTGAGGATGTCGTCCAGCTAGCCAGGCGAATCCAACCTTTTTATCAAGGTGGCGCGCTATATGTTTACCAAAACAAGTATTTTTTAATCGTGGATATACTGGAATGCCGATCAGAAATCACCATCCCTTTATTATTTGAATATGGAAATAAGATCTCCGGACAACTCGTCCATCTAAAAACTAAGGCTAAACAACTAATCCCGGAACGGGCGATCCAGGTGATTCATGATTCTTTTTATTCGAATAGATAATTTATCGATTAAAATTATCGTATCTTTCTTACCCAATTGCTTTATCGGTGTAACGCATTTAAACTTTAGTGTATAAAATTTCGCATCAATATCACAATCATAAATCAATTGCAAAAACTAGTATTTTTCTTGCATTCTAAAAATTTAGTTATATACTAAATATGAGAACTCATTGATATTATAGGAGGTTATCTGATGATTACCCAGAAGGGTGCTGACAGTAAAGTTGCGGACCAGCAGACGGACGACATTCTCACTTCCACTCAAGCCATTATACGCGAGGCTTTAGAAAAACTAGGGTACTCAGAAGAAGTGTACGAACTCTTAAAAGAACCGTTGCGCACCTTAACTGTTCAAATTCCAGTCCGGATGGACAATGGAAAAGTGAAAGTTTTTACCGGGTATCGGGTCCAGCATAATGATGCCGTAGGCCCAACAAAGGGTGGTATTCGCTTCCATCCAAACGTAACTGAACGGGAAGTGAAAGCGCTCGCAATCTGGATGAGTTTAAAATGCGGGATTGTTGATTTACCGTATGGCGGTGCCAAGGGCGCGGTCGTGTGTGATCCTCGCACGATGTCGTTCCGCGAGCTTGAAGCTTTAAGCCGTGGTTATGTGCGGGCTGTTAGTCAAATCGTAGGACCTACCAAGGATATACCCGCTCCGGATGTATTTACGAACTCGCAAATTATGGCCTGGATGATGGATGAATATAGTCGCATCGATGAGTATAACTCTCCTGGATTCATCACCGGGAAACCGCTTGTATTGGGAGGCTCCCATGGACGAGATCGCGCGACAGCTAAAGGGGTGGCCATGTGTATCCGGGAAGCGGCAAAGAAAGCCGGTATCGATATTAAAGGCGCTCGCGTAATTGTCCAGGGCTTTGGTAATGCAGGTGGATTTTTATCGAAATTTATGCATGATGCTGGTGCAAAAGTAATCGCTATTTCTGATGCGAACGGTGCCCTTTACGATCCGAACGGATTAGATATTGATTATTTACTTGATCGTCGTGATAGTTTCGGCATGGTCACGAACTTGTTTAAAGATACGATTACGAATCAAGAAATGCTCGAACTCGATTGTGATATTTTAGTGCCGGCGGCGGTACAAAATCAAATAACTGCAGAAAACGCTCCGAATATCAAGGCGAAAATTATTGTGGAAGCAGCAAACGGACCGACAACATTAGAAGCCACGAATATTTTAACAGATCGGGGAATATTAATCGTTCCAGACGTATTGGCTTCTGCCGGAGGAGTAACCGTTTCCTATTTTGAGTGGGTACAAAATAATACCGGCTATTACTGGACAGAGGAAGAAATTGAAGAAAAATTAGAACAAGTAATGGTCAAAGCCTTCGAAAATGTGTACAATACGGCCCAGACGAGAAAAGTCAATATGCGTTTAGCCGCCTATATGGTTGGTATTCGAAAAATGGCTGAAGCCTGTCGTTTCCGCGGCTGGGCATAAAATATAATACAAGATAAAAATGATAATGTTAAGGTAGGACCGAAATACGGTCCATTTTTTTATGGAAGATTGTGAAGTTTTATATTACAAATCGTTTAACGATTTGTAAAATTTATGAAAAATTTGACCATTGATGAAATTTTTTTCATTTAAACTGTTTTCATTTATTTTAAAGCGTGATACGATAGCTTTAGAGTTTGTAAGAAATGAGGTTGCCTATGTTTACTGTTGTTTCCGCAGGTTTAGCTCCCGGTCTTGCACTATTAAGCTATTTTTATTTACGGGAAGAGATCAAATCGGAACCGATCAGCGAAGTATTACGGAGCTTTATTCTCGGGGCAATTTTAGTTTTCCCAATCATGTTCATTCAATATGTCATGGATGTGGAAAACGTTTTTTCTTATTCCCTTTTCGATGCGTTTTTTCGTGCGGCCTTGCTGGAAGAGTTTTTTAAATGGTTTATTTTTTATTTCACCGCCTATCGCTTTATCCCGTTCGATGAATCTTACGATGGGATTATTTATGGTGTTGCGGTTTCATTAGGTTATGCTTCAGCTGAAAATATTTTGTATTTATTGGCCTACGGTTTTGAAATTGAATATGCCCTGTTACGGGCGATTTTGCCTGTATCGAGCCATGCGGTTTTCGGAGTCATTATGGGATATTATTTCGGAAAAAGTAAGTTCGCTGATGTTGAAACGAAAACGAAATTTATTCTCGCTTCTTTTTTTGTTCCCTTTATATTACACGGTTTATACGATTTTATTTTGCTATTGCAGAACAGCGCGATCTTTTTTATCATTCCTTTTATGATTTTTATCTGGTTTTTTGCATTGAAAAAAGTTAAAGAAATCAAACATGAAGCGTTAATAGAAAAATCTCTCGATCTGTAACATGGATGGTGACTTTTAAGTAAAGCCTGATTTCTTCAGGCTTTTTTTTTGGCCTATTTATGAGATGTCCCATTGCATGAACCGGATACCGTTAATTTGTATAAAAAGCAAGTTTTTACAAAAACTAAACTTGCTCAACTAGACAACCTGTTTGGAGGGACATCGATGGTTAACCGAAAATGGATGTATATGTTGATTTTGATCATAATTAGCCTGGCAATATTTTATTTTTATAGTGACAAAGAAGAGGTTCAAGCTTTTACGAACCAGGTAATACAGCATGGTGCTGTAGGTGATGATGTTATTGAATTGCAATCTCGTTTGCAATATATCGGATTTTATAACGGAAAAATTGACGGTGTATTTGGCTGGCAAACGTACTGGGCATTGAGGAATTTTCAGTATGAATTCGGTTTAAAAGTGGATGGGCTCGCTGGACCGAAAACGAAAGATATGCTCCTTCGTGCGACAAAATATGCGGAAGGATTTGTAAAGGAAAATATTCAGAAAGGAAACAAATTTACCCATTACGGTGGGGTTGATCTCGATAAACAATCGGCACCAAAGGCGAGTCCTAAAAACGAGGGACAGCCAAAACAGCCGCCTGCTCAGCAAAATCCAAACACGAATCAACAGAATCAAAATGCTGGAAAAAAGCAACCGGAAAACGAGGCCGGACAACAGGCAGCACAAAAGCCTACTGCTACTAATGTCCCCCATGGATTTTCACAAAACGATATTCAATTAATGGCAAATGCGGTGTATGGCGAAGCAAGAGGTGAACCGTATATCGGTCAAGTAGCGATAGCAGCGGTAATTTTAAACCGCCTCGAAAATCCGGCATTTCCAAATACGGTCTCGGGTGTCATTTTCGAACCCGGTGCTTTCACAGCGGTTGCGGATGGACAAATATGGCTCACCCCCAATGAATCCGCAAAACAGGCGGTACTCGATGCGATAAACGGATGGGATCCGACCGGAAATGCTATTTATTACTTTAATCCAGATACGGCTACGAATCAGTGGATCTGGTCAAGACCGCAAATCAAAAAAATTGGTAAACATATATTTTGCCATTAAGGAGTGAAAGAATGCTACGCAATATATTAATCGGGGTCTTAGCAGTCGGGATCGTTGCCACAGGAGTATGGGGGTATCAGGAACATAAAGAGAAAAATGCCATATTGATTCGTGCGGAAAACAATTATCAAAGGGCGTTTCACGATTTAACGTATTATATCGATCGACTCCATGATGAGATTGGGACAACTTTGGCGATGAATTCAAGGGACTCACTGTCACCAGCTCTTATTGATGTGTGGCGCCTTGCATCAGAAGCGCAAAATTCCGTGGGGCAGCTTCCCCTTACATTGATGCCCTTTAATAAGACGGAAGAATTTTTATCGAAAATTGGAGATTTTACGTACCGTACTGCCGTTCGCAATTTAGATGAAGAGCCGTTAACCGATGAAGAATACAATGTTTTGAAAACATTATACGCCCAGGCAGAAGAAATTCAAAATGAATTGCGGCAGTTGCAATATACAGCGATGAAAAATAATCTGCGCTGGATGGATGTGGAAATGGCCCTGGCCCAGGGAAGGGAAAATACCGATAATACGATCATCGACGGTTTGAAAACCGTGGAAAAAACTGTGGAAGGATATACGGAAACCGACTCCGGCACGATGTTTATCAGTATGGAACGGCAACAAAAGGGATTAAAAGAACTGGATGGGAAGGAAATAACGAAAGAAGAAGCGAAAAAAATTGCCAAATTTTATGCGAACGCACCGGATGATGTAAAAATTGAGGTCATTGAAAACGAAAAAGGCGCTGATTATGAATTTTACAGCATCCATATTCAAGGGAAACATGGGGAATCGTATATGGATATTACAAAACGGGGCGGGCATCCAATCTGGTTAATTACGAACCGGGAAATTAAAGAACAAAATTACAGTTTAAATGAAGCAACGGAGCTGGCGAAAAAATATTTACAGAAACACGGTTTTGAAAACATGGAGCTACTGGAAAGTGCCCAGTATGAAAATATCGGTGTGTTCACATTCGTAACGAGGGAAGAAGGGGTGCGGATTTACCCGGATGCCGTCAAGATGAAAATTGCCCTCGATGATGCAAGTGTCGTCGGCTTTTCTGCCGCGGACTATTTAGTTTCTCATAATAAACGGGATATCCCTGAACCGACCGTATCCGAAGCTGAGGCGCGCAAAGAAATCAATCCGAAAGTGAAAGTAATGGATCAGGGTCTTGCCATCATCGAAAATGATCTGGGTGAAGAAATTCTTGTTTATGAATTTTTGGGCACATTGGCTAAAGATACGTATCGAATTTTCATCAATGCCGAAACGGGAGTGGAAGAAAAAGTAGAAAAATTACAAAATGCTGAACCGATTTACGAAGAACTTCTCAATGGGAAGGCTTGAAGGCTTTTCCATTTTTTCTTTTCATGTCATAATATAGATAAACATGTAAATGGTAAAGGGCGATGATATGTTAAAAATTGGACAAATATTAACAATTGTGCCATTGGATGAAGAAAGGGAAAAGTATCGAAGTAAAATCATTGATCTATCAGATGATGCGGTCTACATCTCTTATCCAGCCGATATTCAGTCGAATCGGACCGTTTATTTATTGAGAAATGAAAGATTCAGGTTTATTTTTATCACGTCCGATGGGGAAGTATATGAATTCGTATCCGAAATCATCGGTCATATCAAAAAATCCTTACCTTTACTGAAAATATCAAGACCTGGTGATGGAGATTTTCAAAAAGTCCAGCGGCGTCGGTTTGTCCGGGTTCGGCGGACACTGGATGTCGCAATTCATCCGAAAAATAAAGAATTCACACCGTTTCATACGATAACGACGGATATTAGTGCAGGCGGAGCATCCATCATCGTCCCCAATTCCATTACACTAAAAGAAAATCAACAGGTGATTGGTTGGTTCGTTCTGCCATGGGAAAACGGTGAATACGATTATGTGAAAATTCCCTGCAAAGTAGTGCGCATCACCCCTCACAACGAAGATAACTGGGCAGTTTCTTTTGAATTTATCGATCTACCGATGAAAGAAGAACAGCTACTCATCCGTTTTTGTTTCGAGTCCCAACTTATTTTGCAAAAATTGAAAGGGATTACGAAATAGTATAATTTAAAAGATTCTCAGCAATAATAAGAATAAACAAAACGTTGTGGGGATGATGATGAAAAAAGTAGAACGAATTCTAATTAAAATCGCGATTGTGCAAGGTTGTTTTTTGCTGCTTTCGCAAATATTTTTCCATCATTACAATTCGTTTCCCGAGTTAAAAGAGTTACTATTATACGAGGGAGTCAATAATGAAAACTATTCTGAAATATTAGAAGCTATTCAATTACCGTAGCAGGGTACATATCCTGCTTTCTTTTGTGTTAAAATAAATAGGAGTAATGAATGAAAATTGTTGAAAGAGGTTTTGGGTCTTATGGGTAAAAACAGAATTTCTATCGCGATCGATGGTCCTGCTGCAGCAGGTAAAAGTACTGTTGCTAAAATTGTCGCTAAAAAACTATCATACTTGTACATTGATACAGGTGCCATGTATCGGGCCCTGACATGGAAGGCAATCCATGAAAATGTTCCCGTTGAGGATGGGGAGGCACTTGATCGCTTACTTCAGAAGACGCAGATCGAGTTAAAACAAGAAGGAGAAATCCAGAAAGTTTACGTGGACGGAGCGGATGTAACGGAAAAAATCCGCATGCCGGAAATTTCGAAAAATGTTTCTGCAGTTGCCAAACATAAACAGATCCGGGAAGAAATGGTAAAACGGCAAAAAAATCTAGCTGCCTCCGGTGGTGTTGTCATGGATGGCCGCGATATCGGCACGCATGTTTTGCCCGATGCCGAGGTGAAAATTTTCTTGAAAGCGAGCGTCAAGGAGCGGGCAAAACGACGCCACATGGAGAATTTGACTAAAGGGATTGAATCCAATTTAGAAGAGATTGAACGCGATATCGCATTAAGGGATGAAATGGATTCTAACCGGAAAGTTGCGCCATTAAAAAAAGCTCCGGATGCGATAGAAATTGACTCCACCCATTTAACGGTGGAAGAAGTCGCTGAACGAATAATGGACGTTGTGAGGGAAAGGATCGATTAACGCATGAGCTTTTATTCTTTTGCTAAACTGATTGTTACCGGAGTGTTAAAACCGATTTATCGCTTTGAAGTTATCGGTCAAGAAAATATTCCGAAAGAAGGACCGGTAATTATATGTTGCAATCATATATCGAATATGGATCCGGTAACATTAGGTATTACTTCCCCGCGGCCCATTTCCTTTATGGCAAAGGAAGAAATATTTAAGGTGCCTGTATTGAAACAAATTGTCACAGCTTTACACGCCTTTCCCGTTAAGCGGGGAAAAGGTGACCGGAGTGCGTTGCGTACCGGTTTACAAATTTTGCGGGAAGGAAAAGTTTTCGGCATCTTCCCGGAAGGGACCCGCAGCAAAACGGGCGAATTAGGCAAGGGGCTTTCGGGAGTCGGTTTTTTCGCTTTAAAAACGGATGCCGAGGTCGTGCCCTGTGCCATCATTGGGCCATATAAACCGTTCCGAAAATTGAAAGTTGTCTATGGAAAACCGATCAATATGCAAGAACTGAAAGAAAAGAAAGCTTCTGCGAAAGAAGCGACTGAAGTTATTATGGGTCATATTAAAGAAATTTTGATACAATATAAATAATGTATTGACAAACAGAATGAATTATTAGAAGTTAGATTTAAGAGATATTTTCTAGTGATGCATTCTGTTGTCGCGGATAAGGAGGAAATACATATGGTTGAAAACAATCAAGAAAATTTACAGGAAGTAAACAGCACCGAAGAACAGGCAGAAAATGAAGTAGATAAAAAGGAAACCGTTCAAGATTCTGCTCCGGAAGTAGAAACCTCTTCTCATACAGAAAGTTCCGCTCCGGAATCCGAAAATGAAACCGCTGAACAAACCCGGGAAGCAACTACGGAAGAGGCAATGCCAGAAGTTGATGCACCCGCCTATAATGTTGGGGATCGGGTAAGAGGAAAAGTGACAAAAGTTGAAGACAAACAAGTCATCGTCGAAGTTGAAAATAGCAAACTCGATGGCATTATACCGATAAGTGAATTATCCGCCTTGCATATCGAAAAAGCTTCCGATGTGATCACGGAAGGTGAAAAATTGACACTGGAAGTAATTAAAGTCGAAGAAGATGCACTTATTTTATCAAAACGTCGTATCCGTGCCCGTGAAGCCTGGGAAGAGTTGCAGCAAAAATTTGCAACAGGAGAATACGTGGAGACGGAAGTAAAAGATGTTGTAAAAGGTGGATTAGTTGTTGATTTAGGTGTTCGCGGATTCGTCCCGGCTTCCTTAGTGGAAGATCACTTTGTTGAGGACTTCAGCAGTTACAAAGGAAAAACGATGACGTTTAAAATTGTCGAAATCGATCCGGAAAAAAATCGCCTTATTTTATCGCACCGCGATGTAGTTTTAGAAGAAAAAGAAAAGAAAAAACAGGAAGTTCTGGCAAACACAAAAGAAGGCGATATTATTGAAGGTACCGTAATGCGGTTAACGGATTTCGGTGCTTTCGTCGATATCGGTGGCATGGATGGGCTCGTTCATATTTCCCAGCTCGCCTATGAACACGTGAACCATCCTTCAGATGTCGTTCAAGTAGGCGATACAGTTAAAGTGAAAGTATTGAGTGTTGATCCGGAAAATGAACGTGTATCCTTATCCATTAAGGAAACATTACCGGGACCGTGGGAAAATATTTCTGAAAAAATTAAAGAAGGATCCGTCATTGAAGGTACGGTAAAACGTCTCGTATCCTTTGGCGCTTTCGTAGAAGTCTTACCGGGCGTGGAAGGATTAGTTCATATATCCCAAATTTCCCATAAACATATCGGAACACCGCATGAAGTTCTTGAAGTTGGCCAAACCGTTCAAGTGAAAGTATTAGGCGTTAACGAAGAAGAAAAACGGATTTCCCTATCTATGCGGGAATTAGAGGAGAAGGAAGAAGAAACGAGTTACGAATTACCGGAAGAATCAACAGGTTTCCAATTAGGAGAAGTCATTGGCGATCAATTGAAAAAGTTCAAAGAATAGAAGAACAATTTAATGGAACGTTGCGACCTGAATCGTTGATTCAGGTCTTTTTTTATTTTGCAAAATAAGATTTTTCGTAACAACCCTTGTTTCAGGAGAATGTTTTTCCATAAATTCGCCCATACTGGAATTTATAGGGGGATGAACTATGGAAGGATTTTATTTTTACTGGATTAGCTGGTGTGCATGGATTTTTGTCACTTTTATCTTAGATAAAAAGAATCCGTATCGTTTTCCATGTGCGTTTATATTGCTCGTAACGATAACGTTATCAATCCATACGATCGAGATTTTCGCAATTCAAATGTCCCTCGGGGCATTATTCCTGTTGATGGCAAGTTATCTTTATTTTTTTACAAACAAACAGATCAATCTCATTTACCAGGCGTTCGGGGTCCTGTGCATAACGATCAGTGCAGCTTGTTTTTATTTACTGGCTCTATATGATCCGGTGTGGATCATTTTCGATTTAGGGTTGATTCAATCCATTTGTTTTACTGCTCTTGCGTTATTTTTGTTTCGTGATTATTTCACAAGGCTAGTGGCCACAACGACCGGGCTGATTCAGGGGGATGCATTGTATAGCATCATCTTACAACAGTTTTATCTGGACCACCCCGTCGGATCCTTTTTATTTTTCGACCGACTAGCCCTCACCCATATAGTTCTTTCTGGCTGGTCCGCTTTTGAATATATCCAATTTTATTTTCACAAAAATATGCCAATAGAAAAGGAGAAACATATGTAATATGAGTGTTTATATTTATCCTGTTTTGTTCGGCATTTTCTGCGGACTGTTTACACGACTGATCATGCTCAGAACGGACTACCGGCAATATCCAACGTACCTCCACGGAAAAATTGTTCATATTTCATTAGGGTTTATAGCCGCTGTTTTAGGTTCAGTAGCTGTTCCCGCACTGATTGAAGAAAATATCACGGCCGTCACCTTTTTAACAGTAGCCGCCTCGCAATTCCGGGAAGTCCGTAATATGGAACGGAATACGTTGAAACAAATGGACGGGTATGAACTTGTTTCCCGGGGCGATACGTACATAGAGGGCATCGCTTTAGCCTTTGAAAGTCGCAATTATTTAGTTATTTTCACCTCTTTATTGACAACGATTGCGTTTATTTTCACCGATATCATCATCAGTCTAGCCGTCATGGTCGTTTGTATTGTCATAGCGCGGGCAATGATGGATGGCGGCAAAATCAAAGATATTTGTGAGATAGAATACGTCAAACCTCGTTTTGATGGCGCCGGATTGTATGTCGACAATATTTATATCATGAATATCGGTTTGCCGAAGAGGCAGGAAGAAATTTTAAAATACGGTATGGGGTTTATTTTAAAACCGAAAAATTTTAATGCGATGACAACCATTGCCAACCTCGGGCAAAGGCAGGCGATTCTTTATGACCTTTCCACTTCTTTAGGCATATTTCGTGATTCCGGAACGCCAGCTTTGGCTCCACTGGCAAAAAGGGATTTGGAAGATGGTCGCGTAGGTATTTTTGTTTTACCCCAAAATCGGGATATAGAACGTGCAATTGAAATTATCGGTAATACACCGACATTAGAAAATGCGATTCGCTTGCCGTCGAAAAGAAAGAAAAATGAGGGAGGGATGGGCAATGACGGTTGAAAAAATGATCTTGGCCTGTCTAACCACGAATCCCCGGAAAGCCCCGACAGGATTGGCTGTTTTCCATTGTGACTCAAAGGAAGAAATGGAAGCCATCGGTGCGACTTTAGAAGCAGTTTTAGACGGGATTGCCCATTTAATTAGCGAAGAAATCATGATCATCGTCCGCCATTAAGTGAATCTATATTGTAAAAGTATTTCAACATCTGGTACAATAAGTTCGGAGTGTAGCAATATGGAATTTTTACCCTTCTCAAGTTAGAAGGGTTTCTTTATGAAATCATATTATTGCAGGTTACTTGTTGGATTGATTAGGAATTTGAGGTGAATGGGATGAGATTACCTGTTATTGCTATCGTAGGACGACCGAATGTTGGTAAATCGACGATTTTTAATCGGATTGTTGGCGAGCGCATTGCCATTGAGGAAGATACACCTGGTGTAACCCGGGATCGAATTTACGGAAAAGGAGAATGGTTAAACCGGGAATTTCACATTATTGATACCGGTGGAATAGATATCGGTGATGCTCCTTTTCTCGACCAGATTCGTGCTCAGGCGCAGCTTGCCATCGATGAAGCAGACTGTATTATCATGATTACCAGTGGTCGGGATGGCGTAACACCTGCGGATCTGGAAGTTGCAAAAATACTGTATCGCTCCAATAAACCGGTTGTACTCGCGGTAAATAAAATTGACAACCCGGAAATGCGCGACCAAATTTTCGATTTTTATGAACTCGGCTTCGGGGATCCAATTCCGATTTCAGGCGCGCACGGCCTCGGTATCGGTGATTTGCTCGATGAAGCGATGAAACATTTTCCGCCGCACATTGAAACTGAAGAGGATGAAGATGAGATTCGCTTTTGCCTGATCGGCCGGCCCAATGTCGGTAAATCTTCATTAGTTAATGCGATTCTTGGCGAAGAACGGGTGATCGTGAGCGATATCGCCGGGACGACCCGCGATGCCATCGATAGCCATTACACGTATGAAGATCAGAAATATGTTATTATTGATACGGCTGGGATTCGTAAAAAAGGTAAGGTTTACGAAAAAACGGAAAAATACGCTGTGCTCAGGGCGCTGAAAGCTATTGAACGGTCGGATGTCGTCCTTGTCGTTTTAAATGGTGAAGAAGGGATTATTGAACAAGATAAACGGATCGCAGGTTACGCCCACGAGGCAGGACGTGGCGTTATTATCGTCGTTAATAAATGGGATGCTGTTGAAAAAGATGCGAAAACGATGCAGGAATTTGAACAGATGATACGCCATGAGTTCCAGTTCCTCGACTATGCACCTATCACTTTTGTATCGGCGAAAACGAAAAAACGCCTTCATACGCTTTTACCGCTGATTAATGTTGTCAGTGAAAATCACGCAATGCGCGTCCAAACGAATGTTTTAAACGATGTGATTATGGATGCCGTGGCCATGAATCCGACGCCAACCGATCGAGGTAGACGTTTAAAAATTTATTACATCACACAAGTTTCGGTAAAACCGCCTACCTTTGTTTTATTTGTTAACGATCCAGAATTACTGCATTTTTCCTATGAACGTTATTTAATTAATCGGATTCGCGATGCCTTCGGATTTGTCGGGACACCGATCAAATTAATCCCTAGAGCACGGAAATGAGGAGTGATTCGATGAGTAAACATGTGACCATTTTAGGAGCAGGGAGCTGGGGAACTGCATTAGCCATTGTTTTAAGTGATAATGACATCAATGTGCGTTTATGGACCCGGGAAAAAGAGCAAGTAGAGGAAATTAATCAACACCGAAAAAATGAGTTTTATTTACCGGGAATTGAACTTCCTGAAAAAATTTCCGCATACCACGACTTAAGAGAGGCTATCCAGGGAATTGAAACGATTGTTGTGGCGATCCCTACAAAAGGGATCCGGGAAGTCATGCGAAACTTAAAGAAACATTTGCAACATCCCGTGACCATTGTTCACGTAAGTAAAGGGATTGAACCGGGCACATTAAAACGGATTTCGGAGATGATCGAGGAAGAACTTTCCGAAGAATACATTAAGGACCTCGTCGTTTTATCCGGCCCTTCTCATGCGGAGGAAGTTAGCCTCAGACATCCGACAACGGTTGTCGCATCGTCAACCAATATTAAAGCAGCGGAAAAAATTCAAGATTTATTTATGAATCAAAATTTCCGTGTTTATACGAATCCTGACATTGTTGGTGTGGAGATTGGCGGAGCATTGAAAAACATCATTGCTTTAGCTGCTGGTATTTCTGACGGAATTGGCTATGGAGATAATGCGAAAGCTGCCATCATGACACGCGGAATTGCTGAAATTACGAGACTGGCGGTGGAAATGGGTGCCAATCCATTGACATTGGCAGGATTAAGCGGTGTTGGGGATTTAATCGTAACATGTACGAGTGTTCATTCACGGAACTGGCGTGCCGGAAACGCCCTTGGTAAAGGGGAAAAACTAGAAGATATACTGGCGAATATGGGCCAGACGGTCGAAGGTGTCAATACGACGAAGGCCGCCTATGAACTTTCCAAAAAATACCGAGTCAGCATGCCGATTACCGAAACGTTATATCAAGTGTTGTTTGAAGGATTAAATGTAAAGGATGCCGTTTCTCAATTAATGGGCCGTACGAAGACCCTTGAATTATACGGTAATAAACATTTTGAACAGAAAGACTAAAAATTTTTAAGAAATAATATTTCGATGAAGGAAATCGCGATAAATAGGCTTTAGAGGATACATAGGTTTTGTCGCTTGCATAAGATGCAGTGAAAATATAAATAGGAACCGGGTATGGGTATTGCGTCTAAAAAAGCTGCTGGAAAGTGAAACGTCCCCACTTTCTACAGCTTTTTTTATTTTGGTAAAAAATTACTGAATGAAATCGGCTGATAAAAACTCCGTCCAATTCTTCGGTGTAAATTCCGATTATGAAATGGTTTATACATTTGCATAGATGATCAATTTAAACTGAGGGACATGTCAACGGGGTTCTAGAAATGAGCGGAAGCGAAGATTTGAAATTATACATAAAAAATAATTTATGATAGAATAAATAGTGATTTTATTTGGAATAATATGAATTTCGTCTGGATAAGGAGCGAGGGGTTATGTCGCCGGGACTTTCACGCATGTTCGTAACATTCATTGCCATGGGGTTGATGGTATTATCTATTCTCTTTATTTACTTAGGTCGCTATAAACTAAAAGGAGTATTCCGTTTCATTGTTACGACATTTGCCTATATCTTCATGATTTTAGCCGGTTTAATTATTTTTGTCGTAGTTTTTAGCGGTCCGACGACTTACTAGGATGGAAGGGGAAAGGAATGATCGTTCAACGGCTTCGCGCAATAGGTTGGATTGGATTTCTGCTTATTTTCCTTACAGGCTGCTTATACCCCGTCGATAAGGAAGTGCTCCAATTACCGAGTGAAGAAAGCTTGCAGCAAGTGCAGGCAGCTGTAGATGCCTATTATGAAGATACGGACGGACTTTTGCCGCTAAAAAACTCTGATAGTGATACGGATATATATATCAAATATTTAATAGACTTTAAAAAATTGGTGCCGAACTATTTGTCACAAGCTCCCGCCAATTCTTTTGAAAAGGGCGGAATTTTTCAATACGTGATTATCAATGCAGAAACCGATCCAGAAGTGAAAATATTTGATTTACGTATTACCGAAGTAATAAGGGATATCCAAATGAGGCTAAGGACGGTGGAATATCCCCCGTATCAAGATAAAATCAGTAAGAATGTCTTTACACTCGATTATACGAAACTTGGCTTCAAGGAAGAGCCGGGTGTGATCAGTCCATTCACCGGGCATTATTTACCCCTTCGCATCACTGGAGAGGGCAAGATTATTGTCGATTATGCCAGCGATTTATATCAAATGTTGCGGGAGAACCGGGAATATTCACTGCAAAAAGGAGAGGATATCCGCTGGATTTTAACGGAGAATTCTCCTTTTGTACCGGCTTATTCCCTCCCTTATACCGTGGATGAACACGGTGAACCGGTTTTTTTAGAGTAATGCAAGTACTCTTTTTAAACCGTCAATGAAAATCGTAAAAGAATATGTCATAACCCTTCTCTTGGGAAATATATTGTAAGAGAAGGGTTTTATTTTTTTATTTCATATCCGGACGTGAAGGGGAAAAATTTGAAATAACTGTCATAAGTTAAATGGACAACATCATAAACATATACTGTCCAAGTGTTACGGAAGTAAACCCCAGCAATTGATGAACGGGAGGGAATCCTTTGGAGAAGGTTGATATTTTCAAAGATATTGCGGAAAGAACAGGTGGTGATATTTATATTGGTGTAGTTGGTGCCGTTCGAACCGGAAAATCGACATTTATCAAAAAATTTATGGAACTCGTCGTACTACCGAATATTCCTAATGAAGCAGATCGCATCCGCGCACAAGATGAATTACCGCAAAGTGCAGCAGGTAAGACGATCATGACAACAGAACCAAAATTTGTACCGAACCAGGCAGTCTTAGTTCAGGTAGATGAAGGGCTAGAAGTGAATGTCCGTCTTGTTGATTGTGTCGGCTATACGGTTCCCGGTGCAAAAGGATATGAAGATGAAAATGGTCCACGCATGATTCATACGCCCTGGTATGAAGAACCGATTCCTTTCCATGAGGCTGCAGAGATCGGAACCCGAAAAGTCATTCAAGAACATTCGACAATCGGCGTTGTCATTACAACAGATGGAACGATCGGTGAAATTCCCCGCGAGGATTATATCGAAGCCGAAGACCGCGTTGTCAATGAACTAAAAGAAGTAGGAAAACCGTTTATCTTAATTATTAATTCCACACGACCGTATCATCGTGAAACGGAGGAACTTCGTCAGCAATTAGAAGAAAAATATGATATTCCGGTACTCGCCATGAGTATTGAAAACATGCAAGAAAAAGATGTGTTAAATGTGTTGCGAGAGGCGCTATATGAATTCCCGGTTCTTGAAGTGAATGTGAACTTACCGAGCTGGGTCATGGTTTTAAAAGAAGACCACTGGCTCCGTGAAAGTTATCAAGAAGCGGTCAAGGAAACGGTTCAGGATATTAAACGGCTTCGAGATGTGGATCGGGTCGTTCAATCATTTACCGAATATGATTTCGTCGAAAAAGCAGCCCTTGCCGGGATGGAGATGGGGCAGGGAATTGCCGAAATTGATTTGCATGCTCCGGATGAATTGTACGATCAGGTACTGAAAGAAATTGTTGGCGTGGAGATCCGTGGGAAAGATCATTTATTGCAATTAATGCAAGATTTTGCCCATGCGAAGCGGGAATATGATCAAATCGCCGATGCTTTAACGATGGTGAAGCAGACCGGATATGGAATCGCCGCGCCATCTATTGAAGATATGAGTTTGGATGAACCGGAAATTATTCGTCAGGGATCGCGATTCGGTGTCCGACTCAAAGCCGTAGCCCCGTCCATTCATATGATCAAGGTTGATGTGGAAAGTGAATTTTCCCCCATTATCGGAACGGAAAAGCAGAGTGAAGAGCTTGTCCGCTATTTAATGCAAGATTTTGAAGACGATCCTTTATCCATTTGGAATTCAGATATATTCGGACGCAATTTAAACTCGATTGTCCGAGAAGGGATTCAGGCAAAACTTGCCTTAATGCCTGAAAATGCTCGGTATAAACTGAAGGAAACATTGGAACGAATCATTAATGAAGGTTCTGGCGGACTGATTGCCATCATTCTTTAACGGCAGACTCCATCCAGTATGGGGTCTTTTCTTTTTTTGCAATTTTTGTGAATGTTGGGGGTGTAGAAAAGCTAATTTATCATGTTACGTTTTGGAATGAATAGGAAATGATAACGTGAAGTTCCCTGAAATTGAAACGAAACGATTTCAATGAATAACAGATAAGCATATCGAATCATATTTCGATAACATGTCCTGGAAAAATAGTAAGGAAGATGGTTAGGAAATATTTCAAAACAGTCGGTCTCATGATGCGAAGGTGTTTTCCTTGTTAAAAATAAAACGGGAACAGTAATCCTGAAATATAAAAATATTTGGAAATCTAAAAAATTAGATATGACAGCAAGTAAAATTTAGATTATGACCATTAATAAATGTTTAAAAAAAGGAAAAATGGGAAAACAATAATTACAAATAAAAAACGGGTGATTTTTTTCGTTTGGAGAAGAAAAAACACAAAAAAACCTTATAAAATCAATATTTTAACTTGCTCTCACTAGCCGAATATGGTACTCTTTTAACTGAATTGTTCTAGTTAATCTTTCCATTGCTGGAAATTACTTAGAACAAATGATATTACAAAATTGCAATGTATGTTGCTATTGGTCGAACCCGGGAGGAGGTGAATGGCATGAACAAGACAGAATTAATCAACGCTGTTGCTGAAGCAACCGAGTTATCTAAAAAAGACGCAGGTAAAGCTGTTGATGCAGTCTTTGATACAATTTTGAACGCTTTGAAAAACGGTGAAAAAGTTCAACTCATCGGTTTTGGAAACTTTGAAGTCCGTCATCGCGCAGCTCGCAAAGGACGTAATCCACAAACAGGTGAGGAGATTGAAATCCCGGCAAGCAAAGTTCCAGCTTTCAAACCGGGTAAAGCTCTTAAAGAAGCTGTTAAGTAATTACATAAATACGATCACCGAGGGGGCAAATGAATTTGCCCCCTTTTTGTTATATTGAAAAATTATAAACTATCTTTTTTGCCCTAAAAACTATCCGTATGCTAAGATGGAAGGAGATAGCTAAAAGAAATTTTATAGGGAGTGCCGAAACATGGGGGAATTTAATCGGGAGAAATTGGAGAATGCGGTTCGGCTTATTCTCGAAGCAATCGGTGAAGATCCAGAACGAGAAGGGTTATTGGATACACCGAGACGGGTTGCCAATATGTATGTCGAAATGTTTAGTGGGTTAAATAAAGACCCAAAAGAAGAATTGAATACCATTTTCCACGAACACCACGATGATATTGTCATCGTTAAAGATATACCGTTTTATTCCATGTGTGAACACCATCTCGTTCCGTTTTTTGGACACGTACATATCGCCTATAAACCGAAAAATGGTCAAGTAACGGGACTAAGTAAATTAGCCCGGCTCGTCGAAACAACAGCGAAACGACCACAGTTGCAAGAAAGAATGACGAATATGATCGTCGATGCGATTATGGAGAAATTAGAGGCACAGGGTGTGATGGTCGTGATCGAAGCGGAACATTTATGTATGGCGATGCGGGGAATTAAAAAGCCCGGCACACTGACGGTAACTGTGGCAACAAAAGGAATATTTTCCACAGATAAAGAAAAGCGCAAAGAATTGCTAGCATTATTTAAATAATTGATCAACTGAGGAGGGAAAATGGTGGAAGATTATGTCAAAAGCGATTATGTTATTATTAAGGCATTAGAAAATGGGGTCCATGTGATCGGGCTGACGCGGGGAGAAGATACGAAGTTTCACCATACGGAGAAATTAGATAAAGGTGAAGTGATGATTGCCCAGTTTACTGAACATACTTCCGCCATTAAAGTACGTGGAAAAGCTCAAATCATATCCAACATTGGTGAAGTTTTTAGCAATGATTCATAGTATGTGTGAGATGAACGAACCCTTATTTCAATTTTAAATATATGTAGGGGATTGAGGGTGATAAAGTGCAATCCGTCGCTCGGACAATCAAAACGATAAAAAAACAGATCCTGGATGAAATGAATCATCCCTTTTTGAAAGAACAGCTCGACACACCGATGATTGACGATGGAAAATTATTTTTGCTCATCTCGATGTTAAACGAACAAAATCTTCCGAAAGAGAAAATTGAAATTTATGCGACAACCGTCGCGCTTATCCAGATAGCCCTTGACACCCATGATCGTGTGGAAAATGGAATTGAATTTAAATCAAATCAAAAATTGCAATTGACCGTTCTAGCAGGTGACTATTTCAGCAGTTTGTATTATCAGACGTTAGCAATGGCAGGAAATATCGAATTCATTAAACTTCTAGCAGAAGGTATTCAGCTTGTTAATGAAAATAAAATGATCGTTTACAATCGTGAAGCGAAAACATACGCTGAATTCATGGATAGTACGAAGTTAATTGCAACGACTATTTTCCAAAAAGTAGCGGAATATTTTCAGGACAATTTCTGGCAGCGAGTTGGAACCATATGGCTCCATTTAAATCACCTGTTACAACATAAAAAATGGTATGTACACTATTTACTGGAAAACGAGATTCCGGTTACTGATCATGAAATTACGGTACAAACGGAAGCGGTGGAAGAAGCATTGGATTCTTATATCGAAAATTTATATGAAACATTGTACTCTCATTTGTCTGAAAAACCACATTATAATCATTTGCTGGAAATTTCCACCGACTGTCCAGGTAAGCGTTTTTTTGCTCAGTAACTTGCAAAAAGCTAAAAGGAGTCAATATCAATGGGACAGCCTAAGGAAGATCGGGTATACCGGGTGTTTCAAAACATTTCCCAGCAATACGATCGCATGAATTCGATCATCAGTTTTCGGCAGCATATACGCTGGCGGAAAGATACGATGAAGCGAATGAATGTCCAAAAGGGAAGGACTGCATTAGATGTATGTTGTGGGACAGCTGATTGGACCATTGCTTTGAGCGAAGCGGTAGGTCCTGAAGGAGAAGTTATTGGCCTTGATTTTAGCGAAAAAATGCTGGCAATCGGTAGAGAAAAATTGCAGCAACACGGTATTCAGAATGCCAAACTGATTCACGGCAATGCCATGGAACTTCCCTTTGAGGATAATTGCTTTGATTATGTGACAATCGGGTTTGGTCTGAGAAATGTACCTGATTACGAACATGTGATTCGGGAAATGTATCGTGTTTTAAAGCCCGGGGGTGTAGTTGCTTGTCTAGATACGAGTCATCCTGTTATTTTTGGTTTTAAACAGGTTTACTATTTGTATTTTCGTTATATCATGCCGTTTTTTGGAAAACTATTTGCAAAAAGTTATGAGGAGTATTCATGGCTTCATGAATCAACAATGGAATTTCCCGATGCGAAAACATTAGCCTCTTTATTTGAAGCAAATGGTTTTACTGATGTTCAGTATAAATTATATTTCGGTGGCGTTGCCGCCCTTCATTTAGGAAAAAAATAAAGATCTCATCAAAAATTAGGTGGACTTTATGAACTTTCAAATGGTATATCAGACTTTAAGAAAAGATCTAGACTCAATTGAAAAGAAAATTGAAGAAGTGTTAACTTCTACATCACCGACCTTACAGGATACATCCGTACACTATTTGCGTTCTGGCGGAAAAAGACTCCGCCCGATGTTAGTATTACTGTCGGCAAAGTTCGGAGATGCCACCCGACCAATTATAAAGGACGTGGCTGTTGCCCTTGAACTCATACATATGGCCTCGTTAATCCACGATGATGTGATTGATGATGCAGAAACAAGACGTGGACGCCTGACAGTGAAAGAAAAATGGGATAATAAAGTGGCCATGTATACGGGGGATTATATCCTGGCGAAATCGCTGGAATTGTTGGCCCGCATTGAAAACACGACTGCCCATAAGATTTTTGCCGAGACGATGGTGCAGTTAAGCATCGGTGAGATTGAACAAATTCGTGATAAATATGATTTCAATCAAACGGTAACTTCCTATTTTCGTAGAATAAAACGGAAGACAGCATTATTGATTGCAGCATGCTGTCAGCTCGGCGCCATGGCAGCCGGGGCCGATAAATTCATTTGTGAAAAGTTGTATCAGTTTGGTTATTTCGCCGGAATGGCGTTCCAAATCACCGATGATATCCTCGATTTTACCTCGACCGACGAGAAGTTAGGGAAACCAGCTGGTGGAGATTTATTACAGGGGAATATCACTTTACCCGTACTTTTCGCTTTGAAAAATAAGGATTTAAAAGAAAAAATTGTAAAAGTTCACGAACATATGGACCGGGAGGAACTGGATGAAATTATCCAGGGCATTAAGGAATCCGGTGCGATTGATCAATCCTTTGCTGTAAGCGATCACTATTTAAAGAAAGCATTGCAACAGTTAGAGGAATTACCGGATAACGATACAAAATTATTTTTAAAAGCGATTGTTAATTTTATTAGAAAAAGAAATTATTAATGCATTATTCAAAAAATATTGCAAGAAAGCCTTTTCAATGGTAAACTGTGTTGTGGAATTTCATACATAAAGAAAAGGTGGGGAAAAGTATGGAGAAAACATTTATTATGGTGAAACCAGATGGTGTGCAAAGAAATATCATCGGAGAAATCGTGACACGCTTTGAAAGAAAAGGGTTCCAATTAGTTGGTGCAAAACTAATGCAAGTATCAAGAGAGCTAGCTGAAAAGCATTATGCCGAACATAAGGACAAGCCCTTTTTTGAAGAATTAGTTGACTTTATTACCTCCGGCCCGGTGTTTGCTATGGTCTGGCAGGGCGAGAATGTAATCGCTACAGCTCGCCAAATGATGGGCAAAACAAATCCGCAAGAGGCATTACCGGGAACCATTCGCGGTGATTTCGGATTAACGGTCGGGAAAAATGTGATTCACGGATCCGATTCACCGGATAGTGCGAAAAGAGAAATCGCCCTCTTTTTCAAAGAGGAAGAATTATTGAACTACGATAAAACAAGCAATAAGTGGCTCTATTAATAATGAACATGAATTTGTAAACCGGTCTCTTACCCTGCGCCTTAGGCAGGGTTTATTTCTTGCATCTAAAGTGAAGCATGGAGGAAACTATTGTGAATTATGAACAGTTTACTGAAAAAATATATCACAAAACAGGTATTGATTTATCATTATATAAAGAAACACAAATGAAACGAAGATTAACATCTTTTTATGAAAAACATAATCTCCATTCATTTTCCGAATTATACCGGGCAATAAATGAAGATCAAAAGCTGTATGAAGATTTCTTAGACCGTATCACCATTAATGTCTCCGAATTTTTTCGCAATCGCAACCGCTGGGAAGTGTTACAAAAGAAAATTTTTCCGCAACTGTTAAAAAACAACCGGAACTTGAAAATATGGAGTGCTGCTTGCTCCTTCGGTCAGGAACCGTATACGATTGCGATGATTTTAGATCAATTTATTCCTCTAAATCAGATTCAGATTCTTGCCACCGACATTGATGAACGGGCACTCAAGGCAGCAAAGAGAGGAATTTATAACGAACGCTCATTGCAAGAAGTACCTGAAGATATGGTAAAAAAATATTTTACCAAAACAGAAGAAGGTTATTCGATTTCGAATCTTTTGAAAAAAGCGGTGATTTTTAAAAAACACAATTTATTAGGAGATCCGTATCCGAAACATTTAGATTTAATCGTTTGCCGCAACGTATTGATTTATTTTACAGAAGAGGCGAAAGAAAACATTTATCATCAATTTAACGATGCGTTAAAACCTGGTGGCTTTTTGTTTGTCGGCAGTACAGAGCAAATTTTTTATCCGCAACAATACGGATTTGAACCGTACGATACCTTTTTTTATCAAAAAGTAAAAAAATAGTTTTTGTTTCCGTTTTACTCATAATTCGCCGCATTATTTCATAGCTTGTCATAAAACCAGTGGAGGTGGTTTTATGACGTATATTATCGAACGGGTCCAGCTTTACAGCAGGGGAGAATGGATTACGACTTCACTTCTTGTGGAAGATGAAAAAATTTTAGCTGTCAAGCCCTGCTTCTCTAAATTTCGTTACATGAAAATGGTAGCGGAAAATTTTTTAATGACCCCCACCCATGTATTTTTCACGGATCAACTTCCCCACGGAATCAATCATGAGGAGTATAAACGATTTTTTATTAACCATTATTTATTTAAAGGCTGTACGGTTCTTTTAGTCGCATTACATGTGAATCATCATGGAGCACTTTTTGAGGAGATCGAGCGTGCAAAAGAATTTTTAAAGCAAAGTCCGCTTGATTATACTTTTGTCGTAAAACTTCCTGTTGAACAGTTAACGGTCCAGTTCATTCGGAAAACGAAACGAATGAAAATTCCTGCCCTTTTGGTCGAATTTAATGATGTGAAAGAGTTGTACCGGATACCGTGGGGATGGATTCGTGAGGCATTATTCCCATACAACAGTCCGCTAGTTCCAGCTCCTAGCAACAATCATCCCGAGCAGGATACGCTCCTTACTTCCTGGGGTAAAATATTATCCCGGGAAAAAATCCCTCATATCAAACATCCTATACTAGAAAAACAGCCCATTTCCATGGACGTTCTGACAAAAATTGGTATTTACCCGAAAAAAGGTTATTTACACCCTGGTGGTGAATTAAGTTATAATCTATATTGGTCAAGTAGTATGAAAAAGAATCATGATGATGGAGAACAGGTAATTGATGAGAAAAATTTGGTTATAACGGTTCATAAAGGACAGCTTGTCCGTGTTATGAAAAAGGTATACTGGAAGGAATCCTTCGGGGAGGAGTTAATCGTGGACCGACCTTCTTTTTTTAAATAAAGAAAAATTGGTAAGGATGATGACCGATGAATCGTGTGGAGCAATTAATCAATAATTTGGAAACAGGGAATCTGGCAAAAGCGCAAAAGCTTTTTCGTGATGTTGAAAAAAGCGGCAGCGATATAGAAAAGTTCACTTTAGCAGAAGAGTTGCGTGCCCTCGGCTTTTTGGAACAGGCTGCCAGGTTATTATCCCAATTACTGGAAAAGTATCCAGACGAAGGAGATATTATCATTTCTCTGGCAGAAACATATGTCGATCTTGATAAAGATGATGAAGCTTTATTGCTTTTGGAAAAAATAAAACGAGATCATCCGGGGTATTTACAGTCGCTTTTAATTCAGGCAGATTTATATCAAGTACAGGGGCTTTTTGAAGTCAGTGAAGAAAAATTACAGGAAGCGGAAAAATTAGCCCCGGATGAAGAAGTGATTTTATTCGCACAAGGGGAATTATATGCATCCCTGGGACGCTTTAGTGAGGCCATTTATAAATACGAAAAGGTATTAAAAACTACGAAAGAAATTGGCGTTGTAAATATTTACCAACGCCTTGCAGAATGTTATTCCGCTATGGGTGAATTTGAACACGCCCTAAACTTTTACGAAAAAGCACTGGGGGATAAGGTGGATGTCGATATATTATTTGGTTTTGGTTTTACCGCGTATCAGGCGAAAAAGTATGAACTGGCCATCCAGCGTTTAACAGAAGTAAAAGAACTGGATCCCGATTACGAGAGCTGCTATTTGCCCCTTGCCAAATCCCTCGATCAGGAACTGGAATTTGAAAAGGCGTACCAGGTGGCCCTGGAAGGGATTGAAGTAAACCCTTTCAATAAAGAGCTGTATCATTTCGCAGGAACGATGATGCTGAAACTTGGCAAGACCGATGAGGCGGAACGGTTATTGAAAAAAGCCCTCGAAATTGAACCACATTACATAGCGGCAATTTTGACGCTCAATAAACTGTACCTGGATGAAGAACGGTTCGGAGAAGTCATCGAACTCGTTGAACCTTTAATTCAAGAAGGTGAAGAAGATCCGAATCTTTTATGGGATTATGCGGTCAGCTGCCAGGCAGAGGAATTGTATTCCAATGCATTAAAAGCCTACCGTAGAGCATATAGATATTTTAAGAATAATGAAGGATTTTTACAAAATTATGGATTTTTCTTGCTGGAAGAAGGAATTTATGACGAATGTATCGAAATTTTTAACAAACTACATCAACTAGACCCAACGAATATGGAGTATGTAGATATACTGGAAAGACTAAAGGGGGATTTCGGATCGTAAAGTCCTAAACTGAACTTGAAGGAGGGAAAATGGATGGCCACTCCTGTCTCAGTCAATGCGAAAAAAGAGTTTATTCGCTGGTTTTTAAACAATTATCAATTAAAGCGCCGGGAATGTGTTTGGATTTTAAATTACTTGATGAGTCACGATCAATTGATGGCGAAAGTCCATTTTGTCGAACATGTGGAATACTGTCCGCGGGGCATGGTGATGTCGACTGTATGCGTGGATGATGTACCTTTTCGCTTTTACAAAGATTCGATTATGACAACCGATGCAGAAAAATCATTTCACGATATCCGCCTGAATCGCGACGAAGATATATATATTCAATTGAATTTTAAGTCCGTACACAAATCGTACCAGTATCTGGCAGTATTAGAAACGAACCCCTATATGCCAGATATCCTACAAATTACCGATGAGGATCGTGAGTTAGCAGCCCGCTTTTTAGAATATTCTACAAAAGCATTTCAAATCGATGGACTGAAGCGGGCAATCGATGAAGCTTTGGATGCAGGAAATAAAGATAGGTTTATGGAGCTATCGGTGAAATTAAATGAGCTCCTACAACAATAGAGTGCTCTGCAGTTACCACCCGTCTATCTATTGCTCGAATAGATAGTCAGGGTGTTTTTTCTTTCATAATTTCTTCAAAAAACAGCAATAACTTGATTATCCGTCCACAAAAATGTTTCAAATTGTTCACAAATTAGTCAATAATCGCTGTTTATATGTGGTATGATAAATTTGCAATATAGATAATTTTGCAAAAAGGGGGAGGGGGTTTGCGCTGGGTACAAAGTGACTTGCGGGAATATTTTGCATCGAAAGAGTATATCGATACAGCTCTAGTACCGCTAGTAAAGATTTCTTTTTCAAGTGATAGTGAGATCAGTGGCAATGATTATAAATATATTCAATTGCTTGCGGAACGACTGGAACAACAGTTAAAGGGACGAATTTTACTATTACCCGCGTTAGTTTACTTTAATAGTTTTCCTGATGAGCAAATAAAGTCGATGATCACGAGCTGGAAAGAAGAATTGCTGAACGAGGGATTTCGACATATTTTCTTTTTAAGCACGGATTCCACTTATCTCAATATCATCGCCGATCAATATACCGAACTATTATATGTGGCATCGATACCCTTGACTCATTTGGAAGCAAATCATCTTCAGTCTATTATTGATTACCAAATTGAAAAATTATGGCCACAAATTATTAATCGCTGGCAAAGCAAAGACAACCGCGAAAATAATCAGATTATTTGATTTTTCTCTAAAATATTCATATAATTCCTAGTAAATTGTTAATTAAGATTATTATTTATTGACCCATTATTGAGATTGGTTTATCATGAAAATGTCTTTATGCATGTCGGACGAATTAGGGGGGGAAGAAATGAAGGAGAATCAGCAAGAAAAGAAGTTGGATGCGAATCTTCCAGAAAATGAGGACAAACAAAAAATTACGAGAAGACAATTCCTCAGTTATACGATCATGGGGGTAAGCGGCTTTATGGCTGCAGCAACGGTTATGCCCATGTTGCGTTTCGCAATCGATCCAGTTTTAAAGGCCAGTGCATCGAGTGATATGGTGGCGACTGGATTGAAAGAAAGCGATATCACTTCAGAGCCCCAGCGTGTAACCTTTAAATTTGAACAAGTCGATGGCTGGTATTCTTCAGAAGTAACACAAACGGCATGGGTATACCGGGACGACAATGGGGAGATTGTTGCGCTTTCACCTGTCTGTAAGCATTTAGGCTGCAACGTGGACTGGAATACGAATCCGAAAGAACCGAATCGTTTTTTTTGTCCGTGCCATAATGGATTATATGAAAAAGATGGTACAAACGTGCCGGGTACACCACCCAGGGGTCCGCTCGATCGCTACGATTATGAAATTAAAGACGGCATTTTATATTTGAGCATGCGGGCCAAACCGACAGGAGGTATGTAAGCCATGTTGAATAAACTGTATGATTGGATTGATGAACGCCTCGATATCACTCCGTTATGGAGAGATCTTGCCGATCACGAAGTACCGGAACATGTTAACCCCGCCCATCACTTTTCTGCATTCGTTTATTGTTTTGGCGGATTAACCTTTTTTGTCGTCGTGATTCAAGTCTTATCCGGTATGTTTCTTGCCATGTATTATGTTCCGGATATCGAACGGGCCTGGGACTCCATCTACCATCTTCAGTATAATGTGGCTTACGGGAAGATCGTTCGGGGCATGCACCACTGGGGTGCAAGTGTTGTCATCGTCATGATGTTTTTACATACTTTACGGGTATTTTTCCAGGGTGCTTATAAAAAACCGAGGGAATTAAACTGGATTGTTGGTGTACTCATATTTATTGTTATGCTCGCCCTCGGACTTACCGGATACTTGTTACCGTGGGATATGAAGGCACTGTTTGCCACAAATGTTACCTTGAATATTATTGAATCCGTTCCGATAATCGGAGAACCTTTGCGGGTGTTGCTGGCCGGTGACGGAGCTATTACCGGTGCACAGACGTTAACCCGATTCTTTGCCATACACGTATTTTTCTTGCCCGCAGTGTTATTCTTACTGATCGGATTGCACTTTATCATGATTCGGAGACAGGGAATTTCCGGTCCTCTATGATTTGGAACGAATTTTTAAGGATGAGATAAAGGAGGGGCAACATTGCGAAGGGGAAAAGGGATGAAATTTGTCGGTGACTCGCGGATCCCGGCAAGTCACCGTAAACCGAATATACCGAAGGATTATTCTGAATACCCGGGGAAAACGGAGTTGTTTTATCCGGATTTCCTGTTAAAAGAATGGCTCGTCGGGGCTGTTTTTCTCGTCGGCTTTTTGTGCCTGACTATTGTCGGTGAACCGCCTTTAGAAAGGGAAGCAGACCCAACGGATTCGTCGTATATTCCGATGCCCGACTGGTACTTCTTATTCCTTTATCAATTATTAAAATATAGTTATGCATCGGGAGATTATAACTTAATCGGTGTCCTGATCATACCTGGCATCGCCATCACCGCATTATTACTAGCACCATTTTTAGATCGCAGCCCGAAACGGAGACCGAAAGATCGTCCGATCGCAACTGGCTTTATGCTTCTGGCTGTTGCCGGTATCATTTATTTAACGTGGGAAGCCGTCGTTACCCATGACTGGGAAACAGCTAAACAGCAAGGCATGATCACAGAAGCTGCGCAAGATGTGGAAATCGATACTTCCCATCCCGGTTATGAAATTTACCAGGCACAAAGTTGTTTAAGTTGCCACGGGGCTAATTTAGAAGGAAGTGGCGCGAATCCTCCTTTAATCGGTACGGATAAGACCGAAGAAGAAATAATGGATATAGCTGTTAACGGAATCGGCGCGATGCCTGCCGGCTTATTTGACGGTACAGAGGAAGAACTTCAACAATTGGCAGAATTTATTAAAAGTGTAGAGTAAATTGAACATAGATTTTGTAAAAAAATCCTATCTTAAATATCTAAAGAGCGTCCACAAAGTCACGAAAAGACTTACGGGACTGCTCTTTTTTATTGAAATCATATAGTTTCCTGAGTATAAAGGAACGCTATTAACTATTTAAAAAAAATATAAGAAAAGTTGCAGCTTTTATTTTTAAATTACGCAGACATTAATTTGTGAATAGAAGAATGATTTTGACCTATATTACTAAAATTCAAATTGATAGTAGGAAAAATGTTTTGTTATCACGTAATTTTTATTAGCAAGGGAATTGATGGGAGGTTTCCCTTTTTATCCAAATTTTGTTATTCTATTATAAAAAAACGTTGCTAGAGGTGGAACATTTGAATTTTCTTTATTACGTGTTATCAAGAAGAGAATTTTTAATTACTCTATTAATCATTAATATTGCCGGAACGATTTATGGCTACTTGTGGTACGGATACCAGTTGAAACAAACGCCAACGATTTTTTTACCCTTTGTACCGGATAGTCCAACCGCCAGCCTGTTCTTCGTTTTCGTTTTGATTGCATTTTTATTGAAAAAGAACTGGCCGTACATAGAAGCGCTGGCTATTGTGACTTTGTTTAAATACGGTATTTGGGCAGTTGTTATGAATTTCCTAACCTTATCCGTGAATGGCTACTTACCACCAACGGGTTATATGTTAATTGCCTCCCATTTAGGTATGGCTATCCAGGGACTGCTTTATGCCCCCTACTACCGATTAAAAATGAAACATTTAGTTGTTGCGGCGATCTGGACGTTACATAACGATGTCATCGATTACGTATTTTTCATGTATCCAAGATATCCAGCACTGGATCAATATGTTCCGCAAATCGGTTACTTTACATTCTGGCTCAGTTTAATATCGATCGCCATAACCTATTATTTATGTGTAAGGAAAAATAGGAAAAAAGCATATTTATAAAATAAAAAATCAGGTCTAACCTTGTCCACCCTCTCATACCTTTTAGTAGGGAGGGACAGGGATGAGACGCAGGACGATTCTATTTTTAGTGATCATTTTCATTTTTATACCGGTATCCACAGGATTCGCAAAAACAGAACAGCTCGCTACTCTCGATTCGCTAGCGGATAATGCCTTGCAACTAGTGAAAGTGGGCAGAATTGATGATGCGAAAAAGGTTGTCGAACAAATCGGCGCAATTCTCCAGGAGGATGATGATGTTGGATCCGTTTCAGCAGATGAATGGCGAATGATTCACTTAACATACAGGGAAGTAAGTGAAATGTTCGCGCAGGATGATGTGGCTATTGAACCGTTACAGGAGAATTTGACAAAGTTCCGGCTCGTTGTCGATGCCGCCATGACCGATTATGATCCCCTCTGGCTAGGCATGGAAAGTTTCGTCTCCGATACGGTGGAAGCGGCGATTGCTGCGTATCATTCGGGGGATCAAGTAGAATTTAAAAATCAGTTAAATACGTTTTTTCATATATATGATTTACTGTATCCGAGTATTGTCATTGATGTCCCGGTGGAAAAAGTGCAGCGGGTAGATGCGTACGTTCAATATGTTAAAACGAATACCGATTACTTATTAACAAACGATGAAGCAGTCGTTGAGTTAGTTGCATTAGAAGAAGAAGTACGTTCTTTATTTGACGATACAGAAGAAGATGAGGCCGATCCATCTTTATGGTGGGTCATCATTACTACCGGCGGTATTATCGTGGCCACATTGTCATATGCGGGCTTTCGAAAATATATCGGTGAGAAGGAGAAAAAACGGCGTTTCGATCGCAATCATAAGAATTGACGAATTGACCAATTTTTACTATTATTTACAACATGAAGAACATTTTCGTTAAGGAGGGATAGAATGCTCATATATTTTTTATTAATCTTGATTATCCCATTGATGGCGAGTGGTCTCGTTCAGTCCACCTATAGAAAGTATGCAAATGTCGCCTCCTCTAGAGGGATGACCGGTTATGAAGCCGCGCGGCGAATCTTAGATGCGAATGGGCTATACGATGTGAATATCGAAGAAGTTCAAGGTACATTAAGTGATCATTATGATCCCCGTACAAAAACCGTTCGCCTTTCCAGTGACAATTTCCACGGACATTCCCTTTCTGCTATTGCAGTGGCGGCCCATGAAGTCGGTCATGCGATTCAGGATCAACACGATTATGCATTTTTACGCTTGCGTTCCAGCCTTGTTCCGGTAGCATCGTTTGGGTCCCAGGCTTCTTATATACTTATTTTAATCGGACTTCTTTTCGGTATGGGGAATCTCACCTTATTAGGAATAATTTTTATGGCAGCAGCTGTTGCTTTTCATCTGGTAACTTTACCGGTTGAATTCAATGCCTCTAGCCGGGCAATGGATCAAGTCGTACAACTCGGCATTGTTGATCATCACGAATTAGGTGGTGCGAAAAAAGTTCTGAGTGCAGCCGCCTTTACCTACGTAGCAGCAGCTCTCGTGGCCTTGCTTGAACTATTACGGTTTGTGGCTATTTTTGCCAATCAAAACGACTGACAGACAATAATAAAGGCATTCTGATTGTGAAGGAAGATCAGAATGCCTATTTTTATTTTGCTGCGAAAATAAGCTACATATGTATTTTTATCAAAGCGTTAGCGTTCAAGGGGATTCTTATTCTCATCCAATGTAAAGCCTTCGCCGAGCACTTCGTGAACATAAGTAATCGAAACGAATGCGTGAGGATCGATTTTGTTTACTAAATTTTTTAATTCAGTAATTTGTCGTTTCGGAACCACACAGTAGAGTACGTTTTTTTTGACACCGGAATAAAATCCCTTTCCCGCAAAGATCGTCACACCACGATCCATCTGGTCAAGGATTTGGTTACCGATTTCCTCGTACTTATCGGAAATGATAAAGGTCCCTCTTGCTACATAGGCCCCTTCCTGGATAAAATCGATTATTTTCGATGCGATAAATACGGCAACAAGGGTATACATTGCTTGCCGGACGGTTAAATATGTGAGTAAGGAAACTGTGATTACAATCGCATCGAAGGCAAACATGGCCCGACCCATAGGCCAGCCTGCATACTGGTGAAGGAGCCGAGTGATGATATCGGAGCCGCCTGTCGTTCCACCAGCATGGAAAATCATACCGAGACCGACACCGACAAACAGTCCCGCCAGTAAGCTTGCCAAGACTAAATCGCCTTCCAGGTTAATGATAAACTGATATCGCTGGAAAATTTCCAGGAATACGGAAACGGCGATCGTTCCGATGATCGTAAAAATAAATGTTCTCCGGGTAAAAAATTTCCAGCCAGCAATAAATACGGGAATATTCAAAATGAGATTGCTGATTGCCGGGTTTATTCCAAACAAGAAATAAAGCAATAATGTGATACCTGTAAAACCACCTTCGGCGAGATTGTTTTGCATATTAAAATGGACCAGTCCGAAGGAGAAAATTGCGGAACCGATTAATATTTTTATTATGCTGCGAATATTTGTACGAACGAACATGTCAATCCATCCTTTAATCAAACTCATTTTGATGCAGATTGTTCAATTAACCTCAACCATTATACAAGAATGAATGAGCTTAGCGCAAACTTGTCAAAGAGGAGTTGGGTAGACACCTCTATTCGATGTGGGAGAAAAAATTTGAAAAGGATTGGAAAATCTTATGCGAATCAAGTAACATAAGAATGGGACGAACAAGTGAAAAATCTCTTCATCAGGTTAGATCATTCGTTTTACGAGGTGAAAAGATTGACAGAAGAAAAGTCGCTGGCTCAAATACAAAAAGAAGTAGATGACTATATCAATCAATTTAAAGAAGGATATTTCAGCCCTCTAGCTTTAGTTGCACGCCTTGCTGAAGAATTAGGAGAATTGGCGAGAGAAATTAATCACTATTACGGTGAAAAACCGAAAAAAGCATCGGAACCGGAGAAAACGGTAGAAGAAGAATTAGGCGATCTGTTATTCGTTTTAATTTGTCTCGCCAATTCATTACATATTGACTTAACTAAAGCTCATGATTTCGTGATGGAGAAATTCAATACAAGAGATAAAAATCGCTGGACGAAAATAGAGACGGAGGATGAAAATGAGCACAACAATTAAAGTCGTGATTGCTGGACCCCGCGGCAAAATGGGGATGGAGGCTGTCAAAATGGTGACGGCAACACCGGAGTTTGAACTCGTAGGCGTGATCGATGTTGCAGATAATGGCAAATTTTTACATGAGGTCGATCCGCGTTTTCGTGATGTCAACTGTCCGATTTATACCGATGCGAAAGAATGTCTAGAACAAACGAATCCGGATTGTTTAGTCGATTTTACCGTTGCGGATGCGGGATACAAGCATATTAAAATCGCCCTGGAATGCGGGGTACGACCGGTTGTTGGTACGACAGGATTTACCTCTCATCAATTGAAAGAATTTGAACAACTTGCCGGTGAAAAAGAAATCGGTTGTATCATCGCACCTAATTTTGCCATCGGTGCAGTATTAATGATGAAATTTTCCCAGATGGCCGCCCGGTACTTTCCCGATGTGGAAATTATTGAACTACATCACGATGAAAAGCGTGATGCACCGAGTGGCACGGCCGTGAAAACCGCCCAAATGATTGATGAAGTGCGGCAGCACAAAAAACAAGGTCATCCGGAAGAAAGGGAAAATATTCCCGGTGCCCGGGGCGGTGACCATTCCGGAATGCGAATACATAGCGTTCGTTTGCCAGGTTTAATCGCCCATCAGGAAGTGATTCTCGGCTCAAAAGGAGAGACGCTGACAATCCGGCATGACTCATACAATCGCTCCTCTTTCATGACGGGATTGAAACTAGCCATTAAAGAAGTGATGAATATTAACGGCTTTGTGTATGGACTGGAAAATATTTTGTTTTGAGAATGCGTAAGACGTGAAGGGAGTTATCTAGTTGAACATCGCCTTAATTGCCCATGATAAAAAGAAACAGGATATGGTTCAGTTTGTCATTGCCTATCGGGAGATCCTGTCCAAACACCAGTTGTTTGCGACCGGGACAACCGGTAAGAAAATCCAAGAAGCAACGGGATTATCCGTTCATCGGTTCCAGTCCGGTCCCCTGGGCGGTGATCAGGAAATCGGTTCAATGATTGCCAAAAACGAGATGGATATCGTTATTTTTTTCCGCGATCCGTTAACGGCTCAACCCCATGAACCCGATATTTCCGCCTTGATGCGTCTTTGTGACGTATACAATATACCTTTGGCAACGAATATGGGAACAGCTGAAGTATTAATACGCGGATTGGAGCGCGGGGATATTAACTGGCGTTCTGTTTTACGCGGAAATAAGGTGGATTTTAATCTGTATAAAAAGAATGAGTAAGTATATTGAACAATTCGTGAATAATAGCAATCGGGTCTCCGATTGCTTTATTTACTGATTTAGAAAATGAGTGGCAAACGGATTCGTAAGTGGAAGGGGGAATGAGTGTGAAACAGCCATTTTTAAAGGCTGTACCGGTGCTGGAAAAAATTGAAGCTGCCGGTTTTGAAGCTTATTTTGTCGGTGGTTCTGTCCGGGACTATATATTAGGCAAGTCCATCGAGGATGTGGATATTGCTACGAGTGCCCGACCGGAGGAGATTAAAGCGATATTTCCAAAAACTGTGGATATCGGCATTGAACACGGGACGATTCTCGTTTTGTATAAAGGAGAGAGTTATGAAATTACCACGTTCCGTACAGATGGGGATTATAAAGATTACCGCCATCCGGAAACGGTCACGTTTATCCGCAGCTTAAAAGAAGATTTACAAAGACGGGATTTTACGATGAATGCCATCGCGATGGATAAAATGGGAGAGATCATTGACCCTTTTAACGGTAAAAGGGATATTGAACAGAAATTGATTCGCACGGTTGGTAAACCGGAAGAAAGGTTTCAAGAAGATGCGCTAAGAATCATGCGCGGTATCCGTTTTGTCAGCCAGCTCGGTTTTTCAATGGAGGAAGCAACGTATGAGGCTTTAGAACAATTTGCCCCCTTACTGCAGCATGTAGCGGTGGAACGGATTTATGCGGAATTTACCAAACTGTTAGAAGGGGAATTTAAAAGTAAAGCCCTGAAAATGCTTGTCGATAGCTCGATTCATTGCTTTTTACCGGGACTTGCAAAAAATGGTGCAGCTATAAAAAAAGCAGCTTCTTTAGCTGAATACAGTCATTTATCGGAAATAGAAATGTGGGCATTACTTCTGTATTTAATTGACAATAAAAAAGATGAAGCATTCTTAAGAGCCTGGAAAATGCCGGTGAAAAAAATCAAAGAAATTCGCAGTATTAAGGAAACGGTAATTTTACGGGAACAATATGAATGGACAAAAGAAATGATTTATCGGACCGGTTTACAAATTGGTTTACAGGCAGAAAAAGTATACCGGATATTGTATGAAAAGCCGTTTGAAGGCTTTCAAGAAACCTTAGAACAACTTTACAATAACCTGCCCATTCATCATCGCAAAGAACTGGCGGTATCCGGCAATGATTTAATGGCCTGGTTCGACAGGAAAAGCGGTCCATGGATTAAAGAAGTTTTGGAAAAAATTGAGCAAGCTGTTCTTCGCGACGAGGTGGAAAATGAGAAAGGCCGAATTAAGGAGTGGTTACAATTATGAGCAGTGGGTCAATGGACAAGTTGCGTGCATTTTTCCAGGCCTCAAAAGGGCAGTTCGTTCAAAAAAACGAACTGCTTGCCTTGATGGAAGGGAATGAAGAAAGTCTTCTAAAATCCTTGAAAGAGTTCCAAAAATCGGGCTATTTGTTTGAACAAGAAGAGGGTAAACTCCGCTTATTAGCTGAACCGGATTATGATATAGCACGAAATTTTTCAACAAGTTTAATGACAGAACATATCGGGCAAAATGCTATCTTTTATCAAGAAGTATCCTCAACCCAGGATGTGGCAAAACAACTAGTTTCCCTTGGAGCGGTGGAGGGTACATTAGTTGTAAGCGATCGCCAAACAAAAGGGCGAGGGAGAATGGAAAGAAACTGGCATTCTCCTGGAGGAAAGGGAATTTGGGCCAGTCTCATCATCCGACCCCGGCTGCCTCTGGAACAAGCACCGCAATTTACGTTGTTAACAGCTGTTGCTATTTGTCAAGCGATTGAAAAAATTGCAGATGTACAAATGGAGATTAAATGGCCAAATGATCTTTTATTTAACGGTAAAAAGATTTGTGGTATATTAACGGAAATGATCAATCGGCAGTACGAAATTGATGCGATCGTTATCGGTTTTGGCGTTAATATTAATCATGAGGCGAGTGATTTCCCACCCGATTTAGTCGATAAAGCAACTTCCCTTTCTTTGATTACGAAAAAACATTGGGATCGCGGCCATTTATTACGAGCGATCTGCGAACAGTTTGAAAAATTGTATAAGATATATGTGCAGAGTGGTTTTGCACCGATCAAAATCTTATGGGAAAGCTATGCGACTTCTATCGGAAAAAGAATTACCGCGCGAACTGTAGCAGGTACCTTTGAGGGGGAGGCGATCGGCATCGACCCACAAGGTGTTTTACTTTTAAAATTAGATGATGGCAAGGTCAAACATATTTATTCTGCGGATATATCCATATAAATAGTTATCGAATTTTGTATATGAACTCGAAAAAAATCAATAGATAAAGATAGACTAAATTGGTTCGTTTTTTGTAGAAAAACTTGAGGTGTTGAATTTGAATAAATTTGTTGTCGTCGATATTGAATCTACCGGCAACTCACCGAAAAAAGGTGATCGGATGATTCAATTCGCAGCTGTTACTATCGAAGAGGGACGCATAACGAATACATATACGACTTACATCAATCCGGAAATTCCTGTTCCAGCGTTTATTACGGAGTTGACAGGAATTTCCGATACGGATCTTGTCAATGCTCCAATATTTTATGAAGTGGCTGAAGAGATTTTCCAGTTGCTCGATGGGCATTATTTCGTCGCCCACAATGCCCATTTTGATCTAAATTTTTTGCAGGAAGAACTCAATTTGAATGGGTATCCGTCTTTAAATTGTCGTGTGATCGATACGGTGGAAATGACAAGAATTCTCATGCCAACCCTCGAAAGTTATCGACTCGCTGACATTGCCGAATATGCTGGTTTTGATCATGACCGGCCTCATCAGGCGGATAGCGATGCTTTTGTTACTGCCGAATGGTTTTTAACTTTACTAAAAAAAGTAGAAGCTTTGCCTTTTGCTACATTAAAACAACTGGAAAGACTCGCATTCGGTTTAAAGTCCAATTTAAATGATATTTTTCAAAACGTAGCGGTAAAAAAAGTAAGAGAAAAAGAGAAGTTACCGGAGCAATGGGTTGAACATCACGGTATCGTTTTACGCAGAAGAGAAGATAGCAGTCCGATTACGAAAACAAGGAAAGATCAGTTATTGCATGTCACGGGAGATATTCTTGACGTATTACCTGATGAGTTGAAACACCGTCAGGGAATGACGGAAATGATCCAGCTCGTATACAAATCTCTGGAACAGAAAGAGATTGCCGTGATCGAAACGGAACCGAAATTAAATAAAACGTTCGCTTACTTAATCCCGGCGGTTCTGTTTTCTTTCCGAAAGAAAAAACCCGTCGTTATTTCCACCCATTCCATCCGTCAACAATCACATATTATTGAACATGTCATACCGCAAGTTGAAAAGCTATTGCAGCAGTCTGTAAAAACGCAAATTTTAAAAGGGAAAAATCAGTATCTAGACTTACAGAAATTCGTCATCATGCTCAATCAAGAAGATGAGCATTATGATGAAACGATTACGAAAATGCAAATCCTTGTCTGGCTTCTGGAAACAACGAGCGGAGATGTTAGTGAACTGAATTTATCGAGCGGTGGGGAACTGTTCTGGAAACGGATCAATGTTGCTGCAACCGCCTGGACAGTGAAGGACAGTATTTGGACGGAATTCGATTTTTATCATCGGGCTGTGGCGAATGCCCAAAATGCCGATATTATCGTGACGAATCACCATTTTTTAATGCTCCATTTAACAAAAGCGAGCGGTGTGTTTCCGGATATGAATTATTTAATTATCGATGAAGCCCATCATTTCGAAGCGGATGCGGCGAAATATTTCGGCCGGTGGACGGGATATCGTCATATTAAATTTTTATTGAGCCGTCTCGGAAATCGGGAGCAAATGAGATTATTAAGCCTTATCTTCCAAACAATTGAGACCTATGGAAACAATTTCTCTTATTCTATAGATCAAGTAGAAAATCGTATCATAAATTTTTCGGAGAAAATCGATGAGTTTTATCACCATTGTTTTTCCATGATGTATAATGCCGGTAAACTGAGCATGAAAATCGATTTTTCCGCCCAAAAAACATTACGCTATAGCTGGGAAAGAGTATACGATGCTTTTACACAAATGTATACCGCTTTAGAACAGTGCTACTATTTATTAGAAAAAATCTATATAAATTTGAAAGAAAAGGAAAGGATTCTCCTTGATGATTTTTCCTTAGTGTTACTGGAACTACACGACTTAAATCTTTTGCACAATGATTTCATTCACGGCGGGGATGAGCGGATTATCTGGGCAGAAAGCGACGGACATAGCCCTACATCTGTAACGATTATCAGTCAACCGGTCCACGTAGGTGATTATTTAGCCAAAAATGTTTATTCACGAATGGATAGCATAATCTTGACTTCCAATTCGTTAACTGTCAAAAATTCTTTTACATTTGTTTTGGAGGAGCTCGGGTTAGGTGAATTTCCGGTAAATCTGAAACAATTTACAGCCCATCGCCAAGCTCTCAAGACGAATTTATTCACCATTGACGATCTTCCCGATATAAAACAAATGGATGAAACAAAGTTTATTCAACAGATTGCCTGGCAAATTGCCTCATTAGCCAAAGCATTAAAGGGAAGAATTTTAGTGCTGTTTACCTCGCAAGATATGATTAAAAAGACATTCCAGGAAGTGAAAAATTACGAGGAAATTGACGATTACATTTTACTCGCTCAGGGCGTATCATCAGGAAGTCCGCGCCGTTTGTTGAAACAATTCGATCGTATGGATAAGGTAATTCTTTTCGGATCCAATACCTTTTGGGAAGGAATCGAAAAGCAGGATCAGGATCTCGATGCCCTCGTGATTGTGCGCCTGCCTTTTATGGCCCCGGACCATCCAGTTCACGTTGGCAAGACGGAACGGTTAAAAAATGAGGGGAAAAATCCATTTTATGCGTATTCTATACCCGTTGCCGTGCTGCGATTTAAACAGGGTTTTAACCATTTACTTGCAAATAAAAATAAGGAAGGTTATTTCATAATTTTTGACAATCGCATTTATACAAAAAATTATGGCCATTATTTTGTTGATTCGATTGCTTCTCCAGAGATACAAAAGATTTCTTTCGGAGAGTTGTACCGGCTGATTAGAAAAAAAACAAATGATTAATATAGTTTTACCTGAACAAATTTATGTTTTCTTGTTATAATGTTACGTTGAGAGGCTCCTTCAAAAAGAATGAATGTCCATCATAGTAGGGAAGGATTCGTATGAAAAAAATAGTCATTACCAGCATCAGTCTGTTTTTTATTTTGTCGATTATTGCTCTTGTCGTCATTTATAACAAGTCAACGACACCTTTAGAAGAAAAACAAACTATGGCGATTGCAAGGGCACAGGAAGCCGCCGAACTCGTATCCATCGATCACGTTGATTGGTTCCATTATCAAGATGCATACATGATTGTGGAAGGAACGGATCAAGATGGTAAAGACCTCATCGTCTGGGTTCCGGAGGATAAAGAAAAGGATATGATCATTAAAGAAAAAAAAGAGGGATTGAGTAGGGAAGAGGTTCTTTCGATCATGCAGTACGGGCTACCCGATCTTTCCCAGGGAAGTCGACCGCGTGAGATTCTCCGGATCAAGTATGGCATGGTTGAAAATACACCCGTCTATGAAGTTACCTATATCGATCAGCACAATCGCTACAGCATCCTTTATTTAGATTTTTATGAAGGTGAATGGTATCGGGTGTTCAATTTATAAAGAACCGAATGGAAGGAGAGATCGTATGGAATTAGCAAGTCGCATTGCATCTTTATCTCCATCAGCCACTTTAGCGATTACCGCTAAAGCAAAGGAAATGAAGGCGCAGGGAATCGATGTGATTAGTTTGGGGGCAGGGGAACCGGATTTTAATACACCCGAGGAAATTATTGAAGCTACATATGAGTCAATGAAAAAAGGATTGACCAAGTATACACCATCGAGTGGATTAATGGAATTAAAACAGGTCATCTGTGAAAAATTAGCGACCGATCAAAACCTCAATTATAATCCGTCCGAAATTATCGTAACGAATGGTGCGAAACAGGCACTTTATTTAATTTTTCAAGCTTTGCTAAATCCTGGTGATGAAGTGATCATTCCCGTGCCGTATTGGGTCAGCTATCCCGAGCAAGTCAAATTAGCTGGAGGCACACCGGTTTTTGTCGAAGGAAAGGAAGAAAACGCCTTTAAAATCACCCCTGAACAATTATCCGCAAGAATTACCGAACGGACGAAAGCACTTGTTCTCAATTCACCGAGCAACCCTACGGGCATGATTTATACCCGGGATGAGCTGGAAAAAATCGGTGAAATTTGTTTGCAGCATAATATCGTCATCATTTCCGATGAGATTTATGAAAAATTAGTATACGGGGATAACAAGCACGTTTCCATCGCCGAAATTTCTCCTGAATTAAAACAGCAAACGATTCTTGTTAACGGTGTTTCGAAATCCCACGCCATGACCGGATTTCGTATCGGTTATGCCGCTGGCGATGAAGCGATCATTCAAGCGATGACAACGATTGCCAGTCACAGTACATCGAATCCAGCAACACCTTCCCAGTATGCGACGATCGCTGCATACAAAATGGATCAGCGTATAGTAGAACAAATGGTAGATGAATTTTCACGACGACTCGATATTTTTTATGACAAAATTAAACAAATTCCTGGATTTTCGTGTGTAAAACCCCAGGGCAGCTTTTATTTATTTCCGAATGTACGCATCGCTGCTTTAAAGTGCGGGTACGATTCTGTCGATGCGTTTGCCAAAGCGATTCTTGAAGAAGCACATGTAGCGGTTGTACCGGGTTCTGGTTTCGGTGCACCGGATTATATACGTTTATCGTATGCGACAAGTCTCCATTTATTAGAAGATGCCGCGGAACGGATTCATAGTTTTGTTGAGAAAAAGTGGAAATAAGTGGAAGGTCATTGTGCCAAAAAAAGGGAAGTTGTATAATAATAGAGATTCAAGTTATCTTGCAATAGAAGTTGGAGGGAAAAAGTTTGAAGACAACGATTGCTGAAGTAAAAAATCGCGTTGGCCAGGAAGTAACGATAGGCTGCTGGCTTGCCAATAAACGTTCTAGTGGAAAAATTGCCTTTTTACAATTACGCGATGGTACAGGCTTTATTCAAGGAGTTATCGTCAAAAACGAAGTACCTGAAGAAGTGTTTGAATTAGCGAAATCATTAACCCAGGAATCTTCTTTATACATAACGGGGGTCGTTCGGGAAGATAAACGGTCTCCCTTCGGTTATGAATTAGGTGTGACCAATATTGAATTAATCAGCGAAGCCAAAGATTATCCGATTACGAAAAAAGAACACGGTGTTGAATTTTTAATGGATCACCGGCATCTCTGGATTCGTTCACGGAAGCAGTGGGCGATCATGAAAATCAGAAACGAAGTAATCCGGGCAACGTATGAGTTTTTCAATGATCGTGGCTTTACAAAAATCGACCCGCCAATTTTAACATCCAGTGCTCCGGAAGGAACAACCGAACTGTTCCATACGAAATACTTTGATGAAGATGCGTATTTAACCCAAAGTGGACAGCTCTATATGGAAGCAGCCGCCATGGCTTATGGCAAAGTATTTTCCTTCGGTCCAACTTTCCGGGCAGAAAAATCGAAAACCCGCCGTCATTTAATTGAATTCTGGATGATTGAGCCGGAAATGGCATTTTGTACCCATGATGAAAGTTTGCAAATACAGGAAGAATATGTGACCCATCTCGTTCAATCAGTATTAAAAAATTGTCAGCTTGAATTAAAATTACTGGAGCGGGATACATCTAAATTGGAAAAAGTTCAAGCGCCATTCCCGCGCATTACTTATGATGAAGCGATTAAACTATTACATGAAAAGGGCTTTGACGATATTGAGTGGGGCGATGATTTCGGTGCTCCACATGAAACGGCGATTGCTGAGTCCTTTGAAAAGCCCGTATTTATCATCAATTATCCGAAGGCCATCAAGCCTTTCTACATGCAGCCTCATCCGGATCGGGATGACGTTGTCCTTTGTGCTGACTTAATTGCACCGGAAGGCTATGGAGAAATCATCGGTGGTTCGGAACGGATTTACGATTATGACTTGATGAAACAAAGATTGGAAGAATTTAACCTACCTCTTGAAGATTACGGCTGGTATTTAGAATTATGCAAATATGGAGCAGTACCGCATTCCGGCTTCGGACTCGGTTTGGAACGGACGATCGCCTGGATATCCGGTGCTGAACACGTAAGAGAAACGATTCCATTCCCGCGTCTATTAAACCGTTTATATCCATAAAATGTTTATTTCAAAGGTCCGGACATTCCGGGCCTTTTTACATGGCCAATTTCTATGAACCCCGAATTTTTATGTAAACAAAATGATTGATGATTCTTAGCAAAATTTTTCTTTCTCTTAATTCCGTTACCGAATCGAGTAATTCATGGTATACTATGGTTGAGGTGCATACGTATGAATAAAAAAATAGGTTTACAGATGCTGGAAGAAGGGGTTGTCGCAATACCCTCTTTTTTATTCCGTTATTATCGAAAAATCGGCTTAACTGATATTGAATGTATGGTTATTCTTCATTTATACGCTTTTATTGAAAAAGGGAAGGAATTCCCGACCCATAAAGAAATTTCGGAACGCATGATGCTATCAGAGGAACAGTGTGCCCAAACTTTTGCATCCCTTCTGCAAAGAGGGTATATTGAAATTACGCAAGGGTACCGGGAAGATGGCATTTATTATGAAAAATATAGTTTAGAACCGTTATGGACGCGGTTAATTGATCAATATATCATCGATGAATTCAAGGAAGAAAAGAAGGAGAAAGAACAAGAAGAAGGGGAGATTTTCACTCTTTTTGAACAGGAGTTCGGACGACCGCTTTCACCGATTGAATGTGAAACGCTCTCGATGTGGATAGACCAAGATAAGCAAAGCCCTGCCCTTATTAAACAGGCTTTGAAAGAAGCAGTTCTCTCTGGAAAATTAAGCTTCCGCTATATTGATCGCATCTTGTTTGAATGGAAAAAGAACGGTATTACCACGGTTGAGCAAGCAGAACAGCATTCTCGTAAATTCCGGACACAACAAAAAAAGATAGGAACCGTCGAACAACCTAAGAAAAAGACGAACAAAGTACCGTTTTACAATTGGCTGGAGAATTAAGGAGTGTCATCATGTTAACGAAAAAAGAAATTCGTTATTGTCTTGATGTCATGGGCGAAATGTTTCCGGATGCCCAATGTGAGTTAAATCATTCCAATCCTTTTGAATTATTAATCGCTGTTGTCTTATCCGCCCAGTGCACCGATGCAATGGTAAACCGGGTAACGGAAAAATTGTTTCAGAAATACAAAAAACCGGAAGACTATCTCCAGGTTCCCCTGGAAGAATTGCAACAAGATATTCGTTCGATCGGGCTTTATCGTAATAAATCCAAAAATATTCAAAAGCTATGTAAAATGTTAATTGAAAAGTATAATGGCGAAGTACCGCAAGACCGGAAAGCGCTCATGGAACTACCAGGTGTGGGGCGGAAAACCGCCAATGTCGTTTTATCTGTTGCTTTTGGAATTCCGGCGATTGCCGTCGATACACATGTGGAGCGAGTCAGTAAACGATTAGGATTTTGTCGTTGGAAAGATAGTGTACTGGAAGTTGAAAAAACATTAATGAAAAAAGTGCCTGAAGAAGAATGGTCCATTACCCATCATCGCATGATTTTCTTCGGAAGGTATCACTGCAAGGCGCAAAATCCGAATTGCCTGGAATGTCCGCTACTATCTTTATGTCGGGAAGGTAAGAAACGGACGAAAGGAATAGCAGAACAAACTGTAAATAGTAAATAAAAAAGTGACTGGAAATGGAATTCCAGTCACTTTTTTGTGGGCTATTAACTGACAAACCGTTTTTCATTGAGAATTCCCTGAAAATTGGCTGGTGGCCAGAAGAAAGCACTGCGGTTTTTATTATTCTCCTTTCTGCGGTCTGAACCGGTATGATTTCCCTGATCGTTTGAATCATCTTCACCTTCGCCATTTCCTTCATTCGGATTGTCGCCATCATCCGGATTGCCATTGTTTCCAGGATTTTCAGGATGATCTTGATCCGGTTCTTCCCCGGGTTCATTGTTATGATTGCCATTTCTATTTCCATCTCCTGGTTGTTCATCCTCATCATCCGGCGGGAAAAGCCCATCAAGAATATCATCGATAAACGAAGTCGTATCTAACGGGACTGTTGCCGGTTCACTGGCTTGTTCACCAAGTTTAGCAATGACGATAAATGTGTACTCGTGTCCCGGTTCGACTTGCTCAATATTCAGTCCAGTTGCCGAAGTAGTGGTAACTGTCTGTTCGTTACTGCCATCAATTTTCACACGTACTTCAAATTCCACTTCATCGACATCGGGATATTCCCAGGTTAATGTAGCAACATAGTTTTCTTCATCATAGTCTACTTTTAAGTTTTGAACAGGCGGTACTTCCTCCAATTCTTGCGAAACTTCTGTCGGTTCCGTTCCTTTCACGAAATATTCATAAACGATCTGATCTTCTGGAGTGAAAGGATTTGGCAATTGTGGCGGATTTGAGCCTTTAACAACGCCAACTTTAACGACACTTTCGGGCTGTTTAAAGTTCGGTACATCTTTCCCTTTATGAACTTCTGTCATTAAGTCTTTGAATATTTCCGCCGGCAGTCGTTTTTCCGTCGGATATTTTTTCTGTTCGTTACCGACCCAGACGGCTGCAGTATATAACGGTGAATAGCCGACATACCAGGAATCCGGTGAGTCTTTGCGCGTGACATCCCATTTTTCCAGTTCATCTGGCGTGTAGTTTGTCGTACCTGTTTTTGCAGCGATAGGAACTCCGGATACGGCGCCCCGGGTTGCGGTGCCGTATTGTACGGCAGAACGAAGCATGTCAGTAATCATAAACGCCGTATAATCACTCATCGCTACTTTTGGCTCAGGTTTTAAATCAATTTCCGTAACGCCGTCAGCCAATACTATCTTCCGGATGACATGAGGTTCATTATATATCCCACCGTTACCAAAGGCGCTGAAGGCACCGGCCATATGGACGGGAGCGACCCCGGTATCAAAACCACCGAGAACATACGATTCATAGATTTCCGGCAAAGGAATTCCCAGACCTTCGGCAAATTCCTTCGCTCTTTCCAGACCGACTTCTTGAATCGTTTTAACGGCCGGGATATTTCGGGAATATGCCAGGTGATAACGAATCGATTGAACACCTTTGTAACTGTTATCCCAGTTTCTTAGTTTTGTTCCATCTGAATACGTATGGGGTTCATCTGCCATTTGATGATACGTGGACCATTTAAAGTCTTCGATAGCCGGACCGTAAGCCAGGACTGGTTTAATCGTCGAACCAGGCTGTCTTTGAATATCCATCGCGAAGTTATAACCACGGCGCACTTCCTGGTTCCGTCCACCACCAATGGCACGAATTTCACCAGTCGATGTATCGAGCAAGACAACCCCGGCTTGCAGACGATCATCAGGGAATTTGACGTATTCATCGGTATTTAAAATATTGTACACTGTTTTTTGCGCTTCCGGATCGAGGGTCGAATAAATTTGCAATCCTTCGGTGAAAGGATCATAGCCTAATGCTTCGACTTCATCAATGATTTGATCAATAAAGGAGTCTAAATATGCATCATCAGACTCTTGTTCTTGTTCAACAATTAACGAAGATGCGTGCACTTCCTGGGCTTCTAGCATTTCTTCTTCGGTAATATATCCGTGCTGATGCATTAAGTGCAATACGGTGTTTTTCCTTTTATCTGCTAAATCAGGATTGACAAAAGGATTGTATGCATTCGGACGCTGGGGCAGACCGGCAATAATCGCTGCCTCGGGCAATGTCAATTCATCCAATTCTTTACCGAAATACGTGTTCGCGGCTTCTTTAATTCCGTAAACATTGCCGCCCATCGACACTTTGTTGACATACAGTTCGAAAATCTCTTCCTTGGAAAAATGGCGTTCTAATTGCAATGCAAGCCATGCTTCCTGAACTTTCCGGGTTATCGTTTTTTCATGTGTTAAAAAGTACATCTTGACAACTTGCTGGGTGATCGTACTTCCACCCTGGGACCCAAATCCGTCGGTAATATTACTAATAACTGCTCCACCCAAACGAATCGGATCGATTCCGGTATGTTTAAAGAATCGCGAGTCTTCCGTTGCGATGATCGCATCGACAACGAGTTTCGGAATTTCATCAAATTCTACTAAATCTCTTTTTTCGGTACCAATTTCGGCAACCGGTTCACCATTCATATCATATATCGTGGAAGGTACCGGTGTTGTCAGTTTTTCGGGATCAAATTCAGGCGCTTTACTGATCATGATGGCAGCTGTAGCCACGCCACCAACTAAACAGAGGAAAAATATCACAAGTAATATGAGAAATATTTTTTTAAACATTCCTTTTCCTTTCTTTTTACCTGGTTTCTTTTTAGTTTGATTTCTACGTTTTTCCAATCTCGATTTATACTGTTCACTCATGTATACCATCCTTTCGTTCCATCAAGTAAAATCGATTAAATAGCTGATGGAATCATTCCCATAAAATATTGGTACGGAAAGTTTCAGCAGTCGAGAATATCGCTGTATAGGGAATCTATTATTTTAATATAATCAATTCTCGGCTGGATGCCAAGAGGAATCTTTTTTCCAAACTGCTCGATTTCTTCTTTCGTAATGGATTTTCGTCCACCTGTTTGCATTCGTTCCCAAAATCGTAACAAATGCTTTGCTTCCAGTAAAAATACTTCCTCTGTTGTTGAAAAACGAATGATAACAAAACTGATCCCGCCACAGGCAACTACACCTTTCATATGCTGAATTTGATGTTCGTGAAAATTTTTCAATGGGAATGATGTGGTATTTTTCGTTTCTTTAGCTTCAAAATCGATGTATCTACCCCGGTACACACCATTATAGTCAGTCGTGGATGGAGTTTTAAAATATGCTTCTTTAATCACGGCGCGACTGCGATGGGGGTAGTCGACCTGGACAATTTGTACCGGAGTCGGTTTTTTATGAATAACCGCGATACCATTTGCTAAATAATACTCGTTAGATGCATTAATATCTTCTTCCAGGGTCATTCCCCGGCCCCCATAGATAGGTGCAGTCGTTTTTTTCTTTATTTCTTTCCCCTTATAAATTTTACCGTTCGGATAACGGATTTCCAAATGGATCACCTCGATTTTGTACACTTTAAGGAGGAGACATGCTGAAGGACAGCTTTGAGAAAAAGCTCATCTACCACATTCAAAACGAGACGAAAAAAGGGAATAAGGACAATATTTCCCGGACAAAATGTTACGAATCTTTCTATTTCCGGTATCCGGAAATCCAGTGGAGCCTGTTAGCCGGATTCGTATCCCGCAATGCGGGCTGGCATATGTGTGATTTAGAAGGCATTTTATTTACAAAAATTTTTTCAAAAAATTTTCGCCGGGCCATTTTTACGATCTACGAAAAAGCGAACTGGCTCATTTTTCAAGATGTCTATCCCCAATTATTGCTCTATCATTATTCGACGGTTATTAACAAACCTTTGTTTCACCTACTACCATATTTCTCAGTTTCTCGTTTTATGCAAAGAGAGTGGCTGCGGTTTTGGGAAAAACGTGATAAACAGCGCCTTCTTTATGCGCTTATCATTAATGAGCAAAATTTAATCCAGGAACCTATCATAAATAATCAGGAGAATCAGCGCCTTGTCTTTCAATCAATCCCTTACCAGTTTCAGGATCGTTTTTCTTACAGCTTTGTTCTGTTGCCCACACTAGAAGGGATACTTTACGGCTGTCCCGTGAAAAAATTCACGGATCTTCACGAACGGATCGAATTAGGTAAACGGTTAGCATTGATTTTATTTTCACAAAATCTCCAGCAAAAATTCCTCGATTTCGCAAAAAGTGTGGAACCGACCGGTTCTCGAATGGATTTCGCACAATTTATGAACGGAATAATTAAGCTAAAGACACCGATTTTACGGTTAACATATCCCATGGTTGACCATCCATCGGTTCAATTCAGGTCCTGGGATTCATACCGCCCTGTTCAAAATAGGTGGTTTGCAAAACCAGCCATGAAAAGAATAGGACCTGTCACCGAGAAATATGTGAAAAAGCAAAGGAAAATAGCCTATATGACTTTTATAAAAGATCTTGCTTTTTCATAAGAAACAAAAAAGCAAGGAGTTTTACTCCTTGCATTGTACCATAAATTATCTTTATTGAAATCAGGTGGATGGCCGATTGGGGCCCGCCAATTTTGGATTTCCCTCGGCAGCTTTTGTGTATGCGCGATTCTCTTTTTCAGCACCGCGGTTTTTCTTCTTCTTTTTTGCCAAAAAATTCACCTCCTGGTTTTAGTATTTTCAAATGTTAGTTTTTCATACAAAAGAGCGTTTTTTCTGTCAAAAAACGACTATTTTTAGCGAAATTTTTCTAGTTTTGTCACCCGGGCAGGAAGAACGAGTTTTATGACGAAAGCATACACAAAACTGGATGAAGGGGGATGCTTGTGAGAGTGGGTATGCTTGCGAAAGAGAATCTTCTTAAGCAAATTCAACGGTTGGAGTTCATGCTGGATGAAATAGATCAACAATTGTCGTTCGCCTGTCATCGGGAAATCAATCAGCGAACAAAAATACTGGAAGCACGATTCGATCATCTGGTAGAATCGATTCATTTGATTACGAAGAACAACAAAAAACAGGAGTTACCCATAACTAAAGAAGCTGTTTAACGAATAGCCTGTCTATTCGTTTTTTTATTGCCAGATTATCTCCAGCTGAAAAGGCCGATAGCAATTGTTTAGACGATTGTCATGTTATATTATAAACATGAGAATAAAGAACGATTGAAATAGGAGTTTTGTGAAATGGAACAATCGAGAATCGTGATGGAACAAACGAAACAGATGCTCGAATATCTAAAGAAAATAGAAAATATTTATGCCAGTCAAGCACAAACAGGGAAGGAAGCAGATTTTTATGGGGAAGTTAAACCATTTGTCGATGAGGCACACACAATTGCCGAACGATGGTGTGAAATGGCTACAGAATGGGTCAGGAAGGAAAAACCTCGAAATCTATTCCCGCAACAAATCGATGCTTGTAAAGAAAATTTTAAAGAAATCTCGGTTCAGGCCTTTTATCCTGCAACAGATTATCGACGCTTTAAACATTATGTGAATTCGACTCATTATATCCTGGAAAAATTACGTTCCGAGCTGTACAGCTTGAAACAGGAAGACACTGAATAGAATGTTTTTTCATAAATTAGGTATATACCGGATGAAAAATTGATAGCAGGTGAAAATATATGTTCGACAGGAATTATTATTATCACCCTTATTCACCTCACATTTTTTTATATGATCTTAACAATAGCGCTCGCCGATTACCACCGCGAACCTTTTTTGGTCGTAATCATATCCCGTTACATGAACCTTACTTTTTTAGGACCCAGCCATTCCATATCGATCCGTCCGGTTTTTTTCATCATAATGGTGATACTGTTCCTTTTCTTTTTGATAATCCGCTCCATTCCGTTTATATGAAAGAACGAGGGCCGTATCCACTTTTTCCGCAATTTCATCCACCCCTTATTCCTGCACCTTATCAGCGACCGCGACTCATCGACGCTTTTAAGACGAAAGAGGGTTATCTCGATATTAATAAAATGATTAAAACGGCCGGACAGTTAATCGGTACAGTCAATCAATTAGCCGGAACGATGAAAAATGTGAGCTCATTATTTAAAACTTGACTTGATGGAACTGAAATATCCGGTTTCGAGAACGGCAAGCACGCAGAGTTTTGCGCGCTTTTTCTTATGCCACAGTTCATCTTTCCATTCGAACGTTTATTCGATATAATTTGAAATATGAGAAGTTCTGGCGGTAAAAGAATGAAAAGGGTGATCTCATGTTCGGTAAACAATCACTGCAAGACATAATGGAAATGATGAAAAATAATCCTGACATCCGGGAAAATATTGTTCACTGGGAAACGATTAAAGAAAAAGAGGCGACCTACGTCCCTTTACCAAATACACTGCATCCCTCTCTAAAGCAGGCGCTGGAAAAGCGCGGGATAACCCAATTGTATAGCCATCAAAAGACAGCGTTTGACTATGGTATGCAGGGAGTTAGTTTTACCGCGGTTACACCAACGGCATCAGGAAAAACATTATGCTACAATCTCCCGGTGTTACAGACAATTTTAGAAAATGAAAACACACGTGCGTTATATATTTTTCCGACGAAAGCATTAAGTTATGATCAAAAAAGCGAATTGAATGAACTGATTGAAATCGCCGATATATCGATTAATAGTTATACGTATGACGGCGATACACCGGTTGCGATCAGGCAAAAAATTCGTAAAGCCGGTCATATCGTCATTACGAATCCGGATATGCTTCATACCGGTATTCTACCCCATCATACGAAATGGGTATCATTATTTGAAAATTTACGATTTGTCGTTATCGATGAATTACATACATATCGCGGTGTATTCGGAAGTCATACAGCGAATGTGATTCGACGTTTAAAACGGATTTGTCAGTTCTATGGTAGTGATCCCGTATTTATTTGCACTTCGGCAACGATTGCGAACCCGAAAGAACTGGCGGAAGCCTTAACGGGGAAACCGATGCAATTAATCGATAAAAATGGGGCGCCGAGTGGAAGAAAACATTTTGTTTTCTACAATCCGCCGATAGTGAATAAACCCCTCAATATTCGAAGAAGTGCAACGCTGGAAGTGCGGAAGCTGGCCAGCTTATTTTTGAAAAATAAAATTCAAACGATCGTTTTTGCGCGAAGTCGAGTGAGAGTGGAAGTGATTCTCACATACTTGAAAGAATTAATTAAGGATAAAGTGATCGCAAAAGGCATCAGGGCCTATCGCGGCGGTTATTTACCGACCGAACGGCGAAAGATTGAACAGGGATTAAGAAATGGCGAAATATACGGCGTTGTCAGTACGAATGCCCTGGAATTAGGTGTCGATATCGGTCAGCTGCAAGTATGCATTATGACTGGTTATCCGGGGACTATCGCCAGCGCCTGGCAACAAGCCGGACGGGCAGGGAGAAGACAGGGGGAATCCCTCGTCATATATGTGGCCAGTTCAACGCCGCTCGATCAGTATATTATCCAGCACCCCGATTACTTTTTTAAACAATCGCCTGAAGTCGCCCGAATTAATCCCGATAATCCGATTATTTTAGTCGATCATATCAAATGTGCTGCATATGAACTGCCATTTAAACAAGGCGAAACTTTTGGTAATCTCGATATCGAGGATGTACTGGATTATTTAGCCGAACAAAAAATATTGGTCCCGAGCGGCAAAAAATATTACTGGATGAGCGATGCTTTTCCAGCCCATGAAATCAGTCTCCGATCTGCTTCCCAGGAAAATGTCGTGATCATCGACCAGACGGAGCGGGGAAATGTGAAAGTAATCGGGGAAATGGACACGTTCAGTGCTTTAACGCTCCTGCACGAAGAGGCCATCTATCTTCATCAAGGTGTACAGTATCAAGTGGAGACTTTAGATTGGGAAGAGAAAAAGGCCTTTGTTCGAGAAGTGGAAGTCGATTATTACACAGATGCTAATTTAGCCGTCAATTTAAAGGTGCTGGATATTGATAAAGAGCGGAAAGCGGAACGTTCCACAATTTATTATGGGGATGTAGCCGTATCGGCAATACCGACAATTTTTAAAAAAATCAAATTTGAAACCCATGAAAATATTGGTTCCGGACCGATTCACTTACCTGAACAAATATTGCATACAACAGCCACATGGGTTTCTTTAGACAAAGAACTGAAAGAATTCCCTGAGAAGCGTCTGGAGGAAGGTTTGCTCGGTGTTTGTCATGCGATAAAAAACATTGTACCGATGTTTATCATGTCCGATCCGAATGATGTGTTCGTCGTTTCCCAAGTAAAAGCCGAAATGAGTGAAAAACCAACGATTTACCTTTATGATCGCTACCCGGGTGGAGTAGGATTGAGCGATGAAATTTATCAAAAACTTGAACAGATTTTTTTAGAAGCAAAACACATAATCAAAACGTGTCCATGTGAAAGCGGCTGTCCATCGTGTATCGGTACGGATTATCAGTCCGAAACGGGGAAAAAAGACGCCATCCGTCTGTTGACATATTTTATGGATGGAGATGAGGAGCGAGTGTCATGAGTTTGAAAAATAAATTAAATATTTATCGTTCCTATATATCGAATCAACATGATGTTCCCGGTGATGAAAAGAAGATTGAACAGGAGCGAGAGGAAATCAATATTCCCGATCGTGAACAATGGGAAAAACACGATGTGTATCCATTTATTCTTGATGATAGATACTGTTTTATCCGGGAAAAACGATATCCACTTACAGAAAAGCGAGGAAATTATTCATTTGCCGATTTTTATCGAGCGATTGCTGCCTGGCAAAGGGCTGATTTCAATCACCCGTTAAGTGCAAAAGGGTATCGTGCCGGGGATTTATTCTTTTTTGATACAGAAACGACCGGTCTCGGAAGCGGGACCGGTAATGTGATCTTTCTTCTCGGTTATGCGTATGTGGATGGTGAGGAGATTGTTGTCAAACAACATTTCCTGCCGGAACCCGGGGGTGAAGTTCCGCTTTATTATAGTTTTTTAAGTTCTGTCAAGTACCAGACACTCGTCACTTATAATGGAAAAGCGTTTGACTGGCCTGTTTTACAAACACGGTATACGCTTATCCGGGAAAATTTGCCGAAATTACCTGCCTTCGGTCATTTCGATCTGCTGCATGCGGCAAGACGTCTCTGGAAACATAAACTCGAATCGGTGTCATTGAAAAATGTGGAAGAAAAGGTTTTAGGAATAAAACGGAACGGGGATCTTCCGGGTTTTCTGGCGCCGATGATTTATTTTGATTACATGGAAAGTAAAGAAATTGACGGCATATTGGAAGTGATGAAGCATAATGAAGAAGATGTTTTATCACTAATTATTTTATACACCCATCTATCTTTCCAATTACTAGGACTTGATCCGGAACAAACAAGCAGGGAACAACTCTCGGTGGGTCACTGGTATTCGTATATTAAAGAAGTGGATAAAGCGGTGGAAATTTATGAAGAGGGATTAGCAGACTATCATGGCGCCGATCGATTACAAGCATTAAATGAATTAGCCTTTCTTTACAAAAAACAAAAAAAATATGATCTGGCACTCGAAACATGGATAGAAGTGGCAAAGCATGCGACAGGCAAACTACAGGTTGGAGCTTTCATTGAAGCAGCAAAAATTTTCGAACACCAAATGAAAGATTATCAAAATGCATTGCAATTAAGTTTATCGGCTCTTGATATATGTGAAGTGGAAGAACGACAGGAAATTTTGAAAAGGATTCACAGGCTGGAAAGGAAAGTTGAACGATTTGGAAGTTTTCCCGGGTAAGCGCAAATTTCGCTATGATTCGCAAAATTCGTTCCGTTTTCGGCAAAATCCAACATTTTCCATGTTTAACACATTGTTTATACGAAATTTCTTGTATAAAATATTATTGCGATCATTTGCCAGTACAAAAAAGGAGTGTATGTTTATGCCCAGAACGCTTCTCTTTTTATTCTTTTCAATAATTATATTAACACTTGTTATATTTATTTAATAGTGTAAGTGATTCGTGAAGATGAATGTTCTTACCCTCGCAAATATTTATAAAAAATTTGTTTGGAACTCATCTTGCTTCCACTCCAATTTAAGCCACGTTTTGACCATCCAGTCGTTCCTTTGAATTGACGTATATGACGAAAACGATTTTCATCCGGATGATTGGATTTCCTGAACTTGGATTTCTTTTATCTGTTTTTTCAATATTTTTTATCGCAAAAGCTTTGATCAACCGTTGTCATTAAAAAATCTTTTGGACGTGACATTTTTCCGTATCATAAACGGATAACTTGAATCAATCGATAACCGTAAAAGATGGTTTTAGTTTTTTGTTCATCTCTAACAAACTGTGAATCTATCAAATTGTAGAAGTTGACAAACCAGCAAATATTATTTTTAAAATCGAAAGAACTAATGAGCATTTTATGGTAAAATGTTTCTCGGGTAGAAGTCATGATCATTATTAAATCATGACAATTTTTGCTGCCTTCATGAATAGAAATGTGATATGATGTTTATTCCTGAATAGGAAATTGACAAAATACCTGTTTTTTGGAAAAATAGGATTAATGATGTGGATTAATCGGGGTGAAAATGTTGGTTCTGAAACTTCAATTGACAGCGCAAGATATTTTCGATAAAGAGTTTAAAAAATCATTTCGTGGTTATAACCCGGATGAAGTAGATCAATTTTTAGACATAATTATTAAAGATTATGAAATTTTTAAAAAAGAGTACGAAGAATTACTAAATGAAAATAAGCGGCTAAAAAGACAGTTAGAAGAAGTAAAAAAACAACCGCAAGCACCGGCGGGAACAACAAACTTCGACATATTAAAACGTCTTAGCAATCTGGAAAAACATGTCTTTGGCAACAAATTGTACGAGTAATTTTCCAGTTTTGCTAAATTTTAATCCTTGTCATTTCGCTTCTTTCTGTTTAAAATGAAATGTAGATTGATACGAGGAATTAATAACGTTTGGGTAATCGCTGTAAAATGCTTGATGCATTTTGCAGAGGAAAGTCCATGCTCGCACGGTGCTGAGATGCCCGTAGTGTTCGTGCCTGGCGAAACCATAAGCCAGGGCAACCCGGTGGAAACTGGGTTGACGGCCGGGAAAGGACCTACGTTCATTACGCAAGTAATGAATATGGTCCGAGTACCTATAAAAGTGCCACAGTGACGTAGCCTTCCGGGAAACTGGAAGGGTGGAACGCGGTAAACCCCACGAGCGAGAAACCCAAATTATGGTAGGGGCGCCTCTTCCGGGGAAATGAACCTAGGAAGGGGGCAGGGTGGAATTTTCCGCCTTGCAGACAGATGATTACCACCGGTGTACGAGGCGAAAGCCGCCAAAGTACCCGGCACAGAACATGGCTTACAAAACGTTATTAATTCCTCAAATGAACCGGACTGCCATTTGCAGTCCTTTTATTTTTTTAATAAGATTTTCCTTATTAAAGGATATAATCATTCATATTGTAAATTTTACGGTCATTCCCTGGACTGCTTTGCAGGATTCATTTCTCTAGGCGATTGAGCCAAAAATGAGGAATATTTCCAGCGGCAAATATTTATAATAATATAGAAAATTCAATGTGAAGAGGGATTGACTGTGTATAAAGATACGTTTGATTACTTCAAAATATCAAAAGCGCTCGAATCCGCTGCCAAGATTTTGGAAACCGAGGAATCGGAAACAGATGAAGCTCTCCGATCTTTGAAAGAAGCGGAAATGAATTTACAACTTGCACTTTTAAACGTGACAAAATTATACAATGAATAGCTTGGGGGACTGCAACAAAAGCAGTCCTTTTCCATTTAGCGATATTTTGAGAAATACTTACAGCATTGAAAAATTTTACGGTAAAATAACTTCTTTCGGAATCAAGTGAAAAGATAAATACAGATAATTAACATAATATATTTATGGGTAACTGATAAGGTCTCTAATCATGAATAGATAAGGAACGAAGATTAATCAACACGGCTCTTACAGTCGTTTCAGGATGTACAATTACCTTTTTTCGTAGATTAACTGCATTCAAGAAAAATTTCGCGTAATCCGACAAAAACAGGAAAAATTTTCACCCCGAATCAAAATTATTCTTGAAAAATTGGACGAAGGTATTAGAATATTGTGTAAAAACAATGAACCGGAGATTAAAATTTTAATATATTGATAAAAAAGGAGGCGATACGATGTTACAGAAATATTATTGCAAACATTGCTGTACGATTTTCCGTGAACAACAAATTTGTCCTGCTTGCGGAAAAATGGACAATCAACCGATTATCATATCGGTGCACGGTAACATGTCAATGAAAAAGAAATAATGGGAATCATCATTAAAACCGGAAAGACCGGTTTTATTTTATTACAAAGAAAAAAGGACATGGATCTAAAAATACATACAATCAAGCCAGTCAGGTTTAACTATGTATATGTATAGCATCATGGGGATTTCCAAGAACCTGGTAATTTTTATTTTTTAGCTACTTTTAACAGGAATGTGTTACTATTAATTATGTTGGATTTTAAACTAGTCAGTTTCCAAATTTTTTTATTTGAGGTGAAACATTTGTCTAAACATCAGCAAAAATTACTTCTTATAGATGGCATGGGGCTATTATTTCGTGCATTTTATGCGACAGCACCGACCGGACAATTTATGATTAATGACCAAGGCATACCGACAAATGGTGTGTACGGTATGCTTCTTCATATGTTTACGGCTATGAATCATTTTCAACCTTCGCATGTAGCGGTGTGCTGGGACATGGGAAGTAAAACGTTTCGCAATGATTTGTTTACAGATTATAAAGGAAATCGTAAGGCGCCGCCGGAACAATTAATTCCCCAATTTGATCTGGCAAAGGAAGCGGTCGCTGCCTTTTCCATACCGAATATCGGTATGGAAGGGTATGAAGCAGATGATTGTCTCGGGACCATCGCACACATGGTGAAAAGGAAAATTGATGTAGTCATTCTTACAGGTGATCACGACTTATTGCAAGTTTTGGATGATGAAATCAGTGTCGCTTTATTGAAAAAAGGCTACGGCAACTATGAGGTATATACGAAAGACCAGTTTATCGCAGAACATGGATATGATCCGATAAGATGGATCGATATCAAAGCTTTAACAGGAGATCCGAGTGATAATTATCCAGGTGTAAAAGGAATCGGTCCGAAAACCGCAGAAAAACTAATTCTCGAATATAACAATATAGAAAACATGTTGCAATCCCTAGATACATTAAAGCCAAGTATTCGCAAAAAGATTGAACAAGATCTTGACTTGTTAAAATTATCAAAACAGCTTGCTGCGATTAAACTCGATGTTCCCTTAAAATTTTCCCTGAATGAAGCCTTGATTGATTCGGCCAGGATGAAGGACATTGAACAGTTTTTGCACCTGAACATTAAAGGAACAACCCGGATTTTAACGATGTACAATGAGTTTCTTGAAGGACTGGCTGTTCATTAATCGTATGCTGTTCTTTAGTCATACAGATAAAATAAAAATTCCGTGGTATTTCATATCCACGGATTTTCTTTTCGATTGCTAAAATCTTATATTTTTGTATTCCTTTTTTGCGAACGTTTTTCTAATTGACTTTTCGGATTCGGGTTTGTATGATTATTACTTGCATATCCTTGTGGATTGACAGACGGTGCTCTTTTTCCTCGATTATTCGCCTTTCCCAGTTTCTTCACCTCCGTATTTCTAGTGTGTGTAAAATACGGAGAAAAAACCACGCTGATTGCGGCGAACAAACTATATGATCTTTCGGAATACGATAACCCGAACAAGGAACCCATTCACAATTATTTTGTTGCAATTTTTTAGAAAGGGAACGAATATGTGTCCTTACAATCTTTTTCCAGATTTTATTGAAAACTTTGTAGAAAAAATATTTTTTACGGGTATTTCTGCGAGGATCATTCCCGTAAAAATTAGAATAGAACCGAAGATCCCGGAAGTACTCATCGTTACTCCATTCCATAAATAATCGGTCAAGGCGGCAAAAACAGGTTCCATTGCAAAAATTAATGCAGTGTGCGTCGCTGTTGTAAACTTTTGAAAATGAGTCTGGGCGAAAAATGCGATGGCAGTGGCGAATAAACTCGTGATAACGAGTGCAAATAATACTTCTTGCTGGAACGTCGCTGGCTGAAACGCCAATGACCAATCCTCAAAAAGCAATGCAGCGATCCAGGAAAGAACAGCAACCGTTGAAATTTGCCAGAGAGTCAAATCGATTGTTGGAAATTTCTCCGTGTATTTTCCTGTTAAAATAATTTGCATAGCAAATCCGAAAGCACAGATCAGGACGAGAAAATCACCGATATTGACCCCGGAAGAACCGGTCATCGTTAATAAGTAGAGGCCTGCCGTGGCCAGACCAACACCGATAACTTGCGGTACGGCTAGTTTCGTCCTTAATAGAAAAATCGATAAGACGGGAACGAGGACGACATTAAGACCGGTAATAAATCCAGCTTTTGCTGATGTTGTATATAAAAGCCCGATTGTTTGAAAAGTGTAGCCAATAAATAACCAAAATCCTAAAATGATTCCGGAAATGAGCAGATTCTTCGTGATTTTTAACTGATTTTTTCGACTCAAAAATAGTCGGACAGCAAAAAGAATGAATGCAGCAATGGAGAATCGCAATGCATTAAACGTATTCGGCTCCAAAAAGGAGAGGGCGTTTTGAACAACGACGAAGGTGGCACCCCAAATAAAGGCGATGAATAATAAAATTCCATCCGCAACATACGTTTTTTTCAATTGCATTCCTCCAACGATTTATCATTTTTGTGAATGGCGGCCCGGGCCAATCGGTCGGCCTGCTTATTTTCACGCTCGGGAATCCATTTAATAAAAAATAAATCGAAAGTATCGACGATGGCTAGACTCTTTTCTAAATATGTACGAAACAGGGGATTTTTCACAAATCGTTTATCAACAGAATCGCAAACAATTTTTGAATCGGATTTCAGCCAAATCGTTTTGAAATCGTACTCCTGACATATTTCCAGGGCTTTAAGAAATATTTTAAATTCTGCTTCGTGATTACTCAGCGTACCGAGTGGCAGCGAATATTCATGAGTAATCCCCTGGTTTTTAATAATAATTCCGCCACCGCTCGGTCCTGGATTACCGCGGCTGGCAGCATCAATAAATACTTCAATCATTCATTTACACACCTTTTCCATATGATAAAAACAGCATGATTGGTTACAATGACTTAATATAAACCATTATAAAGCCTAAAAGTTTTTTGATAAAGGGAAGAGTTCCATGCGATTAACGATTAAATGGGAGTTCATTGCAAACGATCATGAAAAACTAGTGTTCACGTCTGAACCGATTGAAATAGAAAAGATTCTTCCGGTAATTGAACAAATTGAAAAAACGGGAAGAGCCCAAAATATCCAGCTGGAAGATGAAACAGGCTTTCTGTGGACGAAAAAAGAAATTAAAAAATATGTTATGGCCAGCAAAGGGGAAGCGGATCAATTCGAACTCTATTTTGATGGAGGATATGTAAAAGGGAGTCGGAACGGGGGAATTGGCGCTGTCTTATATTTCCAGCAAGGGGATAAAAAAATCCGCTACCGCTGGAATCAGGAACTGACCGATTTGGAATCGAATAATGAGGCTGAGTATCGCGCACTTTATTTTGCCTTAAGCCGGTTAAACGAATTGCATTCACAAGGAATTGCGATAAAAGGGAAGAGATTGCTCATTAAAGGAGATAGCCAGGGAGTACTTAAACAACTTGCAGGGGAGTGGCCGGTTTACGATCCGGTTTTCAGCAAATGGCTCGATCGCATCGAAGGATTATTGAAAATTTTAAAAGTGACGCCAGAGTTTCATGTAATTCCTAGAAAAGATAATCAAGAAGCAGATCAGCTGGCAACACAAGCAATCAATGGTATTCGTGTGGAAAGCAGGAATGTCGTTTTTTAAGGAGTTGATTACGGGGTGAAGTGCCGAAAGGAAATGTTGAATCATATAGATGAAATACTCGATACATATTGCGATGGTTGTTTTTTATTTAAGCAATTGAAAAAGGAAAAAGGACGAAGATACGCTCACCGCTTTTGTATTCAAAACTGCACGGTGGGTGAACAGCTCAGGAAAATCGGGAAGAGTCTCGAGACTATGAAAAAAATTTAACATTATAAAAGGCTGGTCAAGGACCAGCCGAATTTCCGTCATTTTATTTTCAAATCGGGACGAATTTTAAAGTTTTGTAACATTAGCAGCCTGAGGCCCTCTGTTTCCTTGAACGATTTCAAAAGAAACTTCTTGACCTTCTTCTAATGTTTTGTAACCTTCACCTTGAATTGCCGTGTAGTGGACGAATACATCGTCCCCGCCTTCAACTTCAATAAAACCATAACCTTTTTCATTGTTAAACCATTTTACTTTACCGTTTTGCATGCTTTTCCTCCTAAATTTCCTTGACACACCCGTGCCATCTAAATTAATGCAATCAATAAACGATTCTACCAAGGCCTCAGTATTCATCCGTTTAATGATTAGTTCAACTATACTATATGAAAACGTTCCAGTCAAGGAATTTTGTTCAACTTCAAGAAAAATTAAAACAATTGTAACTAATGTTTATTATTAGCCTCTTCATCCCTTGTCTTTCCTGCAAAAACTAAGGTATTATAGTATTTAAGAATGGATTTGGAGGAACGTTACATGCCTACACCAAGTATGGAAGATTATATTGAGCAAATTTATTTACTTATAGAAAATAAGGGGTATGCCCGCGTATCCGATATTGCCGATGCCCTTTCTGTCCATCCTTCATCAGTAACGAAAATGGTGCAAAAACTGGATCAAAAAGAATACTTAGTTTACGAAAAATATCGAGGTTTGGCGTTAACACCGAAGGGTAAAAAAATTGGCCAGCGCCTCGTCTACCGTCATGACTTGCTGGAGCAATTTCTAACGATTATCGGTGTTGATGCTGAAAATATATACAATGATGTGGAAGGCATTGAGCATCATTTAAGCTGGAACACCATCGACCGGATTGGTGACTTGGTGCAATATTTTGAAGATAATCCGGATAGACTGGAAGAATTAAGGCAGTATCATAACAAATAAATTTTGTACTTCAGGAAGAATTTTGGATTATTACATGGATGAATACAGTTTCTGAACCGCATTCAACATAAGAAAACAGCAGTCCAAATGAAAGACATGGACTGCTTTTTTAATTGTTTTGAAAAACATTTATTCGCCATTTTACTTTTTCATCTTATTCCATTATTGTGTAAAACATGTACGGCTATTATCAATTAGTAAGGGTGGCTACTGTCATCAGTCATTGCAAAATCCACTGAGTGGAAAAGCTGTTTAATAAATTGGTGGATAGTGATCAAAATCACTTTGATCCAGCTGGATCATGTTCATTTGATTTTCCAATGCTTCAGCTTGATCCGGTAAATACTCGATATGTCCTTCTGCAATTTCTTCCAGTGCTTTCCGGTAAGAAATGACCCGACCCGAAGAAGTCAAGAAGCTGATAATTTCTCCTTGTCGATTGCGATCAACCGCGACGATTTTTTCCATCCCGATCACCTCAACGGAAAATTTGGTACAAATTTATTGTTTCCGAAAGATTTAATAATAAACAAAAAGTTTTTCGTCAGTCCGTTTAATGGATCGGAACATAATGATAAAATAGAAGTGAGATTTGCATCATTGCGCACGAGAAATTAAGGTTGACCGGTCATATTTTTGGACAGGGTCATGGTTAAAGGAATGATAGGATGTTTGATCCAACAGCATACGAAAATATAAAAGTTGTTTTAGAAGGAGAAGTTTACGATCACGATTTAAAAAACGAAATCCATGTGCTGGAACGGAATGACTGGGTAAATTTAGCCGATCTATCAAGAAAATTTCAAATGATACTTGCTGCACGAAGCGATAAACAAGGGCTTGTCCAGTGTAACGTGGAACTGACGGCGGATTTTCAGCAACTAGCTGCGGAATGGTTTCCGTTAAAAAAGGAATCCGGTGCGAACTTTATGATTACTTTTACAATTTCCACACCGTTAAATGAAATTTTACAAAAACGGTTGACGAAGCTATTGAACCAACAGTTCCAGCATCGTTTCACCTGTGATTTTTTTGTGAAAATTTCCAGTGAAGAACAGATACAATCGTATTTTCAGCTGAAGAAACTCCAGCCCATCACTGAAAAATCGATTGAGATCGTTGCATTGTTAACAGAACAGGTTGTCGAAATCCTTCAAGAAATTTATCGTCTTGTTGTCCAGCAATGATCGATTCAATATGATTGTCCATGCAAACGTATTATTAAATACTTTAAATGCGACCTTTTCACGCTTATCATTTTTATTTCAATCAAAAAAAGCTACGGTCTCATGCCATATTTTCGGCACTTTTCTTGCCGTGCCATATATTTTAATCTATGAAAATATGGACCATTATGTTAAACGATTTTTTCAATTATATTACTTTTCTTTAAAAACTAGATTCATTGATCAATTTTTTAGTATAATAGATAAGTACATGTGATTTGGTCGGTGTTGAAAAGAAGGTGAATATCATTGAAAAAATGGATTAAGAAGTTTTTCGTTACCCTCGTTACAGTGCTCACCTTTGGCATGGTCACGCCTTATCAGGCACCAGTTCATGCGGTTCAGCCGGTAAATCGCGTCGATGATGATCGCGCTTATGAATCTAATCAAACAACCGTAAAGGAAACAAGTCCATACGATTTGATAGCAACAGCTGACCCTGTTTCGGTCCGGGAAAAATTTTTATATGAAGCGGTACAGCAAGGAGAACAGCAGGCGTTAGAAAAATTTGGTAGTAAAATCGGACCGGTAATTGAAGAGGAATTTCAGGCGGTCATTTTACCGAATATCGAACAAGCATTAAAAGAAGTGACCGAACAGTTCCCTGAGGAAGATTTAACGTACTTATCATTAACAGAAGCCCCGGCAGGAGGATTCGGGGAAAAAATCTTTCATGTTTTTAATGAAAAAACAGGCCAGGATATCATACGATTCCATGTCCGGCGTGATAAGCGACCTGGTGAAGGATACTGGTTTAATTTTCACTACCATACGTATCACGATGGTTTTGAAAAACATCATCTTTTAGGCGAAATTTATTGGGACAAAAATACACCACCAAAATGGAAGAGCTAAACGAAGGACCGGAAACTGTCCTTCGTTTATTTATTAGGATGAAAAAGAGGCTTTGTCGAGGGAAATGACATGGTGCGTTTTCAATCTATGATATAATACAATAAGTGTAAATATACACAAATTCAATTA